>NZ_JBFTNF010000016.1:0-138981 GCF_056397345.1 Cupriavidus sp. 05N38
GCGTGGCGGGGGTGGCGGGCGTGGTGGTAGCGGCAGGGGGCGCGGGCGGCGTCGCCGTGTGCGCGGCGCTGCGCCCGGGCAACGAAGCCGGCGGCTGGGCGGCCGCGCCGTTGTCGTCGCCGGCGGGGCTCGCCTGCGGGCTGGGGGACGGTCCGCCACACGCGGCCATTGCCAGGGCAACGGCCAGGACTACCAGGCGCTTGTGCATGTTCATTTCTCCGGAAAGGGCCGCGCCGGCGGTGCCGGCGGCAGGGCGCTGCCAGTGAAACGAGCCAGGCTTGCCGGTGGGGTTGGCGCGGCGAAAAAAAAATCGCTCGGCCCGGTCGCCGCCCGATGGCCCACGATTGCCGCGCGCGGTCCATCGGGGCTGTCCCGCAGTTTGCTGCGGGTGTCGCACGCGTGCCGACGCCCTACAATGGCGGCTTTCCCCCCGGAGGAGGTAGGCATGGCAATCCAGGTATATTCAACGGCGCTCTGGCGCGGCCCGCTCGCGGCGGCCGCGGCGCTTGCGCTGCTAGGCGCCTGCTCGACCCCGACCAGCGCGCCGCCTGCGGCAAGCACCGCGCCCGCCGCGCCGGCCACCGCCATGCCGCCGGCGCCGGAAGTGGCCTCGGGCTACCGGCAGGGCATGACCACCACGTTCGCCGACAGGCATATGGCCGCGGCGGCCAACCCGCTGGCTACCGAGGCGGGCCGCAAGATCCTGCGCGACGGTGGCTCCGCCATCGATGCGGCGATCGCCATGCAGGCCGTGCTGACCCTGGTCGAGCCGCAGGCCACCGGCATCGGCGGCGGCGCGTTCATCATGTACTGGGACGGCAAGCGCGTGCAGTCCTACGATGGCCGCGAGACCGCGCCCGCCGGCGCCGACGAGAACCTCTTCATGCGTGCCGACGGCAAGCCGATGAGCTTCAGCGAAGGCCAGATCGGCGGCCGTTCGGTGGGCACGCCTGGCGTGCTGCGCGCGCTCGAGCTGGCGCACCGCCAGCACGGCAAGCTGGCCTGGGCCAAGCTGTTCCAGCCCGCCATCGACCTGGCCGAGAAGGGCTTCCCGATCTCGCCACGCCTCTATACGCAGATCGCCGCCGACAAGTTCCTGCCGAACTCGCCCGAGATGGCGGCCTACTTCCTCACGCCGGATGGCAAGGCCAAGCCGGTCGGCACCATGCTGAAGAACCCGGCGCTGGCCCGGACCCTGCGCGAGA
This sequence comes from Cupriavidus sp. 05N38, assembly GCF_056397345.1. NCBI lineage: Bacteria > Pseudomonadati > Pseudomonadota > Betaproteobacteria > Burkholderiales > Burkholderiaceae > Cupriavidus > Cupriavidus sp. 05N38. The sequence goes on from NZ_JBFTNF010000016.1 coordinate 1,206, forward strand.
TCGCGCGGCGCGGGCCCAATGCGCTGTACACCGGGCCGATCGCCGGCGAGATCGTCAAGCAGGTCAATGGCAGCGCCAACCCGGGCTCGCTCTCGCTGACGGACCTGCGCGACTACCGCGCCAAGGAGCGCGCGCCGGTCTGCAGCGACTACAAGCGCTGGAAGGTCTGCGGCATGCCGCCACCGTCGTCGGGCGGCATCGCCATCGCGCAGATGCTCGGCACGCTGCAGGCGCTGGAGGCCAAGGATCCGAGGTATGCGCTGGCCGCGATGGCGCCCCGGCAGGTGAACTCGCCGGCCGGCCTGGAACCCACCGTCGATGCCGTGCACGTGGTGTCCGAAGCGGGGCGGCTGGCCTATGCCGACCGCGGCCTCTACGTGGCCGACGCGGACTTCGTGCCGGTCAACGTGGCCGGCCTGATCAACTCGGCCTACCTGGCCCAGCGCGCCAGCCTGATCGGCGACAAGAGCATGGGCAAGGCCGAGCCCGGCGTGCCGCCCGGCACCAGCGTCGCGCTGGCGCCGGACCGCTCGCCGCCGCGTGTGTCCACCTCGCAGATCGTGGCCGTGGACAGTGCCGGCGGCGCGATCTCCATGACCACCACGGTGGAGAGCTATTTCGGCTCGCACCTGATGGTGCGCGGCTTCGTGCTGAACAACCAGCTCACCGATTTCTCGTTCGTGCCGAGCGAGAACGGCAAGCCGGTCGCCAACCGCGTGCAGGCGGGCAAGCGCCCGCGCTCGTCGATGGCGCCGACGCTGGTGTTCGACCGCGAGACCGGCAAGCTGGTGGCCACGGTAGGCTCGCCCGGCGGTTCGCAGATCATCGAGTACGTCTCCAAGACGCTGGTGGGCCTGCTGGACTGGAACATGGACGTGCAGGCCGCGATCAACCTGCCCAACTTCGGCAGCCGTAACGGCCCGACCGAACTGGAAGCCGGACTGGTCAGCCCGGCGCTGGCGCAGGGCCTGACGGAACGCGGGCACCAGGTGGCGCAGATCGAGATGACCAGCGGCACGCAGGCCATCATGCGGCGCCAGCGCCCGGACGGGAAGTGGGCGTGGGCGGGCGGTGCCGACCCGCGGCGTGAAGGGGTGGCGCTGGGAGACTGAGCGCAGCGCCGGCGCATGCGGCTGGCGCACCCCATGCAAAAAGGCCGACTCGCGGAGAGTCGGCCTTTTTGTTTGCCGGGAAGGCGCGGGTCTGGCGGGGCCGCTCAGTCCAGCCGCACGTCGGCCTGCTTCACCACCGCGGCCCAGCGCGCCCGCTCGGCCACGAAGAACTTGTTGGTCTCCTGCGGCGTCATGGTCACCACCTCGGCGCCCTGGCCGGCCAGCTGGGCCCGTACCTCGGGCAAGCGGATGATGCGGATCAGCTCGGCGCTGATGCGCGCCACCAGCGCATCGGGCATCGCGGCCGGCGCCATCACGCCTTGCCAGGTGCCGGACTCGAAGCCGGGCACGCCCTGTTCTGCGATGGTCGGCACCTGCCCGACCAGCGGCATGCGTGTCTTCTTGGACACCGCCAGCACCTTGAGCTTGCCGGCCTGCACCTGCGGCAGCGTTGCCAGCATCCCGTTCATCAGCACCTGCGCCACGCCGCCCACGGTATCGGCCACGGCCTGCGAGCCGCCCTTGTAGGGCACGTACTGCCACTTGGCGCCGGTGGCCTGCGCCACCGCCACGCCAGCCAGGTGCGGCGCGCTGCCGATGGCGGTGACGGCGAAATTGAGCTGGGTGCGCTTGGAAAGCTCCACCAGTTCCTTCAGGTTGTTGGCCTGCACGGAGGGGTGGACCACCAGCAGGTGCGGCGAGTAAGCCAGCATCGACACGCCCTTCAGGGCCTTGCCCGGATCGAAGGTGAGCTTGGTGTAGACGGATGGGCTGATGGCCAGCGCGCCGACGTCGCACAGCAGCAGCGTGTGGTTGTCGGTGCCGGCCTGCGCCACCATTGCCGCGCCGATATTGCCGTTGGCGCCGGGGCGGTTGTCCACCACGATGGGCTGGCCGAGCGCTTCGCCGAGCTGCTTGCTGATCAGGCGGGCGATGATGTCCGACGAGCCGCCAGCCGGGTAGGGCACGACCATGCGGATGGGGTGGGTGGGCCAGTCGGCTGCCTGTGCGGCGGAGGACAGGAGGGTACCTGCGGTGCCCAGGCCGCCCGCAGCGGCGGTGGCGCCCAGGGCGGAGAGCTGGGAGAGGAACGTACGGCGGCTGGTCGGCATTGCTGCTGTCTCCGTTATTGTATGGGTGTTGTATGTTGTCGTATCTGTTTGATGATAGCCTGAAGTCCGGGGAAGGTCTAGGGGCGGATTTATGACAATAATGTCGGGCTGTGCCTCCCGGGTCGCACCTTTCCGGCTGCGGGCAGGCTGCCACACATATCGTGTGATATGACAACTGGTGCGGAAAGAAAAGAGCCTCTTCCCCGTCGGGGAAGAGGCTCTTCATGGCAACAGGCAGCGCTGGAGTGCAGCGAGAGCAGCGAGAGCGCTTTCTTCGTTGCCTGGCCTTATTGCTTTGCCTTCTTCGCGTACTCCCAGCCCATTTCGGCCATCGGGCGCGCGCGCTTGCCGGCATCCAGTGCCTGCGCCGACGACGCCGTGCCGTCCACCACGCGCTTCATGATGCCCTGCAGGATCCCGGCGATGCGGAACATGCTGAAGGCCAGGTAGAAATTCCAGTCGCCGGTGATCGGCCGGCCGGTGCGCTTCTCGTAGGTGCGGCGGTACGCGGCTTCATCCGGGATGCCCAGGCTCGTGTAGTCCAGCCCGGCGATGCCGCGGAACTGGCCCGGGGCGATGTGCCAGCTCATGCAGTGGTAGCCGAAGTCGGCCATCGGATGGCCGAGCGTGGACAGTTCCCAGTCGAGCACGGCCAGCACGCGCGGCTCGGTGGGGTGGAACATGAGATTGTCGAGCCGGTAGTCGCCGTGGACGATCGAGGTCAGGTCGGCATCTTCCTGCGGGATGTGGTCGGGCAGCCAGGCCATGAGCGAATCCATGGCGGGAATGCTCTCGGTCTCGGACAGCTTGTACTGCTTGGTCCAGCGCTCGATCTGGCGCGAGAAGTAGTTGCCCGGCTTGCCGTAGTCGCCCAGGCCGATGGCCTTGTAGTCGACGGTATGCAGCGCGGAGATGACACGGTTCATCTCGTCATAGATGGCCCCGCGTTCGGCCGTCGTCATGCCGGGCAGGGACTGGTCCCACAGCACGCGGCCGGCGACGAATTCCATGATGTAGAAGGCGCGGCCGATCACGCCCTCGTCCTCGCACATGGCGTACATCTTCGCCACGGGCACGTCGGTGCCGGCCAGCGCGGCCATCACGCGGTATTCGCGCTCGATGGCGTGGGCCGAGGGCAGCAGCTTGGCCTTCGGGCCGGGCTTGGCGCGCATCACGTAGGTCTGTCCCGGCGTGATCAGCTTGAAGGTGGGGTTGGACTGCCCGCCCTTGAACTGCTCGATGGTCAGCGGGCCGGCAAAGCCGGCCACGTGCTCGCCCATCCAGGCTTCCAGCGCGGCCAGGTCGAAGCGTTGCTGCTCGGCCACCGGCCGCGTGCCTTCGAAGTTCGAAACGTTGTTGCTCATGCTGTCTCCGTTATTTCGGTGTTTCCGGGTATGCCGCGTCGTCTGGTCTTCTTGGATTCGGGTCTGCGTGAGCAGAGTGTATTGCGTTGCGCGATTCGGTTTCCGCGCGGGCATGCCTAGCGTGGCGGCGCCTGCAGGTCGCGAAAGCGCAGGTACTGGTGCAGCAGCACTTCCATCGTGGTGTGGCGCGTGCCGCTGTGCACCGGCGTAGGCGGCGAATAGTTCAGCATGCGTACCACCCAGTCCGCGGGCGCGTCGCCCACGTCCAGCACATTGATGCAGCCGGCGGTCTGCATCAGGCTGCCGTAGAACACGCGGCGCCCGCAGGCGATGGCGTGGGAGAGGATGGCGCGGTTGGTGCCGCCGTGCAGCACCAGCAGGGCAGTGTCCCAGCCGGGGTCGTCGCGCAGGCGTTGCAGTTGCGGCAGCACGCGGTCGAGGAATTCGCCCACGCTCTCGCCGTCGAGAAAGCGCTTGTCTTCGGGCACTTCGCCTTCGAAGGCGCCGATGAAGGCATCGCGCAGCTTGTCGTCGCCGATGCCGGCCAGCTTGCCGCCGCGGATTTCCTGCAGCGCGGGCCAGGTTTCGAGCGCGGCGTCGGCCATGCCCGGGATTTCCGCCAGCACGCGCTCGGAGGTTTCCACGGTGCGCGGCAGGCCGCTGACGATGATGCGGTCGAAGCGCACCTGTTCGGCGGCAAAGGCGCGGCCGGCGGCGCTGGCCTGGGCGCGCCCGGTTTCGTTCAGCGGCACGAGTTCGGGCAGCGCGGGGCGGCCGGTCTCGTCGAAGTAGGTCACCGCGCCATGCCGCATCAGGTAGACGCGGCGGCGGGGCGAGGGCGGCATTTCCATGCGTGTCTCCGGTGCTGTTTTGCTGTTGCCCGTCTGCGCGGGCATGCGTGGCTCGGTGCGCGGATGCGCTGCTGCCCGGGTGCCTAGCGGTAGCGCGGCTTGCGCTTCTCCAGGAAGGCGCCGATGCCTTCGCCGCCGTCCTTGTGGTGCAGCGCGGCCACGAAGTTGTCGCGCTCCTCGGCCAGGTGCTCGGTCAGGCTGGCGGTGCCCGCATGGTTGATCAGTCCCTTGATGCGGCCCACCGCGTGCGGCGACTGCGCGGCCAGCGATTCGCCCAGGCGCAGCGCCTCGGTGAGCGCCTGGCCTGGCGCCACCACGCGGTTGACCAGGCCGAAATGGGCCAGGCGCGCGGCATCCGCGGGCTTGCCCTCCATCATCAGCTCGGAGGCCAGCTGGCGCGGCAGGGCGCGCGCCAGCTCGTAGGAGCCACCGCCGTCTGGCGTGAGGCCGACCTTGACATAGGCCATGACGAACTTGGCGTCGCTGGCGGCCACCACGAAATCGCAGGCCAGCACCAGCGAGAAGCCGGCGCCCGCCGCGGGGCCTTCCACCGCCGCGATGATGGGCTTGGGAAAGGCGTGCAGCGTTTCGATCCAGTGGTTGAGGACCTCGATGCTCTCGGCCTGCACCGACTGCGGCTTGGCGCGGTTGCCGAGCAGGCGGTTGAGGTTGCCGCCGGCGCAGAAGACGCCGTCGGCGCCGGTGATCACCACCGCGCGCACTTCGTCGTCGCGCGAGGCCAGCTCCAGCGCTTCCTGCGACGCCGCGTAGATGTCCGGGTGCAGTGCGTTGCGTGCCTCGGGGTTCGAGATGGTCAGCACCAGGGTGGTGTCGACGCGTTCGGAAAGCAGCTGTGCGGTCATGGCGGCTCGGTGGCGGAAACGGGGCTGGCGCGGAGCATGGCCGCGACAGCGCAATCAGATGCGAAACGACCGCAAGCCCTGGGGGCTTGCGGTCGCGGGATTACTGCTCTTCGGCCAGCAGCGACAGGCCGAGGCCGGCGCGGCGCCACAGCCACGGGCTGGGGCGGTAGCGCATGTCGCCGGTCAGGCGCTCCAGGTTGCGCAGCACGGTCAGCACGAGGTGCGGGCCGATCGCGTCGCCCAGCGCCAGCGGGCCCTTGGGATAGCCCAGGCCCAGGTTCACGGCCAGGTCGATGTCGACCGGCGTGGCGATGCGCTGCTGCGCGATGTCGCTGGCGATATTGACGATGCAGCTGATGATGCGCTGGGCCACGAAGCCGGCCGAGTCACGGATCACCGTGACCGGCACGCCGTCGGCCGCGAACAGGCCGTGCGCGGCTTCGCGCATGTCGGCGGTGGTGGCCGGCGTGGTCATCAGCGTGCGGCGCTTGGTGGCCTCGAACGGCATCAGCGTGTCGATGGCGACCACGCGGGCGGGATCCAGGCCTTCCTGCAGCGCGCAGGTGGTGGCGTCCAGGCCCAGCGGCGTGACTACGATCAGGGCTTCGCCAGACGGCAGGTTGCCGGCTTCGGGCGTCATGCCGAGTGCGTGGATCAGCTTGACGGCCATGGCGTGGCCGCGTTCGTCTGCACGGCTCACCCACACGCTGGCGGGGCGCGTGGCGGGCGCCGCGGTGGTGGCGGGCAACTGCTTCTGGCCGTCGGCATAGCGGTAGAAACCGGCGCCGGCCTTGCGGCCGATCAGGCCGCCCACCGAGCGGATCGCCGTGATCGGCGACGGACGGTAGCGCGGTTCCTGGTAGAACTGGTTGTAGATCGATTCCATCACCGGGTGCGACACGTCCAGCCCGGTCAGGTCCATCAGCTCGAACGGGCCCATGCGGAAGCCTGCCTGCTCGCGCATGATGGCGTCGATGTCGGCGAACCCGGCCACGCCTTCCTGCGCAACCTTCAGGCCTTCGATGTTCATGCCGCGGCCGGCGTGGTTGACGATGAAGCCGGGCATGTCCTTGCAGCGCACCGGGGTATGACCCAGGCGGCGCGACAGTGCCATCAGCGCATCGCCCACGGCGGGGTCGCCCGACAGGCCGTCGATCACCTCGACCACCTTCATCAGCGGCACCGGGTTGAAGAAGTGGTAGCCGGCGACGCGACCCGGGTGCTTCGCGCCGACCGCGATCGCGGTGACCGACAGCGAAGAGGTGTTGGAGGCGATCACGGCATCCGGGCGCAGGATGGCTTCGAGCCTGGCCACCAGCTCACGCTTGACTTCCAGGCGCTCGACGATGGCTTCCAGCACCATGTCGCAGCCGGCCAGGTCTTCGAGCGCATTGCAGGGCAGCACGCGCGCCAGCGCGGCCGCGCTGGATTCGGCGCTCATCTTGCCCTTCTCGGTCAGCTTGGCGAAGGTATCCTGCAGGTACTGCCGCGCGGCCGCCACGGCCTGCGGGTTGGTGTCGTACAGGCTGACGGTCAGGCCGGCCTGCGCGGCGATCTGCGCGATGCCCCGGCCCATGGCGCCGGTGCCCACGATGCCGAGGGTGTCGATGGTGAAAGTGCTCATAGTCCGTCCAGAAAGTTGTGGTTAAATTAGCACGATCGTACGTTTTCTGCATCATCCGCGACAGTCGCCGGGTGCAAGCGGCGTGCGCTGATCGGCCACAGGCAGCCGCCAGAGTCTGCCATGGCCCACATGCCTGCCGGTTCCTTGCGCGCCGGACGGTGTATGACGATGAATTGCGGGGCCACGCCGTGGCCACCCATAACGAGGAGAGAGACGACATGCTGAAGCTCTGCGGATTTTCCGCCAGCAACTACTACAACAAGGTCAAGCTGGCCTTGCTGGAAAAGAACCTGCCGTTCGAGGAAGTGCTGGCCTGGCTCGGCGAAACCGATCACGATGCATCGCCCCTGGGCAAGGTGCCCTACATGATCACCGATCGCGGCCCGCTGTGCGAGTCCGAAGTGCTGGACGCCTATATCGAGTCCACCTACCCGCAATTGCCGCTGCTGCCGGCGGACCCGTACCAGGCCGGCAAGGTGCGCGAACTGGTGACCTTCCTGGAGCTCTACCTGGAGCTGACCGCGCGCGAGCTGTACCCCGAGGCCTTCTTCGGCGGCAAGGTGAGCGACGGCACCAAGGAGCGGCAGCGCAAGCTGCTCGAACGCTATATCCCGGGGTTTGCCAGGCTGGCGAAGTTCTCGCCGTATATCGCCGGCGACACCTTCACGCTGGCCGACTGCGCGGCGATCGTGCACCTGCCGCTGATCTCGTCGTGCACGAAAATCATCTACGGCGACGACATGCTGGCCGAGCTGCCGGTCAAGGACTATCTCAAGCGCATGTCGGAGCGCCCTTCGGTGCAGAGGGTGAATGCGGAGCGCAAGGCAAATACGGAGCTGATGCTCAGCCGGAGGAAGTAAGGGGGGCGCGGCTCCCCGCGTGCGCCGCCGCGGGCCTTGAGGCGTGGACCCCGAGGCCCCGGAAACACCGGGAAATCCCCGGAAATCCCTTACAGATTCTTCAGCCGCTCCAGCGCCAGCGCCAGCGTCTGCTCCTTCTTGGCGAAGCAGAACCGCACCACGGCGGATTCGCGCGGCTGCGAGTAGAAGGCCGACACCGGGATCGCCGCGACGCCGATTTCCTTCGTCAGCCACATCGAGAAATCGGCTTCGCTCATGTTCGAGACGGCCGAGTAGTCCACGCACTGGAAGTAGGTGCCGTCGGACGGCAGCAGCTTGAAGCGGGTGGTGGCCAGCCCGGCGCGGAAGAAGTCCCGCTTGGCCTGGTAGAAGTCGGCCAGGCCGAGATACGGCGCGGGGTCGGCCATGTAGTCGGCCAGGCCGTGCTGCACGGGCGTGTTGACCGTGAATACGTTGAACTGGTGCACCTTGCGGAATTCGGCCGAGAGCGCCGCCGGCGCGGCGACGTAGCCGACCTTCCAGCCGGTCACGTGGTAGGTCTTGCCGAAGCTCGACACCACGAAGCTGCGGCGGGCCAGCTCCGGATGGCGCGAGACCGATTCATGCGGCTGGCCGTCGAACACCATGTGTTCATAGACTTCGTCGGACAGCAGCAGGATGTCGGTGCCGGCCAGCAGCGCGGTCAGGCGCTCCATGTCGCCGGCGCGCCAGATGGTGCCGGTGGGATTGTGCGGCGTGTTGATCATCAGCATGCGCGTGCGCGGCGTGATGGCCGCGGCGATGCGGTCGAAGGGCACGCGGAAATGCGGCGCGTCGAGCGCGACCGATACCACCTTGCCGCCGGCCAGCTCGATGGCCGGGATGTAGCTGTCGTAGCACGGCTCGAGCACGATCACTTCGTCGCCCGGATGCACCGCGCACAGGATGCTGGTGAGAATGCCCTGGGTGGCGCCGGCCGTGACCGTGATCTCGCTGTCCCAGTCGTAGGCGTGGCCATAGAGCTTGCCGATCTTGTCGGCGATGGCCTGGCGCAGCTTGGGCACGCCTGCCATCGGCGGGTACTGGTTCAGGCCCGAGCGCATGGAATGCGCGACGGCGTCGACGATCCTCGGGTCGCAGTCGAAGTCCGGGAAACCCTGGCCGAGGTTGACTGCATTGCGCTCGGCGGCCAGCGCCGACATCACGGTGAAGATAGTGGTGCCGACCTTGGGCAGGCGCGAAGGCGGCGGCGTGAGCGGGGGCGGCAGGAAGGAGGCTTGGCTGGACATGGGAAGCTGCGTCAGGCTGGGACGGTCGGGAGGAACGGTCCGGATGGTCAATGGGCAGGAAGCGATCCCGGCATTCTAGCGGGGATCGGCCGGCGCCTGCGGGGCGTCACCCGCGCGCGCCGCCAGCCAGGCCGGAAAGGCCTGCGGCAGCAGGATGTCCACGCCGCTCTGGCGGCGCAGGCGACCCTTGAGCTTGAGCACGGCCTTGTCCTTGGAAACCAGGCAGGCGGCCCCGGCAAAGTGCGCCAGTTCGATGAATTTCTGGTCGTCGGTGTCGCGGCAGCGCGGCAGGCGCGCCGCCAGCGTGTCGGCCTCGGCGGGAATCGCCATGAGGGTGGTGAGGCTGTCCACGGTAGCCATGGCGGCGGGGATGTCGACGCCAAAATGGGCGAATTGCGGATAGGCCAGCACCCGGCGCAGTTCCTCGCGGCAGTCCGGGCGGATCACGGCGGCGATGGCGCCGGCGCGCAGCGCGGCCCGGATGGGCTCGGCATGCGGGTCGGCGAACACCAGCAGGTCAACCCAGATATTGGAGTCAAGCACCACCCGCGGCGCGGCGGCGGCGGTGGCTTCGGTGGAGTGTGATGGCATTCGTTACAATCTGGTCTTTGTGTTTGCCGCGATTTTGCCATGCTCATCGTCCTGTCCCCTGCCAAGTCGCTCGACTACGAGACGCCCGCGCGTCTGAAGACCCATACGCTGCCGCGTTTCATCGAGCGCTCGGCGGTGCTGATCGAGCGCTTGCGCAAGCTCGCCCCGCAGGATATCGGCGCGCTGATGGATATCTCCGACAAGCTCGCCGTGCTCAACGCCACGCGCTACGGCGACTGGTCCCCCGAGTTCTCGGCCGCCAACAGCAAGCAGGCCGTGCTGGCCTTCAACGGCGATGTGTACGAAGGCCTGAACGCGCCGTCCCTGTCCACCGACGACCTTGCGTTTGCGCAGAAGCATGTGCGCATCCTCTCCGGCCTGTATGGCGTGCTGCGCCCGCTGGACTGGATGCAGCCCTACCGCCTGGAGATGGGCACGCGCCTGGATACGGCTGCCGGCAAGGACCTCTACGCCTTCTGGGGCGACGACGTCACCAGGCTGCTGCAGGAAGACTTCAAGGCGCAGAAGGCCGAAGGCCAGCCGGTGCTGGTGAACCTCGCTTCCGAGGAGTATTTCAAGGTGGTGCGCCCCAAGGTGCTCGGCGCGCGCATCGTCACGCCGGTGTTCGAGGACTGGAAGGGTGGCCGCTACAAGATCATTTCCTTCCATGCCAAGCGCGCCCGCGGCACCATGACGCGCTACGCGGTGACCCACCGGATCACCGAGCCGGCCAAGCTCAAGCGCTTCGCCGAGGATGGCTATGCCTTCGACAATGAGGCGTCGGACGATGCGCGCTGGGTGTTCCGCCGGCGCCTGGAGGACTGAGCGGCAACCGCCTGCCCGCTCACGCACCGGCGCCGACGCGCTCCTGCACACGCTTTCGAGAATCCACAAGCCATGACACCAGCCCTGCATATCTCCGCCAGCTTCGACGCAGGCGCCATCGAGGTCGAATCGCTCGCGCAGGCCAGCGATATCCGGCTGCGCATCCGCGCCGACTCGCACGCGGAATTCCGCCAGTGGTTCCATTTTCGCCTGCAGGGCGCGGCCGGCCAGGCCTGCAGCCTGCAGTTCCTGAATGCGGGCGACTGCACTTACCCGGATGGCTGGCGGGGCTACCAGGCCGTGGCCTCGTACGACCGCGCGCACTGGTTCCGCGTGCCCACTGCCTTTGACGGCAGCACCATGACGGTCTCGTTCACGCCGGAGCACGACAGCGTCTGGCTGGCGTACTTCGAGCCGTATTCCGAAGATCGCCACCTGTCGCTGCTGGCCGCCTGCCAGCGCTCGCCGCTGGCCAGCCTGTCGCACCTGGGCAGCACGGTGGACGGCCGCGACATGACCGCGGTGACCATCGGCAAGGCCGGCGAGGGCAAGAAGACCATCTGGATGATCGCGCGCCAGCATCCCGGCGAAACCATGGCCGAGTGGTTCTGCGAAGGCGTGCTGCAGCGCCTGACCGGTACCGGCTTGTGGGCCGGCGACCCGGTCGCGCGCAGCCTGCTGGCGCGCGCCGTGTTCCATATCGTGCCGAACATGAACCCGGACGGCGCCGCGCGCGGCAATCTGCGCACCAACGCGGCCGGGGCCAACCTGAACCGCGAATGGATGGCGCCGGACCCGCAGACCAGCCCGGAGGTGTACCACGTGCGCCGCGCCATCGAGGCGACCGGCTGCGACATGTTCTTCGATATCCACGGCGACGAGGGCCTGCCCTATAACTTCGTCGCCGGCAGCGAGATGCTGCCGGGCTTCACCGAGGCGCAACGCGCCGAGCAGCAGCGCTTCATCGAAGCATTCAAGCGCGCCACGCCGGACTTCCAGGATGTGTACGGCTATGCGGCGAGCAAGTACAACGCGGATGCGCTCAAGCTGGCCTCGAAGTACATCGGCCATACCTTCGGCTGCCTGTCGCTGACGCTGGAGATGCCGTTCAAGGACAATGCCGACCAGCCTGATCCGTCGGTGGGCTGGAACGGCGCGCGCAGCGCGCTGCTGGGCGCGGCCATGCTGCAGGCGATCCTCGCGCAGCTGGACTGAGCGCAAGGCAGCAGGCCGCGTCGGACGCGGCCTGCCTTGTCCCCGGCATCAGGCGACGTCAGTGCTGCGCTTTCTTGCCGGACTTGCTGGTGCTCTTGGTGGTGGATTTGCTGCTGCTGCTGCTCGACGCCTTGGTGGACTTGGTGCCGGAAGCCTTGCCCGAGCCGGACTTGGCCGCCTTGCTGCCTTTGTGCCCCTTGGCGCTGGCGGCCTGGCGGGTGTTGCCGTGTACCGCGGGCGCGGCCGCCGGCTCGCTGATGACGGTGCCGCTGCCATCGAGCAGTTCGTAGGCCAGCATCATGCCTTCGGCATAGCCGCAGCGCACCTTGACCGGTTCCCACTGCGCCTCGGCATTGCGTTTGTGCGCGGTGGCGGCGAAGGTCACCACGGAGCTTACCGGCACGGCTTGCTTGCCTTGCGAGAAGCGTCCATCCCACGGTTCCACCGTGGCCTGGCCGGCGCCGAGCGCACCGGTGGGAATCTTCAGCGCATCGAAGCTGGCCGAGCGCGGCACCACCCAGCTGGCGTGCGCCGCGCAGTCGGCCACGTCGGCGCTGGCGTTCTCGGTCTGCATCAGTTGCTGGCGCATCTGCGCGCGGTACTCGGCCAGGCTCACGCGGCCTTGCGCGGGCAAGGTCACGGTCTTGGTGGGCGGCGTGGCGGACGGGGAAGGCGGCAAACGGGTGGCGGCCGGCGCCGGCGTGGCGGCCTTGGCGGCCGCGGTGGCGGTGCCTGGCGTGCTCGCCACGGCATCGCTATCGTTGAGCGGGGTATCGGCGCAGCCCGCCAGGGCGATCGCACCTGCCACTGCGGCAGCGAGCGCGCACAGGCGGCGGCCGATCAGGTCGGAGATTCGTCGGATCACGGGATCGTCTTGCTTTGAGGCAAAAGGGGTTGGCAAAGGTCTGCCATGATAGAGGAAAGCCATGCCCCAAAGTTCCGAAATCTCCCGATCCTAGGTACTACCCTAGGTTCTTCCGCTGCGTTCTCCGAGGTATTGCCGCGATCGCGATGGCGATGAATGCGGGCGCCATGCCGCTTGCCGGGCACGTCTGCGCGGCTGCATTGCACAGCCGCGCCGCCTGCCGCGCATGGGCGTGGCAGGCGCCAGGGATCAGCGGGCCGGGGTCGTCGTGACGAAAGCCTTGAGCTCGTCGAGCAGATGATTGAGATCCGCCTTGAGCTTGCCGAAGCCCGCGTTGTGCACGAGACCCACTTCGTCCATGTACAACTTGCGGTTGATCTCCAGCTGCAGGCTGTGGCGGCGCTGTGCCGGCTGGCCTACCACGCGCACGATCTCCACGCCCTTGTAGGGGTGGTTGCGCCAGACGTCATAGCCCAGTTCCTTCAGCACGGCTTCGACGCGGTCGGTGAAGCGCGTGTCGCAGGTGGTGCCGTCGCGGTCGCCGACCACGAAGTCCGGATGCTGCAGGCCCGGGTGTTCCGTGGCGTACTGCGCCGCTTCGCTCGGCATCGAATGGCAGTTGATGTGCCACGCACTGCCGTGCTGCGCGACGGCCTGGTCCGCGAGTTTCTGCAGCTGCGCGTAGTAGGGCAGGTAGTACTGCGCGATGCGTGCCTGCACCTCGGCCACGCTCAGCTTGCGGTCGTAGATGGCTTCGCCGGTATCGAGCACGCGCCACACCAGGCCCTTGCCGAGCCGGGTCTTGGAGGTTTCCTGGCGCGGGCCGGGCCAGGGCGCGTCGAGCACGGCTTCGTCGATTTCCTCGATGCCGCGGTTGGCATCGAGGTAGCTGCGCGGGAAGCCCGCGCACAGCAGCGCAATGCCGCGTGCGGGGGCGTCGGCGTACAACTCGTCGACAAAGGTGTCCTCGGCCTGGCGCAGCAGCGGCAGGGGCAGTCCGGCGGCCGGCCGGAAGTCGGCCGGGTAGGTGGTGGCGCTATGCGGCGAATCGAGAAAGAGCGGGCTGCTCTCACCTTGCGGCAGTTGCAGGAGGTAGGGAGTGAGCCCGGTCTTTCGGTCTGCTTCCGTCATGATGAGCTTCGGTTAATCCAGGGAGATCTTGGCTGCGCCGGCGATGCGCTTGTTCTTCGCCACTTCGCTCTTGATCTGTGCGGCGAACTGCGCCGGCGTGTTGCCGACCGGCACCGCGCCCAGCTTCTCAAGCTTAGCCTTGACTTCCGGTTGCGCAAGCACCTTCACGGTGGCGTCGTGCAGCTTGGCCTGCAGGTCGGCCGGCAGGTTGGCCGGCGCGATCAGGCCGAACCACGATGCATCGTTGACTTCGGGCAGGCCGAGTTCGGCGAAGGTCGGCACATTGGGCAGGGCCGGCACGCGCTTGGGCGAAGCCACCGCCAGGGCGCGCAGCTTGCCGCCTTCGATGAAGGGCAGCGAGGACGGCAGGTTGTCGAACAGCACCTGCACCTGGTTGGCCAGCGCATCGTTCAGCGCGGGGCCCACGCCCTTGTAAGGCACGTGCAGCAGCTCGGTCTTGCTGCTCATCTTGAACAGCTCGCCCATCATGTGCGACACGCTGCCGTTGCCCGCCGAGCCGTAGGCCATCTTGTTCGGCTGGGCCTTGGCCAGGGCGATGAAGGCCTTCATGTCGTTGGCCTTGACTGCCGGGTTGATGCTCATCACGTTGGGCACGGAGGCCAGGTTGGTGATGGTGGTGAAGTCCTTGGTGGCGTCATAGGCCAGGCGCGGGTACACCGCCGGATTGATGCCGTGCGTGGAAGCCGTGGCGATGCCCAGGGTGTAGCCATCCGCTGCGGCCTTGGCCAGGAATGCGGTGCCGATGCTGCCGCCGGCGCCGCCGCGGTTGTCCACCACCACCGCCTGGCCCAGCTGCTGGCCGAGCTTGTCGGCCACGATGCGCGCCACGATGTCCGTGGTGCCGCCAGCGGGGAAGGGCACCACCAGCGTGATCGGCTTGGTCGGGTAGGTACCCTGGGCCGCTGCCGGCAGCGACAGGCCGGCGGCGACGGCGCCGGTGGCGGCAAGGAGGCGGAGCATGTTACGGCGTTGCATGGTTGGGTTCCTGAAGGAGAAGGCGAGGAGGAGAGAAGCGGAGGGCGGAAAGGTCTTGGAAGTAAGTCAAAGCTGCCTGCCCCGATTCTGCTTGTTCGTGCACGCAGGCCGCAAACGAAATAAAATCGCGTGATCATTCCATTTGGTAGTGAAGTGAGGGGTAACCTATGCGACGCTTGTGTCCGTCGCTGACTGAATTGCAGGCCTTCGAGGCCGCCGCGCGCTATAACAGCTTCACCGTGGCGGCGCGCGAGCTTCATGTGACGCAAGGGGCCGTCAGCAAGCAGGTGCGCAGCCTGGAGGCCTTTCTCGGCGTGGAATTGTTCGAGCGCGTGCGCCAGCGCCTGATGCTGACCGATGCCGGCCAGCGTTACCTCGACCGCATCCGCCCCAGCCTGACCGAGATCGAAGCCGCCACGGTGGAACTGATCGCCCGCCAGGGGCGCGGCGGCACCCTTCATATCGCCAGCATGCCCACCCTGGGCGCCAAGTGGCTGATTCCGCGCCTGCCGCAGTTCTTCGAGAAGCATCCCGATGTCAGCCTGGAGTTCGTGCCGCATGCGCAGGGCTACGATTTCTCCCAGCCCGATCTCGACGCCGCCATCCGCTTCGGCGACGGCGTGTGGCCGGGCAGCCTGGCCGACTACATGACCGGACGCGAAGTGCTGCCGGTGTGCCGGCCCGGCCTGCTCACGGGCGAGCCCGATGACATGGCACGCGCGCCTTCGGCCCTGCTGCGCTATCCGCTGTTGCATCACACGACCGTGCCCGAGGCATGGCCGGACTGGTTCGCCGAGCTGGGCGTGGCCACGCGCAAGGCATGGAGCGGCGCGCGTTTCGACCAGTTCTCGCTGCTCACCCAGGCGGCCATGTCGGGACTGGGCATCGCACTGATCCCGCGCTGCCTGATCGAGGAAGAACTGGCCACCGGCGCGCTGGTCGTGGCGCATCCCGCGCGCGTGCTGAGCAAGAAGGGCTATTACCTGTGCTATCCGGAGCAGAAGCAGCACCTGCCGGCGCTGCAGACATTCCGCCAGTGGGTGATGGAAGGGGTGGACGTGGTCGTGTGAGGGTCGTCCCGCGCTGTAATCAATTCTTACGCTTTTGCCCGACGGATTTCCTGTCGGCGCACGTTTAAGAGACATGACAGAAGGCATGCCGCGCCTGTCGCGCGGCGGTCGACTGGAGATGCTCATGCGCAAGCCCACGCCGCCGCCGGCGATGACAGGAGGGGGGACGATATGAAACGCGTGCTGATCGCGGCACTGCTTGCCGCTTCGCTGGCAGGTTGCGTGGTCGTGCCGGCACGGCCGGCCTACTATCACCGCGCGCCGGTCTACGTTTACTGAGGAGGGGCCGCGCCTGCCCGGGGGCGGCGCGGCACGGGCAACCATGGCGGGCGCAACGATCCCCAGCGAGACCACACCCATTGAGCGACAAGGATCCGGACGACGATGTCCTGCTGGCGCGGGTCGGCAGGCATGACGCGGCCGCCGTGCGCGAGCTGGTCGCGCGCAAGCTGCCGCGCGTGCTGGCGCTGGCCACGCGCATGCTAGGCGACCGGGCAGAGGCGGAAGACGTGGCCCAGGAAGTGTTCGTGCGCCTGTGGAAGCAGGCCGGGCGCTGGCAGCCGGGGCGGGCCCGCTTCGACACCTGGCTGTACAAGGTCGCGTTGAATCTCTGCTACGACCGCCTGCGCGGCGAGCGCGGGCAGGCCATCGAGGACGTGCCCGAACAGGCCACGCCGCAGGCCGGTCCGGAAGAAGCGATGGAGGCGGCCATGCAGGGCTCGCGCGTGGCCGCGGCGCTGGCGCGGCTGCCCGCGCGTCAGCGCGAGGCACTGGTCCTGCATTACTACCAGGAGTTGTCCACCGAGGAGGCGGCGGCACTGATGGGCGTCAGCACCGAAGCGCTGGAAAGCCTGCTGGCGCGCGCGCGGCGCGGCCTGCGCGAGATGCTGGCAGCGGGCGGCCAGCGGCCCTGATGAGGAAATGCGATGACACCCGAGAGATTTCGCGCACTGACCGAGGCATACGGTGCCGATCCGGCGCACTGGCCGGCCGGCGAACGGGCCGCGGGCCAGGCCATGGCCGCGCTGCCCGAGCATCGCGCGGCACTGGCGCAGGCCGCGGCGCTCGACGCCCTGCTGGCCGGGCATGTGGTGGCCGCTCCCGATGCCGCGTTGATGCGGCGCATCGCCGCCGGCGCGCCGGCGGCGCGCCCCGCGCGCGCGCCGTGGTGGTGGTCGGGCCTCGGCCTGGCCGGCGCGGGGCTGGCCGGCACGGTAGCGGGCGCATTGCTGGTGTCGGCCGTGCTGGCCACCTTGCCGGCACCCGCGGCGATCGACCTGCCTTACGCGACCACCGCCTTCGGCGGTATGGCACATAGCGGGAGCGACGAATGAGCGAGGGGATGCCGAAGCGGTTCAAGGTGGCGCTGGCGGTCTCGGTGCTGGTCAACGTGTTCCTGCTCGGCGCCATTGGCGGTGGCGGCTACCGTTGGTACACGGGTGAGCGCGCGGCGGCGGCCACGCAGCCGCGCGGGCTGCGCTTCGCCGCCGACGGGCTCGATGCCGCGCAGCGCCGCGAGTTCCTGCAGGGCCTGCGCGCGGCGCGGCGCGGCGCCCAGGCGCAGCTCGAGGCCGCGCGCGACGGGCGCCGCGAAGTGGAGCAGTTGCTGCGCCAGCCGCAGTTCGAGCGCCAGGCCCTGGCCGCCGCGCTGGCGCGCACGCGCGAGGCCGATGCGGCGGCGCGCAGCAAGCTCGAAGACAGCGTGGTGGCGTTCGCTGCCACCTTGTCGGCCGACGAGCGCCAGAAGCTGGCCGATGCGCTGGTGCAGCGCGGCCCGTTGCGCAGCGCGCCGGCACGGCCCGCCAAGGGCGCGCCATGAGCAGGCAAGACAAGCAATGGCCGCGCGTTTGCGGGCCTGGCCTGGAGAGGAGCAAGGCATGAACGACAACACCATCGCCGCTGCCGCCATCGCGGTCAACCGCTTCGGGCTCGGTGCGCGGCCGGACGAGGCGCTGCCGGCCGATCCGCGCGGCTGGCTGATCGGCCAGTTCGCGCAGTACGAGGCGCGTCCCGCGGCCTGGCGCGCGCAGCCGGGTACCGCCGCGCTGGCCGGCGAGTTCGGCGCCCAGCAGCGTGAAGTGCGCCAGGCCAGCTCCGACGCCAAGGCCGTGGCGCGCCAGCAGTTGCAGCGCGAAACCCGCGAAGCTTATCGCGACGCGGTCGACGCGCGCGTGGCCAGCGCGCTGGTCACGCCGGCGCCGTTCGTCGAGCGCCTGGTCCATTTCTGGTCGAACCACTTCGCGGTGTCGGTGGAGAAGCCGGCGGTGGCGGCGCTGGCCGGCGCCTTCGAGGCCGAGGCGATCCGCCCCCATGTGCTGGGCCGCTTCGAGGACATGCTGGTGGCCGTCGAGCGCCATCCCGCCATGCAGATCTTCCTGGACCAGGTGCGCTCGATCGGGCCCGACAGCATGGCCGCGCGCGTGGCCGCGCAGCGCGCGCCGCAGCGCCAGCTCGGCCTCAACGAGAACCTGGCGCGCGAAATCCTCGAGTTGCACACGCTGGGCGTGCGCAGCGGCTACAGCCAGGCCGACGTGACCGAGTTCGCGCGCGCATTGACGGGATGGAGCGTGGGCGGCTTCGGCGCGCGCGAGGACGGCGAGGCGGGCAGCTTCCTGTTCCGGCCGCGCGTGCACGAACCCGGCACCCGCGTCATGCTGGGCCGCGATTACCCGCAGCAGGGCGAGGCGCAGGCGCTCGCGGTGCTGCACGACCTGGCGCAGTCGGAAGCCACCGCGCGCCATCTCGCCACCAAGCTGGCGCGCCATTTCGTGGCCGATACGCCGCCGAGCGCGCTGGTCGCGCGGCTGTCCGATGCGTACATGCGCAGTGGCGGCGCGTTGCCGGAGGTGTACCGCGCGCTGGTCCAGTCGCCCGAAGCGTGGGCCAGCGCGCCGGCCAAGTTCAAGTCGCCGTGGGAGTGGGCCGTGTCCTCGCTGCGTGGCCTGGGCCTGCGCGAAGCGGGCGGGCAGGGGGGCGTTGCGCATTTCGCCCCGGTGCTGGCGCAGCTGGGCCAGCCGGTCTGGCGGCCGGGTTCGCCGGCCGGTTACGACGACCTCGCCGCGAGCTGGGCCGCGCCCGATGCGCTGGTGCGGCGCGTGGAGCTGGCGCAGCGTTTCGCGGCGCGCGCGGGCGACCGCATCGACGCGCGCGAACTCGGGCCGAAGCTGCTTGCCGGCACGCTGTCGGCATCCACCGCCGGCGCCATCGCGCGCGCCGAGAGTGCGCAGACCGCGCTGGCCTTGCTGCTGGTTTCGCCCGATTTCCAACGGAGGTGACATCGTGACATCCCAATTTTCCCGCCGGGATTTCCTGCGCGTCGCCGCCGGCGCGGGCGCCATGCTGACCCTGCCGCGCCTGGCGCTGGCCGGCGCCGATACCGAGCGCCGCTTTGTCTTCGTGATCCAGCGCGGCGCCGCCGATGGCCTGAACACGGTGGTCCCTTATGCCGACCCGGGCTATGCGCGCCTGCGCGGCGCGCTGGCCATCGACCCCGCGCAGGCCAGCAGGCTCGACGGCACCTTCGCCCTGCATCCATCGCTGGCGGAAACGGCGCGCATGTACGCCGCTGGCCAGGCGCTGTTCGTGCAGGCGGTGGCGTCGCCCTACCGCGAGCGCTCGCACTTCGACGGCCAGAACGTGCTCGAGACCGGCGGCAGCGCGCCGTACCAGGTCAAGGACGGCTGGTTGAACCGGCTGGCGGGCCTGCTGCCGGCGCGCCACGACAATGCGATCGCCTTCGCGCCGACGGTGCCGGCCGCGCTGCGTGGCGCGGCCGCGGTCGGCTCGTACGCACCCTCGGCCTTGCCGGCCGCGCCCGACGACCTGCTCGCACGCGTGGGCCAGCTCTACGAGATGGATGCGCAGCTGCATCCGCTATGGACCGCGGCAATGCAGGCGCGCGGGCTGGCCGGCGATGCCGGCGCACGTCAGGACCCGGCCAGCCTGGGCCGGCTCGCCGCCGGCTTCCTGGCGCGCGCCGACGGGCCGCGCATCGCCATGATCGAGACCGGCGGCTGGGATACGCACAGTGCGCAGGCGCCGCGCCTGGCGGCCCGGCTCAAGGCGCTCGACGCCATGCTGGCGGCGCTGCGCGACGGACTGGGGCCGGCCTGGTCGAGCACCACGGTGCTGGTGGCCACCGAGTTCGGCCGCACCGCCGCGGCCAACGGCACCGGCGGCACCGACCACGGCACCGCTGCGGCGGCGATGCTGCTGGGCGGCGCGGTCAAGGGCGGCAGGGTGCTGGCCGACTGGCCGGGGCTGGCGCAGGGCGCCCTTTACCAGGGGCGCGACCTGGCACCCACGACGAACCTGGACGGATTGATCGCCGCGGCGGCGGCGCAAGGCTTCGGGCTGGACAGCGAGCGCGTCGGGCGCACGCTGTTCGGCAACGGGGGCGGGCAGGGGGGGATGCTGGACGGACTGCTGCGCGCCTGAGACAGGCGCGCGGCAGTTCCGGACCGGCGCAACAGCGGGTGCGCTGGCGGCGCGGGCAGCTTACTTCGACAACACCCGCATGGCTTGCTCGAGGCCACCCAGCGTGACCGGATACATGCGGGACTTCATGATCTGGTTGATCACGGTCACGGACTGGCGGTACTGCCACAGGCCTTCGGGCTCGGGGTTGAGCCAGACGAAGCGCGGGAACTGCTCGATCAGGCGGTTGAGCCAGACCGCGCCGGCCTCCGGGTTGTTGTATTCCACCGAGCCGCCGGGCTGCAGGATCTCGTACGGGCTCATGGTGGCATCGCCGACGAAGATCACCTTGTAGTCCGAGCTGTACTTGTGGATCAGGTCCCAGGTGGCGATCTTCTCGGCGTGGCGGCGGCGGTTGTTCTTCCACACGTAGTCGTAGACGCAGTTGTGGAAGTAGTAGTACTCGAGGTGCTTGAACTCGGTCTTGGTGGCCGAGAACAATTCCTCCACGCGCTTGATGTGGTCGTCCATCGAGCCGCCCACGTCGAGCAGCATCAGCACCTTGACCTTGTTGTGCCGCTCGGGGCGCAGCTTGATGTCGAGCATGCCGGCGTTGGCCGCGGTCGAATGGATGGTGTCGTCGAGATCCAGTTCGGTATCGGCGCCTTCGCGCGCGAAGCGCCGCAGGCGGCGCAGCGCCACCTTGATGTTGCGCGTACCGAGTTCGACCTGGTCGTCGTAGTCCTTGTAGGCGCGCGTCTCCCACACCTTGATGGCGGTGCGGTTGCCCTTGGAGGGTCCGCCGATGCGGATGCCTTCGGGGTTGTAGCCGCCGTGGCCGAACGGCGAGGTGCCGCCGGTGCCGATCCACTTGTTGCCGCCTTCGTGCTTTTCCTTCTGCTCCTCGAGCAGCTGCTTGAGCCGCTCCATGAGCTTGTCGAGCCCGCCCATGGCCTCGATCTTGGCCTTTTCCTCGGCCGAGAGCTCGCGCTCCAGCGTCTTCTGCAGCCAGTCCAGCGGGATGTCGGACTTCCAGTCGACCAGGTTCTCGACGCCCTTGAAATAGGCAGCGAAGGTCTGGTCGAACTTGTCGAAGTGCTTCTCGTCCTTGACCAGCGCCATGCGCGACAAGTAGTAGAACTCGTCGATCGACGGCGAGATGACCTCGGCCTTGAGCGCTTCGAGCATGGTCAGGTATTCCTTGACCGATACCGGCAGCTTGGCGTGGCGCAGCGAGAAGAAGAAATCGATCAGCATGGTGGACTCGCTTGATGCTTAGTGTTTCCGGGACATGGTCAGCGGCTCATGCGCCGCGACCCGGCAGGTCCAGGCGGTATTGCAGGTGGCGCTTCACCGTCGGCCATTCGCTGGCGATGATGGAGAACACCACCGTGTCGCGCAGGGAGCCGTCGGGCATGCGCTGGTGATTGCGCAGCACGCCGTCCTGCTTGGCGCCGAGGCGCGCGATCGCGGTGCGGCTCTGCTGGTTCATCCAGTGCGTGCGGAATTCCACCGCGATGCATTGCAGCTGCTCGAAGGCATGGGTGAGCAGCATCAGCTTGCATTCGGTGTTGACGGCGCTGCGCTGCACGCGCTGGGCATGCCAGGTGTGGCCGATCTCGAGACGGCGGTTGGCCGCGTCGACATTGAACAGGCGCGTGGCGCCCACCACCGCGCCGGGCGCGCCGTCGCGGATCTCGCGGATCACGAACGGCATCGCGCCTTGCTGCTCGCGCATCTCCAGCGCGATGTCGGTCCACGCGCGCACCTTGTCTGGCGCGGGCACCGACGTGTACCAGAGTTTCCACAGTTCGCCGTCGGCGACGGCGGCCTGCACCTCGGCTTCGTGCGCCGGGCTCAGCGGCTCCAGCAGCGCATGCTGGCCGCGCAGGGCGACGGGTTCGATGAAGCGTGCCATGGGGGTTCGTGCGTCCGCTCAGCGGTTGGCGCGGTTCATGAATACCAGGCGCTCGAACAGGTGCACATCCTGTTCGTTCTTCAGCAGCGCGCCGTGCAGCGGCGGGATCGCGGCCTTCTTGTCCGGGCTCTTGAGCGCTTCGGGCGGGATGTCCTCGGCCATCAGCAGCTTGAGCCAGTCGATCAGCTCCGAGGTGGAGGGCTTCTTCTTCAGGCCGGGCAGGTTGCGCATCTCGTAGAACGATTCGAGTGCGGCTGCCACCAGTTCGCGCTTGATGCCGGGGTAGTGCACGTCGACGATGCGCTGCATCGTTTCCGCGTCGGGGAACTTGATGTAGTGGAAGAAGCAGCGGCGCAGGAAGGCGTCCGGCAGTTCCTTCTCGTTGTTGGAGGTGATGATCACCAGCGGGCGGTGCCTGGCCTTGACCAGTTCGCGCGTCTCGTACACATAGAATTCCATGCGGTCGATTTCGCGCAGCAGGTCGTTGGGGAATTCGATGTCGGCCTTGTCGATCTCGTCGATCAGCAGCACCACCTGCTGGTCGGCCTCGAAGGCCTGCCACAGCACGCCCTTGACGATGTAGTTGCGGATGTCGTGCACGCGGTCGTCGCCGAGCTGCGAGTCGCGCAGGCGCGAGACCGCGTCGTACTCGTACAGGCCCTGCTGCGCCTTGGTGGTCGACTTGATATGCCACTGCAGCAGCGGCATGCCGAGCGCGGCTGCCACTTCCTCGGCCAGCATGGTCTTGCCGGTGCCGGGCTCGCCCTTGATCAGGAGCGGGCGCTGCAGCGCACGGGCGGCGTTGACGGCCAGCTTGAGGTCATCGGTGGCAACGTATTGCTGGCTGCCTTCGAAGCGGGTCTGCTGGTTCGGGCTGGCGTTGGTGGTGTTGGACATGAGGCAACCTGAGGGGTTTGTGCGTGTCGGAATGGGCCAGTATAAAAGAGCTTTCCCGTTCGCGTGCGGCTGCCTGCGGCAGGCTGGACTGCCGCGTGCAGCGTGCTGTACAATGCGGCGGTTTGACGCGCCCCCCTAAGTCCTATTCTCCACCGTCCGGTTCGTCCGCCTAGTCTTGCGCGCGGCCCCTGCCGGGAGGCGGCGTTCAAAGAGATGGTTGCAGAATGAGGCCGGTCCGTGCTCACCTCGCCTGGCGGTACCGGGCGTGACAGTGTGCCGACCCGCTGGCAGCGCCACATCGAGCCGCAGGCAGATGCGGCTTCCCCGCCGGACCCATTCCGAAGCCATTTCTGACCGGTCGGGCAGGTCTCCCAGGGTTTTACACTTCCAATCAGCTACGACAATGAAAAAGCTCCTCACGATGGTGGTGCTGGGCGCGGCCGCCATGGCTGCGCAAGCCCAGGAAGTCAAGGGCAACGTGGATGCCGCCAAGAACAAGGTCGCAATGTGTATTGGTTGCCACGGGATTCCGGGATACCGGGCCTCGTTCCCCGAGGTGTACCAGGTGCCCCTGCTGGGAGGGCAGAACGCCAAGTACATCGAGAATGCGCTCAAGGAATACCAGAAGGGCGACCGCAAGCACCCGACCATGCGCGGCATTGCCGCCACCCTGAGCGACCAGGACATCGCCGACGTGGCTGCCTACTATGCGCAGCAGACCTCCAGCACGCAAAACAACAACCAGAAGTGAGGAGACCCGCCATGAATACGCTTAAGACGCTTTCGTTCGCGCTCGGCGCACTCGTGCTGGGCGCCTCGGCCATGTCCGCCTCGGCCGCCGATCTCGCCGCCGGCAAGGCGCTGGTGGAGAAGGGCAACTGCGTGGCCTGCCATGGTGCCGGCATGAACGCGCCGATCAGCCCGGACTACCCGAAGCTGGCCGGCCAGCACGCCGATTACCTGTACCACGCGCTGGCGGCCTACCAGATCACCACCAACCCGCAGGTGGGCCGCTCCAACGCCATCATGGCCGGCCAGGTCAACGCCAACCCGGGCGTGACCGGCAAGGACGGCAAGCCGCGTCCGTTCACCCGCGACGAACTCAAGGACATTGCCGCCTACATCGAATCGCTGCCGGGCGGGCTGGTGCTGAAGAAGTAAGAAGCGCCGCCGCGCAGGCGCCGCCGTGCGCCGCGCCAGGGGAGAAAAAAGCCGCTGAACATATCAGCGGCTTTTTCATTCGGGGACGGGCGGCGCGGCTCAGTTGCCGGTGCCCTTGGCCAGGCGGCGAGCCTTCACGGCGTTGGCCAGCGTCTCCAGCACATTGATCGAATCGTCCCAGCCGATGCAGGCGTCGGTGACCGACTGGCCATAGGTGAGGTTCTCCACCGGCGTGCCCTGGGCATGGTCCTGACGGCCCGCCACCAGATGCGATTCCACCATCACGCCGACGATGCGCTCGTCGCCCGCGGCCATCTGGCGGCCGATGTCCTCGCAGACGGGGATCTGGTTCTCGTGCTTCTTGCTGCTGTTGGCATGCGAGGCATCGATCATCAGGCGCGCGGCGAGGCCTGCCTTGGAGATCGCTTCGCAGGCTTCCTGCACGCTGGCGGCGTCGTAGTTCGGCGCCTTGCCGCCGCGCAGGATGATGTGGCAGTCCTCGTTGCCCGAGGTCGACACGATGGCGGAGTGGCCGCCCTTGGTCACCGACAGGAAATGGTGGGGCTGCGAGGCGGCCTTGATGGCGTCCACGGCAATCTTGACGTTGCCGTCGGTGCCGTTCTTGAAGCCGACCGGGCACGACAGTCCCGAGGCCAGCTCGCGGTGCACCTGGCTTTCGGTGGTGCGCGCGCCGATGGCGCCCCAGCTGACCAGGTCGGCGATGTACTGCGGGCTGATCATGTCGAGGTACTCGGTGCCGGTCGGCACGCCGAGCTCGCTGATGTTCAGCAGCAGCTCGCGCGCGGTGCGCAGGCCGTCGTTGATCTTGAAGCTGCCGTCCATGTGCGGGTCGTTGATCAGGCCCTTCCAGCCCACCGTGGTGCGCGGCTTCTCGAAATACACCCGCATCACCACTTCCAGCTCGCCGGCGAAACGATCGCGCTGCACCTTGAGCAGCTTGGCGTATTCGAGCGCGGCGCGGGTGTCGTGGATGGAGCAGGGTCCGATGATGACGATCAGGCGGTCATCCATGCCGTGCAGGATCCGGTGCATGGCCTGGCGCGCGCCGTAGATCACGTCGGACGCCTTTTCGGAGCACGCGAACTCGCGGATCAGGTGCGCCGGCGGCAGCAGTTCCTTGAGTTCGCGAATGCGCAGGTCGTCGGTGTTCTTCAGCATGATGGCTCCGGATTTTGTGGGTCGTGAGTTTGGGTGTCTGGGCTAGAGCTTGGGTGCGGGCCGGGATAAAAAAAGCCGCCAGGTTCGCTGGCGGCTTTTTTTGAATCCTGGGGGCGCTTACGATCGTCCCTCTCCATCCGCCAGCGGTGTGAGATCGCTAAAAAAGTAAAAGTAAAACTTGGCGGACATGGATTGGATCAGGCTCGGGTGTCGTATGTTCTTTGCGGCAACGCGTCAGAGGATGGCATTAAATTGCGCCGGACCTGCCGATTCTGCCGGCAGCGGCGGTTGACCATCGCGCAACGAAGCATCTTTATAGCGCTTTTTGCGGGGCTTGGCAAGCGCCGCGCGGGCGCCGGCAGTGCCCCGCGGGGTTCAGGCCGTGCCGCCCACGGTCATGTTCTCGATGCGCAGGGTCGGCTGGCCGACGCCCACCGGCACGCTCTGGCCTTCCTTGCCGCACACGCCCACGCCGGAATCCAGTCGCATGTCATTGCCGATCATGGTGACGTCCTTGAGCGATTCCGGACCGTTGCCGACCAGCGTGGCACCCTTGACCGGGGCGGTGATCTTGCCGTCCTCGATCAGGTAGGCCTCGCTGGCGGAGAACACGAACTTGCCGTTGGTGATGTCGACCTGGCCGCCGCCGAAATTCACCGCATAGAGGCCGCGCTTGACGCTGGCGATGATCTCTTGCGGGTCGCGGTTGCCGTTGAGCATGTAGGTGTTGGTCATGCGCGGCATGGGCAGCGCAGCATAGCTCTCGCGGCGCGCATTGCCGGTCACCGGCATCTTCATCAGGCGCGCGTTGAGCGTGTCCTGCATATAGCCCTTGAGGATGCCGTCCTCGATCAGCGTGGTGCACTGGGTCGGGTTGCCCTCGTCGTCGAGGTTGAGCGAGCCGCGGCGGTTGGCCAGCGTGCCATCGTCCACCACGGTCACGCCCTTGGCCGCCACGCGCTCGCCCATGCGGCCGGCGAAGGCCGACGAGCCCTTGCGGTTGAAGTCGCCTTCCAGGCCGTGGCCGATGGCTTCGTGCAGCAGCACGCCGGGCCAGCCCGGCCCGAGCACCACGGTCATGGCGCCGGCCGGGGTGGGGCGCGCCTCCAGGTTCACCAGCGCCGAAGCGACAGCCTCGTCCACGTACTTGCGCAGCAGGTCGTCGGTGAAATAGCCGTAGGCGTAGCGTCCGCCGCCGCCGGAGGAGCCGATCTCGCGCCGGCCGTTCTGCTCGGCGATCACCGTGACCGAGACGCGCACCAGCGGGCGCACGTCGGCGGCGATGACGCCGTCGCTGCGCGCCACCAGCACCACGTCGTATTCGCCGGCCAGGCCCGCCATGACCTGCACCACGCGCGGGTCCTTGGCACGCGCCATGCGTTCCACGCGTTCGAGCAGCGCCACCTTGTCGGCCGCTGCCATGGAGTCGAGCGGATCGTTGGGCGAGTACAGGTTGCGCCCGCCCTGGGAGGCCAGCTTGCCCGCCACCTTGACGCGGCCGCTGCCGGCGCGGCCGATGGTGCGGGTGGCGGCGCCGGCCTGCAGCAGCGCATCCATGCTGATGTCGTCCGAGTAGGCGAAGGCGGTCTTGTCGCCCGAGACGGCGCGCACGCCCACGCCCTGGTCGATGCTGAAGCTGCCCGACTTGACGATGCCTTCTTCCAGGCTCCACGCCTCGTTGCGGGTGTACTGGAAGTAGAGGTCGGCGTAGTCGACCTTGTGCGTGAAGATGTCGGCCAGCGCGCGCTGCAGCTTGGCTTCGTCGAGCCCGTAGGGGGCCAGCAGCAATTGCTGGGCGGTGGCGAGGTTGCGGATTCCGAGATCGCCGGCGTTCATGGTTTTCCTTTGTCGTCGTGCCGCGGCGGCCGGTTGGCGCCACCGCGTGAAAATTCTGCCTTCAGCGCTGTTCGCCATGGCGTATCACCATGGCGCAGCGAGGCGTATTGCCGTACATGCTACAGCACCCGATGGCGCAGCGCCGGCAGGTTCTGCCGCACTT
This sequence comes from Cupriavidus sp. 05N38, assembly GCF_056397345.1. NCBI lineage: Bacteria > Pseudomonadati > Pseudomonadota > Betaproteobacteria > Burkholderiales > Burkholderiaceae > Cupriavidus > Cupriavidus sp. 05N38. The sequence goes on from NZ_JBFTNF010000016.1 coordinate 28,523, forward strand.
CGTCCAGGCGCGCGGGGTCGATCCGTCCGCTCACCACGCCTTCGCCTTCGGGCAGCACCGCCATGATCTCGCCCCATGGGTCGATCAGCATGGAGTGGCCCCAGGTGCGGCGGCCGTTCTCGTGCTTGCCGCCCTGTGCCGCGGCCAGCACATAGCACTGGTTTTCGATGGCGCGGGCGCGCAGCAGGATCTCCCAGTGCGCCTGCCCCGTGGTGTAGGTGAAGGCGGCCGGCATCAGAATCAAGCTGGTGTTGCCGCCCGCCGCCAGCTGGCGGTACAGCTCGGGAAAGCGCAGGTCGTAGCAGACCGACATGGCGACGCGGCCGCACGGCGCCTCGAAGCTCACCGGCGTATCGCCGGCCAGGATGGTGCGCGATTCGTCGTAGCTCTCGGTGCCGCGGGTGAAGCCGAACAGGTGGATCTTGTCGTAGCGCGCCACGCGTTCGCCGCGCGGATCGTAGACCAGCGAGGTGTTGTACACGCGCGCCTCGTCCTCGCACCACAGCGGCAAGGTGCCGCCCACCAGCCAGATGCGGTGGCGCCGCGCCGCGTCCGCCAGGAAAGCCTGGATCGGGCCGTCCCCGTCACGTTCGCGGATGCCGACCTTGTCGCCTTCGCGCTGGCCCATCATGCAGAAGTATTCCGGCAACAACACCAGTTCCGCGCCGCCGTGCGCGGCCTGCGCGATCAGCACTGCGGGCGCTGCACCTGGGGCGGATGCATTTGCGGTCATATTAGGTTTCCTTGGCGTTGGAACGGGCGCCATCGCTGGTTTTCTTCCGCGCCGCTGATCTCCGGCACGCCTACGGGGCCGGATAGACACGGTTGGACGTGCCTTGCATGGACGAGGGCAGCTCGGGTCTGGCGCCGGCCTTATTCTCCCCCACTTTGTTGATCTGCGGGTTCGCCCAGCCGCCGCTGATGTGGTACCGGCGGCTGAAGGCCTTGGAGAATTCGTCGGCGAAGATGAGCTGCGCGGCCAGCGTGCCGATGCCCAGCACCGGATTGATGAAGGCCGCCGCCACCGAGGCCGAAGTGGCGTTGATGCGCGGAATCACCGTGACTTCGAGATCCTGGGTCTCGCGCGGCAGGTTGGCGCTGCCGGTCATCGAGGCCCGCAGCTGGGCGCCCCTGAGCTCGAAGTCCTTGGTGCTGGCCACGCCGTTCTCGATCGTGCCGGTGCCGGTGATCTCGTCGAACACCATGCCCTCGCCCGCCACGCCACGGAAATCGAACGTGGCCAGCCGCATCAGGCCCTGCAGGCTGAGCACGCCGAGCAGCTTGGCCGCGCCGGGGTCCACGCTGAGGATCTGGCCGTTCTCGAGCTTGAGATTCATGCGTCCGGACAGGGTGGGGTAGTCGATGGCCAGCGGCGAACCACGCCATGCTACCCGGCCTTCGAAGGTGCCATGGCCGTCGGCCAGCATATGTGGCAGGCCCATGCGTTCGAGCACCTGGCCGCCATTGCGCACCTCGAGCTTGAAGTCGAGCAGGGTGCGGCGCTCGGGGCTGGTGCCTTCGCGCAGCCGGCGCGGCATGCGCCAGCTGCCGCTGCCGGTGAAGGTGGCGCCGGGCTGCTCGATCACCAGGCGCTCGAGCGTCCACACCGGGTCGCCGCCGCTGTCGTTCGCGTGCGCCTTGACCTCCAGCTTGCCGAAGTCACGCCCATGCAGCTCGAAGTGGTCCGCCACCAGGTCCAGTGCCGGCAGCTCGCTGGCATTGCCCGACAGTGCATCCGCCATGTTGCCGGCATCGTTGCTGTCCGGGATGTTCAGCCGCGCAAGCCGTATCGTCAACGCTCCCGCCGGGGTGGTGGTGGCGTCGTTGCGCCAGCGCAGGCTCCCGGCGATCTGGCGTGAATCCAGCTGCGCGGCCCAGCCCGCGCCTTCGCGGGTGGCTTCCAGCGACACGTCGTTCAGCTCGCGGCCGAACGCCGTCAGCGTGCGCGCGCGGGCGGTGACGCGCTCGGGCGCGAAGGGCGAGGGCGCCGCACCGGCGCCGCTTGCCTTGCCTCGGTTCGTGCCGTCGTCCAGCAGGGCGCGCCAGGGGTCCAGGTCGAAGCGGCCGGTGCTGAGCGCGGCGGTCACGCCGCTGGCGGGTTGCGGCGCCGGCTGCTCGATGCCGATGCCGCCGGCCACCACTTCCGTGCTTTCGGCATTGCGCCGCAGCAGGTAGCGCGCATTGAGCGCATTGCCGTATTGCACCAGCAGCTCCTCGACACCGGCGCGCGCGGCGGCGGGGCGCAGTTCCACGCGCAGCGGCACGGCCTGGGCCGCGCTCTTGCCCAGCGGCGCCGGCAGCGCGAGCGACAGCCCGGCCAGTTCCGAGCTCACCATGATCTGCGGCTGGTGCTCGCGCACGCCGATCACGGCGCTGTAAGCGGTGCCGCCCTCGATCTTCGGCGCCAGCCCGGCCAGCGGCGAGCCCGCCAGCACTTCGCGGATGCCCGCCGCGCCGATGTTGCCATTGGCCGTCACGCGCACCGTGCCGTCGGGCTGGCTGCCCCCGCCGGCGCGGATCTCGCCGCCGAACAGGCGGGCGCGCAGGTCGTTGAGCTGGAAGCCGTGCTCATTGAAGGCGATGACGCCGGTGGCGCCCCCCAGTGGCGGCAACTGCGGGTTCAGCGTGACATCGTTGCCGGGCAGCCGGAACTGCCCGTCCACCTTGGTGGCATTCGCCTCGGTGAGCGGCAGGTCGAGCTTGAGGCGCAGCTCGCCATTGCCCTGGGCGCGCATCTCGCTGGTCACCTGGCCGGTCCAGTCGCGCACCGGGCTGGCGCCGACGAAGCGCAGGAAGCCCGACATGGGACCGGCGGCGCTGCCGTCGAGTATGAGGTGGCCGTGATCGCCCAGGTCGGCGATCCGCCCGTTGACGTCCTGCAGCGTGACGCCCTGCACACCTTGCACGCCAGCGCGCTGGGCCACGAAGGACATGCCACCGCGCTCGAACAGCACGCGCCCGCTGATGTCGGTGAAGTTCGGCCAGGCCTTGCCGCCGTTGCTGGCCGCGGCGGCGCTGCCGGGCGCCGCGCTCACATGGGGCGCAATCTGGTAGCTGACGCGCTGGATCGGCACCTCGACGCGAAAATCGCCGGCGCCTTCGTGCGGGCTGTGGAAGGGGAAATGCTCCAGGTCGCCCTTGACCAGGAACTTCACATCGCTGGCGTCGCCGGCGACGAGCGCGCCGGCCAGGTACTGGCGCGTCGCGGCGGGCAGGCCCAGGGGCAGGTAGCGCGGCACGCGGCTGACCTGGGCGCGGCTCAGTTCGCCGGAGAGATCGGCAATGCCGCCATGGCCGTCGCCGCCGGCTTGCCAGGTGCCGCGCACGACGCCCGCGGTATCCGCGTTGGCAAAGCGCACGCCCTCGGTGCGTACCGCCAGCTTGCCGTTGTCGCGGGTCCAGGTCACTTCGCCGGTGATCTGGTCGAACGCCACGCGCGGATCTTCGAACAGGCCGGGCAATATCAGCGCGGCGTTGCTGCCTTCGAGGCGCGCGCTGCCATGGCGGTCGTCAAAGCTGAAGCTGCCGGACAGCCGCGAGAAGCCGGGCACGCCCAGGCGCGGCTTGCCGTTTGCACTCACCGCGGGACTGGCCGGCTGGCCGCGGACCGAGACATTGCGCAGCGTGCCCTGCACATTGAAGTGGGTCTGGCCTTCGCGGCGGGTAAGCATGCCCGGGCGGTCGCGGTTCCAGCTGACCTCCAGGTTGTCGAGGTGGCCCGACGGCTGCAGCGCGCGCAGCTGGCGCGACAAGGCGGTATCGAGCGGCATCGAGGTGGCCAGCGCGCGCACCGTGTTGAGGTCGAAGGTCGGCGCCTTCAGCGTGAACTTGCGCAGCTTTCCCTTGTTGTCGGTGGCCCAGCCCACTATCACCTTGCGCATGCCTTCGCGCCAGGCGTTTTCGGTGGCGGGCGCGCTGGCTGACGGCCCGGTCGCCGCGCTGCTCGTCGCACCGGGCGGGGTTCCGGTCGCGCCGGCAACAGGAGGGGTTGCCGCCTGCGCTTGCCTGGCCGGCGGCACGGCCGGGCCTTCGGCTGGCTCGGGCTGCCACAGCAGGGTTTCGATCGTCAGCAGGTTATCGTGGTCACGGCCGGCCCGGTGCAGGACGAAGGCCTGCGCGCTGGCGAGCTTGAGCGGCTCGGGCGCGCCGGCCAGCTGCAGGTCCACGCCATCGGCGCGCAGGCGCGCCTGGCTGCGACTGATCTCGCCGCCGCGGAATTCAATGGTGCCGTCGGTGCTGAAGGTGCCGCGCGTCACCCGGTCGAAGATGGCGGTGTAGCGCTGCAGCACGGGCAGCTCGAGCTGGCCGAGGTCCCAGCTGGCCTGCCCGTGCCAGTTGTGCCAGTCGCCGGCGCGGCGCAGGTAGTCGTGGCGGAAGTCGGCTTGCATCACGAGCGGGCGCGGCGCCAGCGCGGCCGGCTGGGCTTCGAGCCGGATGACGTGGCGCGACCCGAGGCGCCTGGCGCTGAACTGGATATTGCCCACCTCGAGCTGCGGCAGCTTGTTCTTCTCGTCGAGCCAGCGCAGCCTGCCGTCGCTGAGTTCGATCTTGCCCTGCGCCAGCAGCCAGTCGAACAGCCGGTTGTCCTGCGGCTGCGCGCCGGTGGTGTCGACCGCCAGGCCGGCAACCTCCAGCTTGCCGTCGGCGGTGCGGTGCACGAGCAGATCGGTATGGCTGGCGGAAATCTGCTGGAACAGCAGGTCCATGCTGAACAGCGAGCGCCAGGAGAGCTTGCCGTCGAGCGCGCCGGCGGCCAGCAGGACGCGCTGCCCGGCGTCGACGGCCTTGACATCGCGGGCATGGAAGGCGGGATGCCAGCCGTCCCAGTAGGTATCGAGCTGGCCGATGCTCAGGCTGGCGGAGAGTGCGACCGAGCCGCGCTGCTCCAGCCAGGTGCGTGCCGCGGATGCCTGCGGCCACAGCACGAAGCGGATCAGCAGCCCGCCCAGCGCCGCCACCAGCAGCAGCGCCAGCGCCAGGCGCACCAGTACGCGGCCAAGCCCGCGCCACACGGGATGGCGCAGCACCGCCAGCACGCCGCGGCCGAGCGCGCGCACCAGCGCCAGCGCGCGGCGCGCGGCCTGCCGCGGGAAGGAGGGGCCGGCGGCCGTGTCTTGACCCGCCACGGCCGCGGCTGTGGCCGTGGCGGGGGGCTTGGCGGGTGGGGTGGCGCGGCTGGACATGCGCAGATTATCCGACAATACTAGGCGCTCTCCAATTCGGTGCCTGACCGGCCGTGCACGATGCGCGCACCGGCAAAAGGGGCCGGCTCACGCGCTTCCAAGTAACAGGAATGACTTCCACTGATCCGACGAGTTCCACGGCCGCGCCCACGCCCGACGCAAGCAATGCTGCCAGCGAGGCCGCCGCGGTCGGCGCCGGTGGCGAACATGCTCCCGGCAACACTTCCAGCGCCGCCAGGCAGGCCGTAGCCGACATGGCCACGGGGCCTTACGCCGTCGTGGCCGCCGCCGCACTCGTGCCGGTCGATTGCGCCGGCACGGCATTGTACTCGCCCGCCTATTCGCACTACACCCGCCGCATGGTGCAGGCCCGTCCGGAACTGGCGGAAATCGTCGCCGGCGCGAGCGCGCAGCCGCTCACGCGCGCCTGGATGGCGGCACGGCTGAAGGTGCTGCACGAGCCGTCGGCCGATGTGGAGGACGCCGTCAAGCGCGCGCTGCGCCGGCTGCGCGCCGAGGTGATGTGCGTGGTCATCGAGCGCGACCTGCGCGGCCTGTCCACGCTGGGCGAGGTCACCGGCGCCATGACGGACCTGGCCGAACTCGGCATCCAGTACGGCATGTCCGTGCTGGAGGCGGACATGGCGCCCACCTATGGCCGTCCGGTCGGCGAATCCAGCGGCGAGGTGCAGGAGCTGGTGGTGGTCGGCATGGGCAAGCTGGGTGGGCGCGAGCTCAATGTGTCGTCCGATATCGACCTGATCTTCCTCTACGACGAGGACGGCGACACGCGCGGCGGCCAGCGCAGCCTGTCCAACCATGAATACTTCATCCGCCTCGGCCGCCGCCTGATCAACTTGCTGGCCGAGGTCACCGCCGATGGCTATGTGTTTCGCGTCGACATGCGCCTGCGTCCCAACGGCGACGCCGGCCCGCTGGCGTGCAGCTTCGGCATGCTCGAGCAGTACCTGGTGGTGCAGGGGCGCGAATGGGAGCGCTATGCCTGGATCAAGGGGCGCGTGGTGTCGGCGCAGGACACGCCGCACGCCGGGCGCGCCGCGGCGCAGCTTGCCAGCCTGACCGGCCCCTTCGTCTTTCGCCGCTACCTGGACTACGGCGTGATTGCCGCCATCCGCTCGCTGCATGCGCAGATCCGCGCCGAGGCGGCCAAGCGCAGCGGCGGCCTCGCGGCGCCGGGCGGCGGGCAGCGCGTCAACCAGCGCGCCTTCAATATCAAGCTGGGCCGCGGCGGCATCCGCGAGATCGAGTTCATGGCCCAGGTATTCCAGCTGATCCGCGGCGGGCAGGATCCCGCGCTGCGCATACGGCCCACGCTGGAAGTGCTGGTGGTGGCGGTGGAGCATGGCCTGCTGCCGGCCGGCCAGGCCGAGCAGTTGGCCAACGCCTACCGCTTCCTGCGCCAGCTCGAGCACCGCCTGCAATACCGGGACGATGCGCAGACCCACCACCTGCCCACCACCGAGGAAGAGCAGCAGGCCGTGGCCGGCATGATGGGCTGCGCCGACTGGCCGGCCTTGCTGGAGCGGCTGGCTTCGCTGCAGGACCCGGTGGCGCAGCAGTTCGAGGCCACCTTCTCCGACCCCGACCAGGTCAACGAGCCGTGCGAGGCGCTGTGGCCCGCGCTGATCCAGGAGGAGCAGGACGAACCGCCATGCGAGCGCCTGGCCAAGGCCGGCTTCACCGATTGCACCGGCCTGCTCGACCGGCTGCGCGCGACCGGCGCGTCGCTGCGCTACCGCGCGCTGTCCGAGCAGAGCCGGGTGCGCTTCGACCTGCTGGTCAACCGGGCGCTGGACCTGGCCGCGCGCCAGAGCGATGCCGACAGCACCATCGCGCGCTTTGTCGATTTTCTCGAGGCCATCAGCCGGCGCGCATCCTATCTCTCGCTGCTGTCGGAGTATCCGCAAGCGATGGCGCGCGTGGCCGACACGCTGCACGCGTCGAGCTGGGCCGCGGCCTACCTGACGCGCCACCCGCAACTGCTCGACGAACTGCTCGACAGCGACGCGCTGGCGGGCGCGCAGGACTGGAAAGGATTCCGCGCCCGCCTGGCCGCGCGCCTCGACGCCGCCGACGGCCAGATCGAGGCGCAGATGGACATCCTGCGCCGCGAACACCATGCCGAGACCTTCCGCATCCTGCTGCAGGACCTGCAGGGCATGCTGACGGTGGAGCAGATCGCGGACCGCCTGTCCGACCTGGCCGACGCCATGCTCGAGGTCACGCTGCAGGCGGTATGGCGCCAGCTGGCCACGCGTCACCGCGAGCAGCCGCGCTTTGCCGTGATTGCCTACGGCAAGCTGGGCGGCAAGGAGCTCGGCTATGCGTCCGACCTGGACATCATCTTCCTCTACGAGGACGAACACGAGCGCGCGCCCGACATCTACACCGCCTACGCGCGCCGGCTGATCACCTGGCTGACCAGCCATACCGCGGCCGGCACGCTGTTCGACGTGGACACGCGCCTGCGGCCCAACGGCGAGGCGGGCCTGCTGGTGACGAGCTTCGAAGGCTTTCGCCGCTACCAGCAGCGCGAAGGCGACAACACCGCCTGGGTGTGGGAGCACCAGGCGCTCACGCGCGCGCGCTTCTGCGCGGGCGAGCCGGAGATCGGCGCGCATTTCGAGAGCCTGCGCGACGAAGTCCTGCGGCAGCCGCGCGACGCCGCCACGCTCGGCGGCGAGATCACCGCGATGCGGCGCAAGGTGGCGGACGGCCATCCCAACGCTGGCGGCCTGTTCGATCTCAAGCACGACCGCGGCGGCATGGTCGACATCGAGTTCACCGTGCAATACCTGGTGCTGCTGCACAGCCACGACCATCCCGAGCTGACGCGCAACGCCGGCAATATCGCGCTGCTGCGCACCGCGGGAGAGCTGGGCCTGATCGATGCCACGCTGGCGCGCGAGGTGGGCGATGCCTACCGCATCTTCCGCGCCCGCCAGCATCAGCTGCGCCTCGACGGGCACGACCAGGCGCGCGTGGCATCGGGCGACGTGGCGGCGCCGGTGGCGCACGTGCGCGCGCTGTGGCAGGCGGTCTTCGGCGAGCCGGCCGGAGCCGGCGGCAATTGACGCCGGCTCCGGCCGTCGCCGGGCACCGGCCGGGCGGGCAGGGCACGCCTGGCGTGCTGGCCGCCATCGCGGCCATTGCCGCCGTCGCCGCGCTCAGCGCGGCATTCACCTTCATCCCCTGGCTGCACGCCCACGGGCTTTACCTGCGCGATGCGGTGATGGGGCAGGGCGCCAGCGGGCAATGGTGGCGCCTGTTGACCGCAATGTGGGTCCATCTCGGCTGGCGCCACTGGCTGGCAGACCTGCTGGCGACAGCGGGCCTGCTGCTGCTGGTCGGGCGCGAGGCCCGCACGCTCGCCATGCTTGCCGTGCTGGTGGCCTGCGGCGTGGCGGTGCAACTGGTGCTCTGCCGGGTGCCTTCGGTGGGCTGGTACGGCGGGCTGTCCGGCGCGCTGCACGGGCTGGCGCTGTGGGGCGGCCTGCGCCTGCTACAGGGCGACGGCTGGTCGCGCGGCATCGGCGTGATGCTCTGCCTTGGCGTGCTGGTGAAGACCTGGCTGGAACAGTCGTGGCTGGCGCCGGTGGTATTCGATCCTCAATGGGGCTTCGGCGTGGTGCGCGTCTCGCATGCCGCCGGCGCGCTGGCCGGCCTGGCGCTGTGGCTGGCGCAGGAGTGGTGGCAGCGGCGGCGCGGCACGACGCCGGCCGCCTGACTCTTGCGCATGCGCCCGCCGTGCGGTCAGCGCGGCGAGGCCTGTCCGCGGCGGCGTGCGGCCCAGCCTGCCAGCAGGCCCAGGCCGCACAGCCCGAGCGCGAGCGGCCACGACAGCGCGCCGCCGCCACCGCCGCCCGAAGGCGTGCTGGTCGTGGGCGGGGGGCTCGCCGTGACCTGCGCGGCCGCGATCACCGCGGCATTGGCGTCGAGCAGGCCGGCGCCGCAAATACCGGTGTTGGCGGGCAGCGTGCAATAGGTGTTCGCGGGGTGCGGGCGCGCCGAGCTCTTCAGCGCGGCGAGGACCTGCGCGGGCGTCAATGCCGGGTTGACCGAGAGCATCAGCGCGGCCACGCCCGACACCAGCGGCGCGGCGAAGCTGGTGCCCTGGGAATTGGTCAGGACGTAGTTGCCCAGCGTGGTGGTGCCGTCATTGGATATGGTGCGGATGAACGACTGCGAGACCGTGCATGAGGCGACGCCGGTGTTGGGATTGGTGACCACCTTGGAGTTGCCGCATCCGCCGCCCGGCGCGCTCAGCGAGACCTTCGGCCCCACATTCGCATAGCTGGCGTTCTCGCCGTCGTTGACGTGCGCGGTGACGGCGACCACGCCGCTGCAGTCGGCCGGCGCTTCGACCGCGCCGGCGCTGTTGCCGGTGGCGGCGACCACGACCACGCCGTTGGCGGCGAGGTCGTTCACGGCCTGCTGCTCGACGCTGGAGCAGGTGCCGCCGCCCAGGCTGACGTTGATCACGCGCGCCGGCGTGGGGTTGTTGGCTATGTTCGGCACGGTCAGGCCGCCGGCCCAGCGCATGCCGTCGACAGTGTCGGACAGCAGCGCGCCGCAGCGCCCCGATACGCGCACCGGCTGGATGCGGGCGTTCCAGTCCACGCCGGCGATATCCTGCCCGTTGTTGGTGAGCGCGCCCAGCGTGCCGGCCACGCGGGTGCCGTGCCAGCTGTTGTTGGTGGCGGTAGTGGTCGGTGTGGAGGTGCCGGGGCAGGTGAAGCCGGCCGGTACGCCATCGCCCGAGTCGATGGCATTCGCGTCGCGGCCGTCGCCGTCGTTGGCGATGGCCGGGTCGGTAATGAAGTCAAAGCCCGGCACGATGCGGCTGGCGAGATCCGGGTGGGGTAGGTAGCCGGTATCGAGCACCGCGATCACCAGGTTGCTGCTGCCGCGGGTGCGGTCCCACGCGGGCGGCAGGTTGACGCCGCCCACGACCACGGCGGGCGTGTTGAGGTAGGGCTGGTTGAGGGCGAACTGGGGATCGTTGGGCGTGGTGTCGTGCAGGCGCAGCCAGCGGTCAGGCACCACCTCGGCGATGCGCGGGTCCTGCCGCAGGCGGGCCGCGGTGGCCTCGGGGTCGGCGGCGTCGGCGTCGCCGACGCTCAGCAGTTGCAGGCTGCCGCCCATCTGGCGCTTCACGGAGAGCGCCACGCCGGTGCTCTGGCGCACACTCAGCATGCGCTCGGATTGCGACCCGGTGGTGGCGCTGTCGCTGGCAGTGCCGGTGGCGGTGGCGCCATCGCGCCAGCGCACGATGAAGTTGCCGCTGTAGCGTGGCGCCGGGCGCGCCGCCGGGTCAGGGGCCGCGCCGGCGGTGACCGGTGCGCCAAGCCAGAGGCTGGCGCCCAGCGCCAGCAGCGCGGTGGCGCGCCGTGCCAGATGCGAGGTCCTGCCATTCCGATGCTGAAACGGTTGCTGCATGTCTGCCTCCTCCCGTTTGTCCGCGTCGGACCGACCGCGGCGGAGCACCCCGCCGGAGCACCCCGGAAACTACATTTGCGCGATTGCGCCGGAAACCTCGGTTACAGCGACAAAACTTCAAGATAGCTCAACGTCCGAGTGCCCGCATTCGACTACGGCAAGCTGACAATGGCATGAAACGCGCCGTCCGGCAGCGTCAGCCCGGCTGCATGTCGCGGCCGATGGGCTGGGTGCGGTTGGGCTTGAGCACGCGGTCGGGCTCGGCGGTCTCGATGCGCGGCGCGGTGCGCAGGGTGGCCACGGCCTGGTCGAGCGTGGCGTCGGCCGAGGCGGAGATCGCCGTGACGAGCCAGACGCCGCCCGACATGGGGCGCTTGACCACGAAGCGGATCGGCCCGGCGATGGATTCGAGCAGGCGCCCGGCGTCTTCGGAGGCGATCACCGGCGGCGCGGTGAAGCGCACCATGATGTCGCCCACGGCACGGTCGGCGCTGATGCTGTTGGCCGGCGGCGCGGACGGGCGCTGGGCCTGGCAGGCGCTCAGCGTGGCGAGCGCCAGCAGGGCCAGCGCGCCGCAGGCGGCGGTCAGGCGCAGCGGACGGGCCGGTTTGCGGGAGTGCGGCTGCTTGCCGAGGGACATGGAAGACTCCTGTGTGGTTACTGGGCCGGAGGACGGGCGCCGTCAGCTGGCGGCGCGGCGTGACCGGCGCGCTTCGCGGGCCGGGCCGGCGCTGCTGCGCGCGCCTTGCGCGAGCATTTCCTCGGCGTGCTGCATGGTGGTAGCGGTCACGGTGGACCCGCCGAGCATGCGGGCGGTCTCGACTACGCGGCCGGCGGCGTCGAGCGCGCGGATGCGGGAGCGGGTGACCGATCCCTGTGCGCCGCGCTCGCTGGTTTCCTTGCTGACCAGCAGATGGGCGCCGGCCTGCGCGGCCACCTGCGGCAGGTGGGTCACGCACAGCACCTGGCGCGCACGGCCCAGTTCCTGCAGGCGCCGGCCGACCACTTCGGCCACCGCGCCGCCGATGCCGGTGTCGACCTCGTCGAAGATCAGGGTCGGCGTGGGCGCGGCTTCGCTGGTGATGACGGAGATTGCCAGGCTGATGCGGGCCAGTTCGCCGCCGGAGGCCACCTTGGCCAGCGGGCGCGCGCTGACGCCGGCATGGCCCGCGACCAGGAACTCGACCTGCTCCAGGCCGTGGCTCTGGCCTTCCTCGAGCGGGTGCAGGGACACGGCGAAACTGCCGCCGGCCATCGACAGGCCCTGCATGGCTTCCGTTACGGCGGCGGAGAGTTTCTCGGCGGCCACCTTGCGGGCCGCGCCGAGGTGCTGGGCGATGGTCAGGTAGGCGGCGCGGGCGGCAGCCTCGCGCGCCATCACCTTGTTCAGGTCCTGGGCGGACTGCAGGTCGTCGAGCTGCTGGCGGCGGGCCTGCAGCTCGTCGGGCAGTTGCTCGGGCGGCAGGCGGTACTTGCGCGCGGTGGTGTGCAGCGCCTGCATGCGCGCCTCCACCACCTGCAGGCGCTCCGGGTCGAGATCGAGCCGGTCGACATAGCGGTTGAGCGAGTGCGCGGCTTCCTCGACCTGGACCTGGGCCGGGTCCAGCGCCGCCAGCACATCGCCCAGGGCCGGGTCGACGTCGGCCAGCTGGCGCAGGCGCTGCACCACGCTGTTGAGCGTGGAGAGCACCGAGCCGTCGGCTTCGGACAGCGCTTCCAGCGCGGCGCGGCTGCCTTCGATGAGGCCGGCGGCGTGGGAAAGACGGTTGTATTCGGCCTGGATGTCTTCCCATTCGCCGGCCTGCGGCGCGAGCTTCTCCAGCTCGCCGACCTGCCATTCGAGGCGCTCGCGCTCGAGCGCCATCTCGCGCGAATGGTGCTCGACTGTCTCGCGCTGGCGCACGCAGGCGCGCCACGAACGCCACGCCTCGGCGACCGCGCCGGCCTGCGCGGTGAGGCCGGCGTGGGCATCGAGCAGCAGGCGCTGGGCGTCCGGGCGCAGCAGCAACTGGTGGGCATGCTGGCCGTGGATGTCGACCAGGCGGTCGCCGATCTCGCGCAGCTGGCCCAGCGTAGCGGCGGCGCCGTTGATAAAGGCCTTGCCGCGTCCGCCGGCATCGACCGTGCGGCGCAGCAGCACCGTGCCGTCGTCGCCGGTCAGGTCATGCTCGGCCAGCCAGGCGTCGAGCCCGGGCGGCGTGGCGAAGGTGGCACTGATGCTGGCGCGGGCGGCGCCCTCGCGCACCACGCCGGCGTCGGCGCGCTCGCCCAGCACCAGCGCCAGCGCGTCGATCAGGATCGACTTGCCGGCGCCGGTCTCGCCGGTGAACACGGTAAAGCCCGGGGTAAAGTCGAGGTCGAGCGTGTCGACGATGACGAAATCGCGGATGGACAGGCTGCGCAGCATCGTGGGCGACGGGTCAGGGTCAGGTTGGGGGGCGGTCTGCGGGAGGCGCCGGCCGGCATGGTCGCGGTGGGCTGCGACCGCGCCGGATCAGAGCCGGTTGTCTTCGCTCGGGTACTCGTGCCAGTGCAGCTTCTTGCGCAGCGTGGCGTAATAGTTGTAGCCGAGCGGGTGCAGCAGGTGGACGGTCTTGGCCGAGCGCCGCACCACGATGCGGTCGCCGGGCAGCAGCGAGGTCAGCGACTGCATGTCGAAGTTGACGCTGGCGTCGCGCGCGGTGGCCACCTCGATCGACACCTCGGCGTCATGCGGCAGCACGATCGGGCGGTTGGACAGCGCGTGCGGGGCGATCGGCACCAGCACCAGGCCGGACAGCGTGGGGTGCAGGATCGGTCCGCCGGCGGATAGGGCGTAGGCCGTGGAGCCGGTCGGCGTGGACACGATCAGGCCGTCCGAACGCTGGTTGTACATGAAGTAGCCGTCCACCGAGACCGCCAGCTCCACCATGCCCGAGATGCCGGAGCGGTTGACCACCACGTCGTTGAAGGCCAGCGCGGAGAAGATCACGCCGTCGTCGCGCACCACCTGCGACTCCAGCAGCATGCGGGTCTCGGATTCATAACGTCCGGCCAGCATGTCGGGCAGCACCGAATGCACGTCTTCCAGCGGGATGTCGGTCATGAAGCCAAGGCGCCCGTGGTTGACGCCGATCAGCGGCACCTGAAAGCCGGCCAGCTGGCGCGCCAGGCCCAGCAAGGTACCGTCGCCGCCCAGCACCACGGCGACGTCGGCATGCTTGCCGATCTCGCCGGGTGGCAGGGCCGGGTAGTCGGTCAGGCCCGTGGCCAGCGCGGTTTCCCGCTCGAACACCACATCCTGGCCGTTCTTGAGGATGCAGGCGGCAAGCTCTTCCAGCGGGCCTTCGATGCCGGCGGTGGCGTACCTGCCGATCAGGGCGACGGTGCGAAAGGGCGCGCGAGCGGCGCCGGGCGTGGGGAGCGAAGACATGCCCGGATTAGACCATACCGCCGCGACCATTGTCAGCAAGGCGGCACGTCCGGGCGTGCGCGGGCGTGCACGAGCCGCCCGAACGGGTAAAACCTGCGTAAAATCGGGTGCATCATGGATGAACGTGCGAAAACGCTTCTCAAGACCCTGATCGAGCGCTATATCGCCGAGGGGCAACCCGTGGGTTCGCGGACCTTGTCGAAGTACTCCGGTCTCGATCTGTCCCCGGCCACCATCCGCAATGTGATGTCGGACCTGGAGGAAATGGGGTTCATCACCAGTCCGCACACGTCGGCGGGGCGTATCCCGACCCCGCGCGGCTACCGGCTGTTCGTCGATACCATGCTGACCGCCCAGCCGCTGGACAGCGCGCTCAACCTGGCGGAGCTGACCGGCAAGATCCTGGGCCAGTTGCGCGGGCAGCAGCTCGGGCCGCAGCGGATGATCACGTCGGCGGCGCATACCTTGTCCAATCTGTCGCATTTCGCCGGCGTGGTGATGACCCCGCGGCGCGCGCAGGCGTTTCGCCAGGTCGAGTTCATGCGGCTGTCGGACAAGCGCATCCTGCTGATCATCGTCACCCCCGAGGGAGACGTGCAGAACCGCATCATCCAGACCGAGCTGCCGTACACGGCGTCGCAACTGGTCGAGGCCGCGAATTTCATCAACTCGCACTACGCCGGCATGAGCTTCGACAATGTGCGCGACCACCTGCGCGGGGAATTGCAGGCCTTGCGCATGGATATGTCGCAGCTGATGCAGGCGGCGGTGGAAGCGGGCAGCAGCGCCATGGCGGAGGAAGAAGACAATCATGTCTTCATTTCCGGCGAGCGCAAGCTGCTCGAGGTGGAGGACCTGTCCTCCAGCATGGAAAAGCTGCGCCGGCTGTTCGACGTGTTCGAGCACAAGACCGGCCTGCTCAAGCTGCTCGACGTCTCCAGCCACGCCCAGGGCGTGCAGATCTTCATCGGCGGCGAGAGCAAGCTGGTGCCGCTGGAAGACATGGCGGTCATCACGGCGCCCTACGAGGTCGACGGCCAGATCGTCGGCACGCTGGGGGTGATCGGGCCCACCCGCATGGCCTACGAACGGGTGATCCCGATCGTCGACATCACCGCGAGGCTATTGTCCAGCGCGCTGAGCCAGAACTAGTGCTGGCCAGGGCCGGTCTCACCGACTGCCTGTTCCGCTCCTCCCGTCTGCTCGGCGAGACCCGGCGGCCGCGCGCCTTTGGCGCGTCCCGCCCCGCCACACCGGAAACACCATGACGACTACCCCCGAACCGGCCTATCAGCATGGCCAGGCGCCGCGCACGGCGATCCTGCTGATCAACCTCGGCACGCCCGATGCGCCGACACCGAAGGCCGTCGGCAGCTATCTCAGGCAGTTCCTGTCCGATCCGCGCGTGGTGGAGATCCCGCGCGCTGCCTGGCTGCCGATCCTGTACGGCATCATCCTGCCGTTGCGCTCGCGCGCCTCGGCGGTGAAATACGAGTCGGTCTGGCTGCGCGAGGCGCAGATGACCGGTTCGCCACTGCTCGTGCATACCGAACGCCAGGCCCACGCCCTGCAATTGCTGCTCAGCCAGCAGGGCCACGAAGTGACGGTGGCGTGCGCGATGCGCTATGGCAACCCGTCGATCGCTTCCGTGCTGGAGGCGCTGCGCCGCCAGGGCACCGAGCGCATCCTGCTGCTGCCCCTGTATCCGCAGTACTCCGGCACCACCACGGCCACGGCGTTCGACGAAGCGTTCCGCGTGCTGGCGACCTGGCGGAATCAGCCAGAATTGCGGCTGGTCAAGCATTTTCACGACCATCCGGCCTATATTGCCGCCTTGCACCAGCAGGTGGGGGCATACTGGGCGCAGCACGGCACGCCGGATTTCGGGCGTGGGGACAAGCTGATCCTGTCGTTCCACGGGGTGCCGCGGCGCACCCTGGAACTGGGCGATCCCTACCATTGCGAATGCCTGAAGACCGGCCGCCTGCTGGGCGAGGCGCTGGGCCTGCAAGCCGGCCAGTACCAGGTTACCTTCCAGTCGCGCTTCGGCCGCGCGGAATGGCTGCAGCCCTACACGGCACCCACGCTGCAGGAGTTGGGCAAGGTCGGCACCGGGCGGGTCGACGTGTTCTGCCCCGGATTCCCGGCCGACTGCCTGGAGACCCTGGAGGAGATCGGCATGGAAGGACGTTCCGAATTCCAGGTGGCGGGCGGCAAGGTGTTCCATTACATTCCCTGCCTCAACGATGCCGAGAGCTGGATCGCCGGGCTGGCGGAGATCGGCTTGCAGCACTTGCAGGGATGGCCGCTGCGGCTGCCGCACCCGCACGAACTGGAGGCTCGCCGCACCCAGGCCCAGATGCGCGGGGCTGCGGCGTGACACGGGCGCGGCAAAGCCGGCCCCTGGCATGGAGATGACAGAATGAACGTATCTTTCGAGGCTGACGCGCGCCTGCGCATCGACAAATGGCTGTGGTGCGCGCGCTTCTTCAAGACCCGCTCGCTGGCGGCCGAGGCCGTGGAGCGTGGCAAGGTGCAGGTCAACGGCCAGCCTTGCAAGAACTCGCGCGAGGTCAAGCCGGGCGACACCATCGTGCTCGAGGCGCATCAGCAGCGCTGGGAAGTGCTGGTCAGGGGCATCGCCGGCGCGCGCGGGTCGGCGACGGTGGCGCAGACGCTCTATGCGGAGACGCAGGCAAGCCAGGCGCGACGACGCGAGGAAGCGGAAAACCGGCGGCTCAACGTGGAGCCGGCCTCGCGGCTGCAGGGCAGGCCGACCAAGCGGGATCGCCGCCTGCTGGACGGATTCGGGAGCTGAGAGTCGGGGAGCCGAGAGGACTCAGGAGGCGGCGAGCGGCGCCATCGCATGCGGCGCCGCGGCTCACCGGCCTGGATCAGCGAACGAAGGGAACGATGTAGTGTTTGAAGACCGCCTTGCCACTACCGTATTCGGTGTCTCGCGGCGTGAAGGCGCCGGAGAGGCAGATAAAGACTGTCATCACCGATAATGCGGCGAGAAGGAAGACCGTCAGAACAGGTAGCTTATGCATGGCTAACCTTTCGAGTGTGGCCCGACTTGTGATGCATCTTCGACCCCGGTATTTTTGTCATTTTTATACGGTTTCATCTTAGGGGGTGCGCTGCAGCAAAGCAATATGGCCCCTATTTCCATGTGCACCTCTTTGTAACCGTGTGTTTCAGTGCCCCGGCGCGGTGCACTCTTGAAATAATGGATGCCTGTCACCAATTGCAGGATACATTTGCCGATTTACCACCCGCGGCCAGCGCCAGGCCGGCCGCGTCCTTGTATTGATACGGATCGACATGGAAGAACAGAAGCAGACGCCATCCACCACGACGCCGCCGGCGGCCGCCGGCGAGGAGCTGAACAACGCGCCGGCCGGCCAGGCCGAGAACGCCGCCGCGGAGGACGTGACCGCCCAGCTGGCCACGCTCGAAGCCAAGGCCAAGGAGCACTATGACATGTTCCTGCGGGCGACCGCGGAGGGCGAGAATATCCGCCGCCGCGCCCAGGAAGACGTCGCCAAGGCGCACAAGTTCGCTATCGAGAGCTTCGCCGACTACCTGCTGCCGGTGATGGACAGCCTGCAGGCCGCGCTGGCCGACGGTTCCGGCGACATCGCCAAGCTGCGCGAAGGGGTGGAGCTGACCGCGCGCCAGCTCACCAGCGCCTTCGAGAAGGGCAAGATCGTCGAGCTGAATCCGGTCGGCGAAAAGTTCGACCCGCATCGCCACCAGGCCATCTCGATGGTGCCGGCGCCGCAGGAACCCAATACCGTGGTGTCGGTGCTGCAGCGCGGCTACACGATCGCCGACCGTGTGCTGCGTCCGGCGCTGGTGACGGTGTCCGCCCCGAAGTAACGGCGGCGCATCGCTTTCGTTGTCCGCCTGTCCGGCGGCACGAGCAACGCCCGGTGCCACTGGCCCGGGCGTTTTTCATTGCTGGAGAAGCCTATGTCTACCTCGTCAGACAAGTCCGCTGCCGGCGCGCCGGCCGAAGCCGCCGCCGACGCGGCGCCGCACCTGGATCACCATGCCTTCGAAACTTTCGGCATGCGCGAGGTGAACGGCGACGATATCGACGCCGCCATTGCGGCTGCCGATGATGCTCTGGTGTGCGTGTTCTTCTGGGGCGTGGACTGCTTCAATTGCGAAATGGCGAAGAAAGCCATGCTGGCCAATCCCGAGCCGGTGCGCGCGCTAGAGCTGCACTGGCTGCATGCCAACGTCTACGCGCACCCCGAACTGGGCAGGCGCTTCGGCCTGCATGGAATCCCCGTGTTCATGTTCTTCCACAAGGGCAAGAAACTCGGCCGTGCCACCGGCTGGCACGGTCATGGCCAGTTCGCCGCGGCGGTGGCCAATGCCCGCCTGAAGGCCAGCGGCAAGCCCCTGGCGGGCTGAAGCGCGGCCCGCGCGCGTGGCGGGCTGCCCGGCGGGACTAGCGCGACAAGGCATAGCCGAGGCGGAATTGCCACGGCAGCTTGTGGTTGTAGTCCAGCATGCTCTCGCCATAGCCGACGAAATAGCCCGCCATCAGATAGCCCGCGGTGCCCGGGATCAGCCGCGCGAGCGGATAGGTCACCGAGGCGTCGACGCTGCCATAGTACTTCTGCGTGCCCTTGCGCATGGTGGCCGCGAATTCCCATGAATCCGGCTTGCCGTAGGCCAGCTTCAGGTCCATGTAGCCGCGGTAGCTGGCGATATCCGTGTTGTCGTTCTTCTCCAGGTAGTAATAGAGCTTGGGCGATACGCTCCAGTGCCAGCTGCTCAAGTCGCCCAGGTAGAGGGTCGGCTTGACGAAGACGGTATTGATGCTGCGCGACTGGTCGCCGTCGCGGCCGTTGGACTCGTGCTCCAGGCCCGCGGCGAGCGAAAGACGGCTGATCGTGCGGTTATGCACCCCGGTATCCGACAGGTAGTAGAACAGGCTCGGCCGGTAATTGGTGTCGCGGAAGGGGTGGGAGTCTCCGGCCAGGTCCCACAGCGAGAACTGCGTGTAGCCGAAGTAGAGGTTGTCCAGCAGGCTGCGCGAAGACGGGTTTTCGCCCTCGAAGATGCGGAACTTGAAGCTGAGCTGGAACTTGGCGTTGGCGCCGTCATGCGCGCCGACCAGGAAGTACATCGGATCGTTGAAGGTCAGCCGGCCCTGGTCGCGCAAATCGGTCTGGACGGGCGCGGGCTCGGCCGACGCGGCCACTGGCACGACCGGGACGGCAGGCGTGGCGGTGCGGTCGCCCTGCGTCGGTGCGGCGGCCGTGCTTCCGGCCGGGGCGGCCGTGGCCTGCGCCACCTGCGCCGCGGGCGGGTCGTCCGGGCGCGGCGCCCGGTTCAGGGTGACCAGTACCGGCGCCGCATCGATATCGACGGGATCCAGCCGTACGGTCCCGCGCAGCGCGGGCGGGATGGTCGCGCTGTATTCGATGATGCGGTGCTCGCCCTGGCGCAGCCGGATCGTGGCGGCACCAGGCGCCGTGCGCTCCAAGTGCAGGCGCACCGGCGCCTGCAGGTCCGCCGATGCGACCACGTCGATGGCCTCCGGCACCAGGAACGTCCGGTTGGCTTTGTCGGCGCTGACCAGCAGGGTCAGGGTCAGCGGCCTGGTGCCGTCGACCACCTTCGGTGGCTGCAGCAGCGCGATGGCTGCCCGGCTGGGCAGCGGCCAGGCGGCAGCGAGGGCAAGGGAGAGAAGCAGGGCCGGGGTCGCCGGTGCGAGCCGGCGCCGGACCGCAGGCGAGGAGCCGGTCCGGGCATTATGCGTGCAAAGCTGCATGTGGTTGAAGCGGCGCGCGTTTTCCCGGGTCCCGGGAAAGGTGATGCAAGCGCGGCATGATCTATTGCGACGCGGTAAAGCCTAACATGCCCGGCGCGCCGACTTTGTGATGATTTGTACGCCGCCGGGAAGCCCGGCATGGCAAGACGCTGCTGGCGCTACCGCATGGCGCGGCGCTGGACCGAGGCAATGTAATTCTCGCCGTCGGGCGGCAGGCCGGTGCGTTGCGCCTCCCAGAGCATCTCGCCCAGGCATTCCATGACCTGGTGATGCGCCTCATGCGGCGAGTCGAGGCGCTGGGCCAGCGCCTCGTAGGCGCGACGGATGCCGGGCGGCTGGTCGATCGATACCTGTTCGGCGATCGACAAATGCATGGCCAGGTGCAGGAAAGGATTGGTCTGGCCGCCTTCGGGGGTGTAGTCCTGAGTGAGCGCGCCTTCCGTGTCGGTCAGCAGGTTCTGATACTCGGGATGCTCGCCGATCCAGTCGACGGCAATGGCTTCAAGCGGGGTGAGGACGCTGCCTGCGCGCTGCTTCTGCCATGCATCGCAGAAAAAACGGCGGACTTCTTCGCGGGAGGGATTGAACATGATGGCGTCATTGTAAACGAGGCCGGCCTCCGCCGCAGGGCGGCACCGGCGCCGCCCGCCCGATTGCCGCCCGATTGCCGCCGGCATGGATCCGGCCCCGCGCGGCATTTGCACGGCATAGAATGCGGCTTGCCCGGCGCCCGCCGGAAGACCGAATCCACACGCCGACATGTCCGTTTCCCGCTCCTCCCCCGACAGTCTCCAAGCCGGCCGCAACGTACGCGAGCAGCTCGCCGGGGTGCTGCTGATCGCGCTTTCGGCCAGCGCCTTTGGCGCCATGGCGATCTTCGCCCGCTTTGCCTACGATGCCGGATCCGATGTCTATGGCTTGCTGGCGGTGCGTTTCACGCTGGCGGCCGGCGCGCTGGCGCTGGCCATGCGGGCGCGCGGAGTCGGCCTGCCTGGCTGGCGCAAGGTCCTGGCGCTCGCGGCGATGGGCGGCATCGGCTATGTCGGCCAGTCGTTCTGCTTCTTCACGGCGCTCAATCATGCCCAGGCAAGCCTGGTGGCATTGCTGCTCTACCTGTACCCGCTCTTCGTCACCATCCTCGCCGCGGTGTTCCTCAAGGAGCGCCTGGGCGCGGCGTCGGTGATCGCGCTGGTGCTGTGTTCGGTGGGCGCCGGCCTGACGGTCGGCGGCGGCCAGGGTTCGGCGCTGGGGATCGCGCTCGGACTGGCCTCGGCTGTGATCTACTCGGTGTACATCATCGTGGGCGCGCGCATCACGGCTGGCGTCAACCCGCTCGCCACCACCACCGTGGTGTGCACGGCTGCGGCACTGGTCTATATCGCCGTCGGCATCCTGCGCGCCGGGGCCGGGGCGCCGCCGCAGTTCCCGCAAACCGCGGGGGGCTGGCTGGCGCTGCTGGCGATCGCGCTGCTCTCGACCGTGCTGGCCATCCTGACCTTCTTTGCCGGCTTGCAGCGCCTTGGCGCAGCGCGCGCTTCCATGCTGTCGACGCTGGAGCCGGTCGTGACGGTGGTGCTGGCGGCGCTTTTGCTGGGCGAGCAGGTCGGGCTGACCCAGGCGCTGGGCGGCGCGCTGATCCTGGCCGGCGTGCTGTGGCTGACGCGCAAGGGTAGCGGCGCCGAGCAAGTACAACAGAATTGAATCCCTTGCTCAAATCGCTTGGAGGGACGGGGCGGCGTCTTCGATACAATCCGGCTCTCACCTCTCGTTCAGGAACCGACGCATGAAATCGATCGACCAGGCAGCCATCGCCCAGCTGTTCACCGAAGCCCGCACCCACAACGTGTGGCAAGACCGCAAGGTGGACGATGCCACGCTTCATCAGATCTATGACGCCATGAAGTTTGGCCCGACGGCCGCCAACAGCTCGCCCGCCCGCATCGTTTTCGTGAAAAGCGCCGCGGAGAAGGCCCGCCTGGTCGAATGCGTCGCTCCCGGCAACGTCGACAAGACCCGTTCCGCGCCGGTAACGGCCATCGTCGCCTTCGACAACGCTTTCCACGACCAGCTGCCCAAGCTGTTCCCGCATGCCGATGCCCGCTCGTGGTACGCAGGCCAGCCGGAAAAGATCGCTCGCGATGCCCTGGTGAACAGCTCGCTGCAAGGCGGTTATTTCATCCTGGCGGCACGTGCGCTCGGCCTGGATTGCGGCCCGATGGGGGGCTTCGACGCGGCCAAGGTCAACGCGGCGTTCTTCCCCGACGGCAAGTGGTCGGCGAACTTCCTCTGCAACCTGGGCTACGGCGAAGCAGACAAGCTGTTCCCGCGCAGCCCGCGCCTGTCGTTCGACGAGGCTTGCCGCGTGGTCTGAGCCTCGCGCCCAGGCTGCTCGCATCAAGGCCCCTGCGGGGGCCTTTTGCATTCTCGCGGGGATGCTAGACCTTGGGTGCCTCGGTCTTCGGCCGGAATTCGCAAAGCGGTTCGATCGCGCAATGCCAGCATTCCGGCTTGCGCGCCTTGCACACATAGCGCCCGTGCAGGATCAGCCAGTGGTGCGCATCGTGCAGGAACTCGTGCGGTACCACCTTGAGCAGCTTGTGCTCCACGACCTGCACGTTCTTGCCGGGCGCCAGGCCGGTGCGGTTGGCCACCCGGAAGATATGGGTATCGACTGCGATGGTGGCTTCGCCAAAAGCGGTGTTGAGCACCACGTTGGCGGTCTTGCGGCCGACCCCCGGCAGTGCCTCCAGGGCTTCGCGGTCGCGCGGCACCTGGCCGCCATGCTGCTCGACCAGGATGCGGCAGGTCGCGATGACGTGCTTGGCCTTGGTCTTGTAGAGGCCGATGGTCTTGATGTACTCGATCAGCCCGTCCTCGCCGAGATCGAGCATCTGCTGCGGCGTGTGCGCAACCGGGTAGAGCTTGCGGGTAGCCTTGTTCACGCCCACGTCGGTGGCCTGCGCCGACAGCAGCACGGCGATCAGCAGCTCGAACGGCGAGCTGTATTCCAGCTCGGTGGCAGGGGTCGGGTTGACTTCGCGCAGTGTTTCGAACAGGGCGCGGCACTTGGCGGCGTTCATTCGTCCTTGGTGGCTGGGTTGGTCCCGGGCGGGGCATCCGGGCCGGTCTGGTCCGGGGCGACGAGGCCGGCCTTGGCGCGGCGGGCTTCGGCGGCATCGATCTGGGCCTGCACGGCGGGCGGGACATTCTCCGTATTGCGGGGCTTGACGGCCTGCTGCTTGAGGCGCGCGCGCTCGATGGCGGCCTGGATGATGGCCTGCTTGCGTGCCTGGGCCTGGCGCTCTTGCTCGCTCTGGGCGTTTTCGGCCTGCAGCGCTTCGAGCTTGGCGGCGGCCTTGGCCGCCAGGCGGGCATCGTTCTCGTCCTGCTCACGCACCAGGCGGGCGCGGCGCGCCACGTAGCGCGCGTGGGCCTCGTCGGCCTGCGCCTGCGACCACGCGGCCCAGCCGGTGCGCTCCGCGGTCACGGGAACCATGGCGATGCAGTCGACCGGGCAGGGCGCCACGCACAGATCGCAACCGGTGCACCAGTCCGCCAGCACGGTGTGCATCTGCTTGGGCGCGCCCACGATGGCGTCGACCGGGCAGGCCTGGATGCACAGTGTGCAGCCGATGCACAGGGTTTCGTCGATCAGCGCCAGCGCGCGCGGCTGTTCCACGCCGCGCTCCGGGTCCAGCGGCAGCGCCGGCGTGCCGAGCAGCGCCGCGAGGCGGCCGATGCCTTCTTCGCCGCCAGGCGGGCAGCGGTTGCACGCCGCTTCGCCGGCAGCCATGGCTTCGGCATAGGGACGGCAACCGTCGAAGCCGCACTTGGTGCACTGGGTCTGCGGCAGCAGGGCTTCGAGGCGATCGGCGAGGGTAAGGGGGGTGGCGGTCACGACAGCATTTTGGGGTTTGCGGGTGCGGCATGGCGCCGCTCTCTTTTCGTGCCGGTGGTCTGGCCGGCTGGAGCGGGCGCGCGGCAGGGATTATCCCCGATTTCGCCGCAGCGCAGAAACGCGCGATGATGCGCCCTCCGCGGGGGCCGCTGCGCGCAGGTTGCCCTGTGCCATAATCCCGCGCAACGATTCACCAGCCGTCGCATGCAAAACGAAACCAGAACAAAGCGGGACCCGGAGGGAACGCGCCGCCGCATCCTCGATGCCGCCACAGAAGAGTTCGCCAAGGGCGGGCTGGCCGGCGCGCGCGTCGACCAGATCGCCCGTCGCGCGGAGACCAATGAGCGCATGCTGTATTACTACTACGGCAGCAAAGAGGGCCTGTTCCTTGCCGTGCTGGAGCGGCAATACGCAGAGTTTCGCGCTGCCGAGGAGCAATTGCACATCGTCGACGAGGATCCCGTCGCGGCGGTCCGCACGCTGGCCCGCTTCGTCTGGGACTGGTATTACCGCAATCCGGAGTTCATCCGGCTGGTCAACAGCGAGAACCTCCATGAGGCCCGGCACCTGAAGAAGTCCACGCAACTGCACCAGCTGATCAATCCGGTGGTCAATGTGCTGGCGGACATCGTCAAGCGGGGTCAGCGCCAGGGCGTGTTCCGCGATAACGTCGACGTGCCGCAGCTCTACCTGACGATCTCGGCGCTGGGTTACTACGTGCTGTCCAACCGCTACACGATCAGCGCGGTGATTGGCCGGGACGTGGCCTCGCAGGACGAACACGAGCGTTTTGCCGAGTTGCATACCGACATGCTGCTGTCCTACCTGGAACGGCGCTGAGCCTTTGCGCCAGGCACGGTCCGGAGGACCGGAAACGAATGAAAAACGCCCGCGGTGAAACGCGGGCGTTCTTGTTTGCGCGGGACCGGGCGGTGGCTCAACGGTACTTGAGCACGAAGTCGCGCAGTTCCGGGTAGATCTCCTCGCGCCAGCGACGGCCGGAGAAGATACCGTAGTGGCCGCACTTGAGCGCGTTGATGTGCTGCTTGCGGGCCTTGGGGATGCCGGCGCACAGCTCGTGCGCCGCGGCGGTCTGGCCGGCACCCGAGATATCGTCCAGCTCGCCCTCGATGGTCAGCAGCGCGGTGCCCTTGATGTCCTGCGGGCGTACTGGCTGGCCGTCGATTTCCCACGTGCCGTTGGCCAGGCGGAATTCCTGGAACACTTCGCGGATCGTGTCGAGGTAATACTCGGCGGCCATGTCGAGCACCGCGTTGTACTCGTCATAGAAGCGGACATGGGCTTCCGCGTCGTCGGCGTCGCCCTCGACCAGGTTCAGGTAGTAGTCATAGTGCGAGGACAGGTGGCGGTCCGGGTTCATCGCCACGAAGCCGGCATGCTGGAGGAAGCCGGGATAGACCTTGCGGCCATGGCCGGGGTAGTTCGCCGGCACCGTGTAGATCACGTTGTTCTCGAACCACTCGAAGGACTTGTTGGTCGCCAGCGAATTCACCGCGGTCGGGCTGCGGCGCGCGTCGATGGGGCCGCCCATCATGGTCATGGTCTTGGGCGTCTTCTCGCCGGCCGAGGCCAGCAGGGAGATGGCCGCGAGCACCGGTACCGTCGGCTGGCACACCGAGATCACATGCAGGTTCTCCGCGCCGATATGGCGGATGAAGTCCTGAATGTAGTGAATGTAGTCCGACAGGTGGAAGGTGCCCTGGTCGATCGGCACCATGCGTGCATCGAGCCAGTCGGTCACGTAGACCTTGTGGTCTTGCAGCAGGGTGCGCACGGTGTCGCGCAGCAGCGTGGCATGGTGGCCCGACAGCGGGGCGCACACCAGCACCACCGGCTCGTCCTTGAGCAGCTTGATGGTCTCGGGATCGTCGGCATAGCGCTTGAAGCGCACCAGCTTGCAGAACGGCTTCTCGACGATGGTCTGCTCGACGATCGGGATGTCGCGCCCGTTGGAGCGGACCGACTTGATGTCGAATGCAGGCTTCTCGTATTCCTTGCCGAGCCGGTACAGCAGTTCATAGCCGGCTGCCAGGCGCGTGGCGCCGGGTACCAGCGAGAGCGGGCTCAGTGGATTGGTGAAAGTCTTGGCCGTGGCCTGCGCCCACGCGGTAAGCGGGTGCAGCATCGAGCGCTGGAACTCATGCAGCTGGTAAAGCATGACGGATACCTATCAGGCTGGGGGCGAAGCTGGAATTCAACGCCTTGACGTTAAAAATGTGACGCAAAGATACTATTCACGCTGCTGACGTTGCTGTCGTTGCTAACGTGTTACCGACTGTGGCTGATTATGCGCGTTTGCGAACGATCGTGCGTTGCAGCATATACGCTAAGGTACGCCTGCAACGGGAAAAGACAATAGGACAAGTACTGTACATCTCGCTGACAAACGTAAAAGAACGCAAATTTTGGACGTCAGATGCAAAAAAGGCGACCGAAGTCGCCTTTTCGTCGCTTTTGCCGGGCCTTCTTACAACACAGCCGCGATCGCGTCGACCACCGCATCGATGTTGCGGCTATTCAGCGCCGCCACGCAGATGCGGCCGGTGCCGACGGCGTAGATACCGTGCTCGTTGCGCAGGATGTCCACCTGGGCCGAGGTCAGGCCCGAGTACGAGAACATGCCGCGCTGGGCCTTGACGAAGGAGAAGTCGCCCGGCACGCCCTTGGCGGCCAGCTTGTCCACCAGCGCATGGCGCATCAGCTTGATGCGGTCGCGCATCTCGCCGAGCTCCTGCTCCCACATGGCGCGCAGTTCGGGGCTGTTCAGCACGGTAGCGACCACGGTGCCGCCGTGCGTGGGCGGGTTGGAGTAGTTGGTGCGGATGACGCGCTTGACCTGCGACATCACGCGCTGGGCTTCTTCCTTGCCCGTGGTCACGATCGACAGCGCGCCCACGCGCTCGCCATACAGCGAGAAGCTCTTCGAGAAGGAGCTGGAGACGAAGAAGGGCAGGCCGGAGTCCGCGAACAGGCGCACCGCAGCGCCGTCCGGCTCGATGCCCTCGGCAAAGCCCTGGTAGGCCATGTCGAGGAAGGGAATCAGGTTGCGGTCCTTGATCAGGCCCACCACCTGTTGCCATTGCTCGGCCGACAGGTCGACCCCGGTCGGGTTGTGGCAGCAGGCGTGCAGCACCACGATGGTGTTGGCGGGGTAGGACTTGAGTGACTCGACCATGCCGGCGAAATTCAGGCCGTGGCTGGGCGCGTCGTAGTACGCATAGTTGACCACGGGGAACCCGGCGGCCTCGAACAGGGCGCGGTGGTTTTCCCAGCTCGGGTCGCTGATGGCGACCTTGGCATCCGGATACAGGCGCTTGAGGAAGTCGGCGCCGATCTTCAGCGCGCCCGTGCCGCCCAGAGCCTGGGCCGTCACAACGCGGCCTTCGGTGATCAGCGGCGATTCCTTGCCGAACAGCAGGGTCTGCACGGCCTGGTCGTAGGCGGCGATGCCTTCGATCGGCAGGTAGCCGCGCGGGGTGGCGGTGGTCAGGCGGGCCTTTTCGGCTTCCTGCACTGCGCGCAGCAGAGGGATTTTCCCTTCGTCGGTGAAGTACACGCCCACGCCCAGATTGACCTTGGTCGCACGGGTGTCGGCATTGAAGGCTTCATTCAGGCCCAGAATCGGGTCGCGCGGGGCCATCTCGACGGCAGAAAACAAACTCATTTGGGATCTCGTGGTCAGCTATGTAACAAAACGGGAGGGCGTAGAATGCTCCGGACTGCGCTGGAGAGTGCCGGCGGCCCCCATCTTGATACCTGGCCGCCAACCCCAAGATTCTAGCGTATCCGCCCGTTTTCCTGAGGTTTTCCCTAGCAGCCTATGTCGAATCTTGTTGAAGTCGCGCCCGCGCTGGACGAAGAGAAGTTCGCGACCTTCCCCGGCTCGCCGTTCCAGCTCTACCAGCCCTATGAGGCCGCCGGCGACCAGCCCGAGGCCATCCGCCAGCTGGTGGAGGGCGTGGAAGACGGCCTGTCGTACCAGACCTTGCTGGGCGTGACCGGGTCGGGCAAGACCTTCACCATGGCCAACGTGATCGCCCGCATGGGGCGTCCCGCCATCGTGTTCGCGCCCAACAAGACGCTGGCGGCGCAGTTGTACTCGGAATTCCGCGAGTTCTTCCCCCGCAACGCGGTGGAGTACTTCGTCAGCTATTACGACTACTACCAGCCCGAAGCGTACGTGCCCCAGCGCGACCTGTTCATCGAGAAAGACTCCTCGATCAACGAGCATATCGAGCAGATGCGGCTGTCGGCCACCAAGAGCCTGCTGGAGCGGCGCGACACCATCATCGTGGCCACGGTCTCGGCCATCTACGGTATCGGCAACCCGTCCGAATACCACAAGATGATCCTGACGCTGCGCACGGGCGACAAGATCAGCCAGCGCGACGTGATCGCGCGCCTGATCGCCATGCAGTACACCCGCAACGAGACCGATTTCCAGCGCGGCACCTTCCGCGTGCGCGGCGACACGCTCGACATCTTCCCGGCCGAGCATGCCGAACTGGCGGTGCGCGTCGACATGTTCGACGACGAGATCGACTCGCTGCTGTTCTTCGATCCGCTCACCGGGCGCGTGCGCCAGAAGATCCCGCGCTTTACCGTCTATCCGTCGAGCCACTACGTGACGCCGCGCGAAACCGTGTTGCGTGCCATAGAGGACATCAAGGTCGAGCTGCGCGAACGCCTGGATTTCTTCTACAAGGAGAACCGGCTGGTGGAGGCGCAGCGGCTCGAGCAGCGCTCGCGCTTCGATCTGGAAATGCTCACCGAGCTGGGCTTCTGCAAGGGCATCGAGAACTACTCGCGGCACCTGTCGGGCGCCAAGCCCGGCGAGCCGCCGCCGACGCTGGTCGACTACCTGCCGCCGGACGCGCTGATGTTCCTGGACGAGTCGCACGTGCTGATCGGCCAGTTCAACGGCATGTACAACGGCGACAAGGCGCGCAAGACCACGCTGGTGGAATACGGCTTCCGCCTGCCGTCCGCGCTGGACAACCGCCCGCTCAAGTTCGAGGAGTTCGAGCGCAAGATGCGCCAGGTGATGTTTGTCTCGGCCACGCCGGCCAACTACGAGAACGAGCACGCGGGCCAGGTGGTGGAGCAGGTGGTGAGGCCGACCGGCCTGGTCGATCCGATCATCCACGTGCGCCCGGCCACCACGCAGGTGGACGACCTGCTGTCCGAGATCCATGCCAAGGTCGCGCTCGGCGAGCGCGTGCTGGTGACCACGCTGACCAAGCGCATGTCGGAGCAGCTCACCGAGTTCCTGACGGAAAACGGCGTCAAGGTGCGCTACCTGCATTCGGACATCGATACCGTGGAGCGGGTCGAAATCATCCGCGACCTGCGCCTGGGCACCTTCGACGTGCTGGTCGGCATCAACCTGCTGCGCGAAGGCCTGGATATTCCCGAGGTGTCGCTGGTGGCGATCCTCGATGCCGACAAGGAAGGCTTCCTGCGCGCCGAGCGCTCGCTGATCCAGACCATCGGCCGCGCCGCGCGCAACGTCAACGGCACTGCAATCCTGTATGCCGACCGCATGACCGATTCGATGAAGCGCGCGATCGGCGAGACCGAGCGCCGGCGCGCCAGGCAGATCGCCTTCAACGAGGCCAACGGCATCGTGCCGCGCGGCGTGGTCAAGCGCATCAAGGACATCATCGACGGCGTCTATGATCCGGGCGAGGTCAAGGCCGAACTGCTGGCCGCCGAGGAGCGCGCAAGGTACGAGGACATGACCGAGAAGCAGGTTTCGAAGGAGATCAAGCGGCTCGAAAAGCTCATGTTCGAGCATGCCAAGAACCTCGAGTTCGAGAAGGCCGGCCAGGTGCGCGACCAGTTGGCCAAGCTCAAGCGCCAGGTGTTTGGCGCCAGCGGCGACGGCGAGCACCTGCCGCCTGCCGCGGCCGCCTCCTGAGGCCGGGGGGGAACCCGCCAGGCCCTTCCGTTACGGTCTATAGTTGGAATCCCGCACGGTGATGAGGAGGTGCCTCATGGTCAAGTTCGCGCTGTGGGTTCCGCTGCATGCGAAGCCCGGCAAGGAAAAGGAAGTCGAGGAATTCCTGCTTGGCGGCTTGCCGCTGGTGCAGGAGGAAACCGGCACCACGGCCTGGTTCGCGCTCAGGCTCGGACCATCCATGTACGGGATCTTCGACGCCTTCCCGGACGAGGCCGGCCGCCAGGCACATCTCTCCGGCAAGGTTGCCGCGGCCCTGATGGCCAAGGCGCCGGACCTGTTCGCCAAGCCGCCTTCGATCGAGAAGCTGGACGTGCTGGCAGCCAAGTTGCCCTGAGTCCGGAAGGGGGCTTGCCTGCGCGGCGGGCGCCTAGTGCTAGTTCTTCGGTGGCAGGGAGCGCAGCCGCTTGTTGACTTCCAGCAGTGTCTCGCACGCGTCGGCTTGCGCCGCACGACGCGTGCTGATGAAATCCACGATCGCGCCAAGCGGCTCGCGCTGCGCAGTGCAAGCGGTGGCGGCGGCCGGAATCGAGGCGGGAGCCGGGCAGGCCGCGCCGAACTCTTCTTCCAGGCTGCGCAGGACGACGGCGAGCAAGTTCGCGCAGCCCGCGTCGCTGGCGGGGTTGGAAGATGGCTCGGCGGCAAGCGCAAGGCTTGCGCACGAGAGTGCGCCGCAGAGAAGAAGGGGACTGAGCAGACTGTTCACCGTCGGCATTATGCGTGGCACGAAACCTTTACGTCACCTTTTTTGCGGTTCATCGCCCCCCGGCACTCGTTTGTGCCTCCCGCCAGTGCGCACCTTGCAGGGCGGTAAAATCCGCCCTTGTACGTGTCCCGGAGCGGGCTTGCCACTCTCCCGGTGCGCGTCCTTGCCCTGGCGCCGACCGATGGCGCCGAACCCAGGATTCCGATGAAGACATTCGCGATTCTCATGTGCTGCATGGGTAATATCTGCCGCTCGCCGACAGCCGAGGGCGTGCTGCGCGCCAAATTGCAGGCCGCCGGCATGGCCGCCCAGGTCGAACTGGATTCGGCGGGTACCCACGGCTATCACATCGGCCGCGCGCCGGACGCGCGCGCGCAGCGCCATGCGCTGGCCCGCGGCTACGATCTTTCCGCGCAGCGGGCACGGCAGGCCGTGGCGGCCGATTTCGCCCGCTTCGATCTGGTCCTGGCCATGGACTGGGACAACCTGCAGGCGCTCAGCGCCATCTGCCCGCCGGCCAGCCGCGACAGGCTGCTCCTGCTGATGAGCTTTGCCACGCGGCACGATGCCGACGAAGTGCCGGATCCCTATTACGGGGAGGGCGACGGCTTCGAACGCGTGCTCGACTATGTCGAGGATGCCTGCGACGGCGTCATCGCCCTGCTGCGCAGCAAAGGCCTGGGCGCCGCGGGCTGAGCGCGATCGTGCGGCAGCGCATCCTGAAACAGCCCTGGGCGCTGATGGTGCCGCCGCGCGGGCCAGACGCCGCCGCGCAGGCGGGTGGGGAGCGCGCTTGATGCAATGCGGCAGGGGTACTTGACTGAATTAGTCGGGATCTTTTATACTCGACCAAAATGATCAAGTATTCCCCTGCATCATGAGACTGACTACCAAAGGCCGCTTCGCGGTAACCGCCATGATTGACCTGGCCATGCGCCAGGATCAAGGGCCCGTTACGCTGGCCGGTATCAGCCAGCGCCAGAAAATCTCCCTCTCCTACCTCGAGCAGCTGTTCGGCAAGTTGCGCCGTCACGAGATCGTCGAAAGCGTGCGCGGCCCGGGCGGCGGCTACAGCCTCGCGCGCAAGGCCGAGGACGTCACGGTTGCCGACATCATCATCGCGGTCGACGAGCCACTCGACGCCACGCAGTGCGGCGGAAAGGGCAATTGTAACGGAGATGAAGGAAGCGGGCGCTGCATGACCCACGAGCTGTGGGCCACGCTCAACCAGAAAATGGTCGAGTATCTCGATTCCGTCTCCCTCAAGAACCTGGTCGACCAGCAGCGCGCCAAGTGCCCGACGGTGCTGCACGACATGCGCGAGGAGCCTGCCGCGCTGGCAGTGTCCGCACCGCGTGCCGGCGCCGAAAAGGAAAAACCCGCGCGCCCGCGGGTGGTGAACTCGGTCTTCAGCCTGGCGCAGTCATAGGACAGGCAGGCGGTCCCCGGAGCAACCTCAGTATTAGCGGTCCCTAATAAAGGCAGTCATAACGATGAGCACCCCACATTTCCCCATCTACATGGATTACTCGGCCACCACCCCGGTGGACCCGCGCGTGGCGGACAAGATGATTCCGTACCTGCGCGAGCAGTTCGGCAATCCGGCTTCGCGCAGCCACGCCTACGGCTGGGATGCCGAGCGCGCGGTGGAAGCGGCGCGCGAGCAGGTGGCCGCGCTGGTGGGCGCCGATCCGCGCGAGATCGTGTGGACTTCGGGCGCGACCGAATCGAACAACCTGGCCATCAAGGGCGCCGCCAATTTCTATGCCGGCAAGGGCAAGCACATCATCACGGTCAAGACCGAGCACAAGGCCGTGCTCGACACCACCCGCGAGCTGGAGCGCCAGGGCTTCGAGGTGACCTATCTCGACGTGAAGGACGACGGCCTGATCGACATGGACGTGCTCAAGGCGGCGATCCGCCCGGACACCATCCTGGTTTCGGTGATGCTGGTCAACAACGAGATCGGCGTGATCCAGGACGTCGGGCAGATCGGCGAGATCTGCCGCGCCAAGGGCATCATCTTCCATTGCGATGCGGCCCAGGCCACCGGCAAGGTCGCCATCGACCTGAACACGCTGAAATGCGACCTGATGTCGTTCTCGGCGCACAAGACCTACGGCCCCAAGGGCGTCGGCGCGCTGTACGTGCGCCGCAAGCCGCGCGTGCGCCTGGAAGCGCAGATGCACGGCGGCGGCCATGAGCGCGGCATGCGCTCGGGCACCCTGGCCACGCACCAGATCGTCGGCATGGGCGAAGCCTTCCGCATCGCCCGCGAGGAAATGGCCACCGAGAACGAACGCATCCGCATGCTGCGCGACCGCCTGTGGCGCGGCCTGTCGGGCATGGAAGAGGTCTACCTGAACGGCGACATGGAACAGCGTGTGCCGCACAACCTCAACGTCAGCTTCAACTTCGTCGAAGGCGAATCCCTGATCATGGCGATCAAGGACGTGGCCGTGTCGTCGGGCTCGGCCTGCACCTCGGCTTCGCTGGAGCCGTCGTACGTGCTGCGCGCCCTGGGCCGCAACGACGAACTCGCGCACAGCTCGATCCGCTTCACGGTGGGCCGCTTCACCACCGAGGAAGAAGTCGACTACACCGTCGAACTGCTCAAGGGCAAGATCGCCAAGCTGCGCGACCTGTCGCCGCTGTGGGAAATGTTCAAGGACGGCGTGGACCTGAATTCCATCCAGTGGGCCGCGCACTAAGCGCCGAGGCCCCCGCAAGACCCCATAAATACGCCAAGAGGTAGCCAAAATGTCATACAGCACCAAGGTTCTCGACCACTATGAAAACCCCCGCAACGTTGGCTCGTTCGACAAGAACGACGACGCCGTGGGCACCGGCATGGTCGGCGCGCCGGCTTGTGGCGATGTGATGAAGCTGCAGATCAAGGTCAACGAAGCCGGCGTGATCGAAGACGCCAAGTTCAAGACCTATGGCTGCGGCTCGGCCATCGCCTCGTCCTCGCTCGTGACCGAGTGGGTCAAGGGCAAGACCGTTGATCAGGCGCTGGAAATCAAGAACACGCACATCGCCGAAGAACTGGCGCTGCCGCCGGTGAAGATCCACTGCTCGATCCTGGCCGAGGACGCCATCAAGGCGGCGGTCGAGGACTACAAGAAGAAGCACGAAGGCGCAGCCGAACAGAAGGCCGCCTGAGTTCAACGCAAGGGATGACGCAGCGATGATCACGCTTACCGAGAAGGCCGCCAAGCATGTGGCGCGCTACCTGGACCGCCGCGGCAAGGGCGTTGGCCTGCGCCTGGGCGTCAAGACCACCGGCTGCTCGGGCCTGGCCTATAAGCTGGAATACGTCGATGACCTGTTGCCGGAAGACAGCGTGTTCGAGTCGCACGGCATCAAGGTGATCGTCGATCCCAAGAGCCTGCCGTATATCGACGGCACCGAACTCGACTTCGCGCGCGAAGGCCTGAACGAGGGGTTCCGCTTCAACAACCCCAACGTCAAGGACGAGTGCGGCTGCGGAGAGTCGTTCCGGGTCTGAGCGAGTCGCACGGCGGATTGCGATGAAGCGCGGCATCGTGGGGTTTCACCAGGACGAGGAAAGCCACTGGGTGGCCGAACTCGATTGCGGCCATGGCCAGCATATGCGCCATGATCCGCCCTGGCAGATGCGGCCCTGGACCCAGACGGCGCACGGGCGCGCCGCGCGGATCGGCGAGGTCGTGAATTGCCTCAAGTGCGACCGTGGCGAGCCGCCCGCCGACTGGGCGGCTGCCTGAGCGGCGCGCCGCACGGCTGGCCATGTCGGCAAAAGATGTTCAAGGGGGCGGCGCAGCCGCTCTTTTTTGTTGGGGAAGGTGTTGAAAGACGATTATTTCGCGCTGTTCGGCCTGCCGGCCAGCTACACGGTCGACGAAGCGGCGCTCGATGCGGCCTACCGTACGGTGCAGTCGCAGGCGCACCCGGACCGTTTCGCCAACGCCGGCGACGCCGAGCGCCGCGTGGCCATGCAGTGGGCCGCGCACGCCAACGAGGCTTACCGCACGCTGCGCCAGCCGCTCAAGCGCGCGATCTACCTGCTGTCGTTGCGCGGGGTGGATATCCAGGCCGAAAGCAATACCGCCATGGCGCCCACCTTCCTGATGCAGCAGATGGAATGGCGCGAAGCGCTGCAGGATGCGGTGGGCGACAAGGACATCGCACGCCTCGATGCGCTGCTGCGCGAACTGCGCGGCGAAAAGCGCGAGCGCCATGCGGCGCTCGGCGCGTTGCTGGATGCCGGCGACGATGCGGGTGCCGGCAGCGCGGCCAGGCAATTGATGTTTATCGAAAAGATCGAACACGACACCAGCGAAGCGATCGACCGCCTGGAAGACTAGCCTGCCTCCGGGCAAGTTCGCTTCGGCCATGCCACAATGGCGCCCCGGCGCGGGCGGGACTGCTTAAGCAGCCCTGCCTGCAACCGCACGAATAAAGAAGATTCATCATGGCACTGCTCCAGATCTCCGAACCCGGCATGTCGCCGGCGCCCCACCAGAAGCGGCTCGCGGTCGGCATCGACCTCGGCACCACCAATTCCCTGGTGGCGGCGGTTCGCAACAGCATTCCCGAAGTCCTGAGCGACGACAGCGGCCGCGCGCTGCTGCCGTCCGTGGTGCGCTACCTGCCCAACAAGGGCACGCAGATCGGCTACCGCGCGCAGGACGAGGCGGTGCACGATCCCAAGAACACCATCATCTCGGTCAAGCGCTTCATGGGCCGCGGCCTGCGCGACGTGGCTCACATCGAGCACAGCCCCTACGATTTCGTCGACGCGCCAGGCATGGTGCAGATCAAGACCGTGGCCGGCGTGAAGAGCCCGGTGGAAGTGTCGGCTGAGATCCTGGCCACGCTGCGCCAGCGCGCCGAGGATTCCCTTGGCGACGAACTGGTCGGCGCCGTGATCACGGTGCCCGCGTACTTCGACGACGCCCAGCGCCAGGCAACCAAGGATGCCGCGCAACTGGCCGGCCTGGAAGTGCTGCGCCTGCTCAACGAGCCGACCGCCGCCGCCATTGCCTACGGCCTGGACAATGCCTCCGAAGGCATCTACGCGGTGTATGACCTCGGCGGCGGCACCTTCGACATCTCCATCCTCAAGCTCACCAAGGGTGTGTTCGAGGTCATGGCCACGGGTGGCGACTCCGCGCTCGGCGGCGACGACTTCGACCAGCGCCTGATGTGCTGGATCGTCGAGCAGGCCAGCCTGCAGCCGCTCTCGGCCGAAGACATGCGCCTGCTGATGGTGCGCGCGCGCGCCGCCAAGGAAGCGCTGTCGGCAGCCGATGCCACCGTGATCGACGCGGTGCTCAACAGCGGCGAGATCGTGCACCTGACGCTGTCGGCGGCCGCCTTCGTCGAGATGACCGCACCGCTGGTGCAGAAGACCCTGGCGCCGGTGCGCAAGGCACTGCGCGATGCCGGCGTGGCGGTCGACGAAGTCAAGGGCGTGGTGCTGGTCGGCGGCGCTACCCGCATGCCGTCAATCCGCAAGGCGGTTGGCGATTTCTTCGCCCAGCCGCCGCTGACCAACCTCGACCCGGACCGGGTGGTGGCGCTGGGCGCGGCCATGCAGGCCAACCTGCTGGCCGGCAACGGCGCGCCCGGCGAGGACTGGCTGCTGCTCGACGTGATCCCGCTCTCGCTGGGCGTGGAAACGATGGGCGGCCTGGTCGAGAAGATCATCGCGCGCAACAGCACGATTCCGGTGGCGCGCGCGCAGGAATTCACCACCTTCAAGGATGGCCAGACGGCCATGGCCATCCATGTGTTGCAGGGCGAGCGCGAACTGGCGGCCGACTGCCGCTCGCTGGCGCGCTTCGAGTTGCGCGGCATTCCGCCGATGGTGGCCGGCGCGGCGCGCATCCGCGTGACCTACCAGGTCGACGCCGACGGGCTGCTTTCGGTCTTCGCGCGCGAAACACACTCCGGCGTGGAGGCGACCATCACCGTCAAGCCGTCCTACGGCCTGGCCGATGACGAGATCGCGCGCATGCTGCAGGACAGCTTCCGCGAGGCCGAGCACGACATGCAGAGCCGGGCCCTGGCCGAGGAGCGCGTCGATGCCGCGCGCCTGGTCGAGGCTACCAGCCGCGCGCTGGAGACCGACGGCGACCTGCTCTCCGCCGAGGAACGCGCCGCCGTGGAGCGGCTCATCCTCGCGGTCAGCGACATTGCCGCCGGCGAAGACCACCACGCCATCAAGGCGGCCGTGGAAGCGCTCTCCCACGGCACCGACGAATTCGCCGCCCGCCGCATGGACCGCTCGATCAAGAGCGCGCTGGCGGGCCGCAAGGTGCAGGACCTGGGCTGATCCCCGAGGCCGTCGCACCGTATCTCTACCCAGGACAACCCATGCCACAGATCATCGTATTGCCTCACGTCGAACTCTGCCCCGAGGGCGCCGTGTTCGAAGCCAAGACGGGCACCAGCATCTGCGATGCCTTGCTCAGCAACGGCATCGAGATCGAGCACGCCTGCGAAAAATCGTGCGCCTGCACGACCTGCCACGTGGTGGTGCGCGAGGGCTTCAATTCGCTCGAGGAAGCGGAAGAGAAAGAAGAAGACCTGCTCGACAAGGCCTGGGGCCTCGAGCCCAACTCGCGGCTTTCCTGCCAGGCGCTGGTCGCGGAAGACGACCTCACCGTCCAGATTCCGAAGTACACGATCAACCATGCCAAGGAAGAGCACTGAGCGCTGAGCATCGCGCGCCTGTTGCCCTGACGACCTGACCGGAGAGAATGCCAATGAAGTGGACCGACACCTACGATATCGCGGCCGCGCTGTACGACAAGTACCCCGATATCGATCCTGCCACGATCCGTTTCACCGACCTGCACCGCTGGGTCCTCGAGCTCGACGGCTTTGCCGACGTCCCGGAGCGCTCCGGCGAGAAGATCCTGGAAGCCATCCAGGCCGCCTGGATCGAAGAGGCGGAATAAGCCACGCCGGGTGGCGCGGCGCCGTGCCCCGCGCCACCCGCGCTACCGCTTCTCAGAAGCGGTAGCCGATGCGCCGCCCCGGTAACACGCCGGTATCGCGGTCATGGCCTGTCATCGTGCGGTTCCACGACAGGCTGGCCAGCCGGCGCTCCTCGCGCCGGTAGCTGGCCGACAAGGTCAGCAGCGTCGCCACATTCCTGCCATCGCTGCCGCCATTGCCCGGCGCGCTGTTCACGTCGATGGCGAAATACGGCCCCAGTCCCCCACGCAGCGTCAGCTTGTCGCGGAAGAAGCCGCGCCCCAGCCATGGCTGCGCGGCAATGCCATGGTGAAGATCGCAAACCAGTGCTCGCCGAGGTTGCGAAGGGGGCGCTGGCGCGCCGCCTCAGGCGGCCACCAGGCCGCCATCCTGCAGCCGCACGCGTTCGCCCACCTCGAAGTCCGGCGCGGCGTGATAGGTAAAGGTACGGTGCGTGCCGTTGTCCATCTGCACGCGGACCTGGTAGCTGGTGTCCTTGCGCACGCTCTTCTCGATCTGGTTGCCGGCGAAGCCCCCGCCCACCGCGCCTGCCACCGTGCCCAGGATGCGGCCGTTGCCCTTGCCGATCTGGTTGCCCAGCAGACCGCCGACCACGGCGCCGCCGACCGCGCCCAGCCCGCTGGCGGGCTTGGCGGTCTCGATCGGCGTGATGGCCACCACGCGGCCAAGGGATGCGCCGCCTTGCGCCGGCTGGCGCTGAGGCTGGGCCCCGGCGTTTTCGGCGCGGGCGGGCTCGGGGCCGTAGCCGGTGTCCGCCCGTGCGGCGCGTTGCGGTGCCGGGCGGGCCGCGGACGGCTGCGCGACGGGCACGTCAGCAGCCTGCGCCAGTGCGGGATTCATCGCCTCGGGCGGACGCGTGGTGCTGCCCGGCGTCGCCTGCTGCTGGCTGGCTGCCGCATTCTGGGCCGCGATCGGTGCGGTCAGGGATTGCGGTGCGTCCTGGGTGGCCTTGCTGACGGGCAGCAAGCCCGTCATCGCCGCGACCGCCGTCAGGCTGGCGACGACGATCGCCACCGCGGCGGCGCCCAGCAGCGGGTGCAGGCGGCGCTGGGCGGGCAGGGCGGTGGCCGGCATGGCGGCAGGTGTATTGGCCGTGTTCTGCGTCGACGGGTTTGGTGTCGGATTGGGCATTTTGTTTTCCTTATGCGGTCAGCACAAACGCACTACGCATCGATGATTCCAGGTCCGAGTTTGGCCGATTCCGCCGCCGTTATCCGTTTGATTTTGTAAGTTTGTGTAGGTATTAATTCTCTTGTAAATCAGTGCTTTAGCTGCCATTTCGGTGTGCGTCGATGCGACCGGTTGTAACAATCGGGCCGCAAAAACAAAAAAGCCCCACCGCAAAGGTGGGGCTTCTTGCCTGGCGCCGGCTTCCCTTTGGCGCGGGAAGCGCTGGCGCCGTTCAGTCCTCGCGGCGCAGATGCGGGAACAAAATGACGTCGCGGATATTGGGACTGTCGGTCAGCAGCATCACCAGGCGGTCGATGCCGATGCCGCAGCCGCCCGTCGGGGGCATGCCATATTCCAGTGCGCGGATGTAGTCGGCGTCGAAGTACATGGCTTCCTCGTCGCCGGCATCCTTCTGGTCGACCTGCTTGCGGAAACGCTCGGCCTGGTCTTCGGCGTCGTTCAGCTCCGAGAAACCGTTGGCGATCTCGCGGCCGGTGATGAACAGCTCGAAACGCTCGGTGATGCCGGGCATGGTGTCCGACGCGCGCGCCAGCGGCGAGACTTCCACCGGGTAGTCGATGATGAAGGTCGGCTCCCACAGCTGGCTTTCGGCGGTTTCCTCGAACAGCACCAGTTGCAGCGTGCCCAGGCCCGCGTTGAGGAACTGCGGCGCATTGGTGTTGACGCCGAACTTCTTCAGCTCGGTGCGCAGGAATTCCGTGTCGGCCAGTTGCGCATCGGTGTATTGCGGCGCGAATTTCTGGATCGCCTGGCAGATGGTGAGGCGATGGAAGGGCTTGGACAGGTCCAGCTCGCGGCCCTGGTAGGTCACGGTGGCGCTGCCGCGCGCGTCGATGGCGGCCTGGCGGATCAGGTTCTCGGTGAAATCCATCAGCCAGCGGTAATCGGTGTACGCGGCGTAGAACTCCATCATGGTGAACTCAGGGTTGTGGCGCGGGCTCACCCCCTCGTTGCGGAAATTGCGGTTGATCTCGAACACGCGCTCGAAACCGCCCACCACCAGGCGCTTCAGATACAGCTCGGGCGCGATGCGCAGGAACATCTGCATGTCCAGCGCGTTGTGATGGGTGATGAAGGGCTTGGCCGTGGCGCCGCCCGGGATCGGGTGGAGCATCGGCGTCTCGACTTCCATGAAGTCGGCTTCGGCCATGTGCCGGCGCAGCGAGGCGATGGCCTGCGTGCGGGCCCGGAAGGTGGCGCGCGTTTCCGGCGACACGATCAGGTCCACATAGCGCTGGCGGTATTTCAGCTCCTGGTCGGCCAGGCCGTAGAAGTCGCCGGGCAGCGGGCGCAGGCTCTTGGACAGCAGGCGCAGCTCGGTGACGGCCACCGACAGTTCGCCGGTCTTGGTCTTCATCAGCGTGCCGCGCGCGGCGACGATATCGCCCAGGTCCCACTTCTTGAAGGCGGCATAGACGTCTTCGCCGATGGCGTCGCGGCTGATATAGAACTGGATGCGGCCCGCGCCGTCCTGCACGGTGGCGAAGCTGGCCTTGCCCATCACGCGCTTGAGCATCATGCGCCCGGCGATGGCGACCTCGGCCGGAGCCGCTTCGAGCGCGGCCTGGTCGGTTTCGCCGTACTGCGCGTGCAGCGCGGCGGACTGGTGGGTCGGGCGGAAATCGTTGGGGAAGGCCACGCCTTGCTGGCGCAGGGCCTGCAGCTTCTCGCGCCGTTCCGCGATGATCTTGTTTTCGTCGGCTGCGGCGGGGGCGTTGGCCTCGGCGGGAGCGCGGTTGGAGTCGGTCATGATGTCTTGGTGAGTCGCGCGGCGGTCCGCGCGCA
The DNA here is from genome assembly GCF_056397345.1 of Cupriavidus sp. 05N38. Classification (NCBI taxonomy): domain Bacteria; kingdom Pseudomonadati; phylum Pseudomonadota; class Betaproteobacteria; order Burkholderiales; family Burkholderiaceae; genus Cupriavidus; species Cupriavidus sp. 05N38. The sequence goes on from NZ_JBFTNF010000016.1 coordinate 68,922, forward strand.
TGTCAGGTATTGCGGATGTCGTCGAGCTCGGTGCTGCCGAAGTCGGGCCGATCCAGGTAGGCCGCGATGCGGTGTGCGGTGTCCTCGGCCGAGGCGAGCTGGTCGTTGTCCTTGAGGTCGCGGAAACGCTGCACCTGCGCGAAATCGGCGCCGCGGATGGTGGCCTGCATGCCGGTATCGACCACGCCCGGCGCCAGCGCCACCGCGCGCACGCTGCGTTCGGCCGGCGCCTGCGCGTACTCGGCGTTGACCGAGCGCACGAACATGTCCAGGCCCGCCTTGCCGGCGCAGTAGGCGGCCCAGCCCTCGACCGGGCGGCGCGCCGCGCCGGACGAGATCGCCAGCACCTTGCGCGGGCAGCCGAAGCGTTCGGTGCGCGCCAGGAAGGCCGCGGTCATGGTCATCGGCGTGGCCAGGTTGGTGAGCAGGTGCGGCACCAGCGTGGCTTCGTGCAGGCCGGCAACCGGGCCGATCGGTTCGATCACGCCCGCGTTGAGGATCAGCGTGGCGCTGGCGGGCGCCTCGTCGACGGCATCGAGCACGCTGCCCAGCCAGCTTGCCGCGGGGCCCGCCTGCGACAGGTCCTGCAGGTGCCAGGCCACCCTGACGCCGCTGGCCGCGGCGGCCTGCTCCAGCTCGGGGTTGCGGCTGCGCGCCACGCAGACCAGGCGGTTGCCCGGCTTGAGCAGGGCTCGCGTCAGCGCGGCACCGAGCCCGCGTGACGTGCCGGTGATGATGATCAGGTGCGTTGCTGCGGTCGATGCTGCGGTCATGGTCGGTATTGTCCGGCAGTTGATTCGCGCGCCCGCCGCCATCTGGCGGCGGGGCGGCGGGGCGTGTTACAGGCCTTGCTTCAGGCTGGCCTCGATGAACGGGTCCAGGTCGCCGTCCAGCACCTTTTGCGTGTTGGACATTTCCACGTTGGTGCGCAGATCCTTGATGCGGCTCTGGTCCAGTACGTAGGAGCGGATCTGGTGGCCCCAGCCCACATCGGTCTTGCCCGCTTCGAGCTTGTCGGCTTCGGCCTGGCGCTTGCGCATCTCGTGCTCGTACAGGCGCGACTTCAGCATCGACATGGCCTCGGCGCGGTTGCGGTGCTGCGAACGATCGTTCTGGCACTGCACGACGATACCGCTCGGGATGTGCGTGATCCGCACGGCCGAATCGGTCTTGTTGATGTGCTGGCCGCCGGCGCCCGACGCGCGGTAGGTATCCACGCGCAGGTCCGCCGGGTTGATCTCGACTTCGAACGAGTCATCCACCTCGGGGTAGACGAACACCGACGAGAACGAGGTATGCCGGCCGCCCGACGAGTCGAACGGCGACTTGCGCACCAGCCGGTGCACGCCGGTTTCCGTACGCAGGTAACCGAACGCGTATTCGCCCTCGATCTTGATGGTGGCGCTCTTGATGCCGGCCACGTCGCCTTCGGATTCTTCCAGCACTTCGGCCTTGAAGCCCTTGCGCTCGCAGTACTTCAGGTACTGGCGCAGCAGCATCGAGGCCCAGTCGCAGGCTTCGGTGCCGCCGGCGCCGGCCTGGATGTCGATGAACGCGTTGGCCTGGTCCATCTCGCCGGCAAACATGCGGCGAAATTCCATGTCCGCGACGATGGCCTCGAAGCCCTTGACGTCGGTCTCGATGGCTTCGAGCGTGTCGTCGTCGGCTTCCTCGCGCGCGAGCTCGAACAGCTCCTCGGCGCCGGCCAGATCGTCCGTGAGCTTGCCGAGGACGCCGACCACGCCCTCCAGCATCTTCTTTTCCTTGCCGAGATCCTGGGCCTTCTTGGGGTTGTTCCAGACCGCGGGATCCTCGAGTTCGCCGTTGACTTCGTCGAGTCGTCCTACTTTGACATCGTAGTCAAAGATACCCCCGTAGATCTTCCGTTCGCGAACGGAGATCGGAGATGGCACCGGAGATGGCGTTGAGGCGTTCTGCTTCCATGATGTTCCTGCGCTTTCAAAACCTTGAATTATAGCGGATCGGGGGGTCTCGCCGCGCGCTGCGATGGCACTTCCGGCACGATTTCGAACGGTTCGCTTGCCGAACGGTCTACAGTTGCGGTCTACACTGGCTAGGTGCGTCATGGCAGACCTGCACCGGGCGCGGGCCGGCGCCGCGCCGCCGGGGTCTTCGGAAGCGCCTTCCAGCAAGCCGCTGGACAACCGCCAATCAACTGTTCAGACATGGACAAGGATGGACGATAAGCACGCATGAAGCCAAGCAATCACGAGACCACCCACACCCGCCGCCGCGCGCTCGGCCTGTTGGCAGCAGCGGCCGCCGCGTGCCTTGCGGCCGGTTGCGGCACCCTGGCCAGCGAGCCCGCGCCGGACGGCTACTACCGTGTGCAGAGCGGCGACACCCTGTACAGCGTGGCGCGCCGCCACAAGCGCTCGGTGCGCGACCTGGCGCGCTGGAACCAGCTGCCCAGCGCCGAGCGCATCGAAGTCGGGCAATTGCTGCGCATCCGGCCGCCCGCCGGTGCCACGGCCAGCGCGGGTTCCGCGGGTTCCGGCAACGGGCCGGTGGCCGTGGGCGACACCCCGCGCGTGGACAACGGCCCGCCGGCGCGCGCGCCGGCCACCGGCATCCGCCTGCAATGGCCGGCAGAGGGCCGCGTCACGGCGAATTTCGGGCCACCCGCCAGCAAGGGCCTGAGCATCAACACGGCGCCCGGCGGCGCGGTGCGCGCCGCCGCCGCGGGCAAGGCCATCCATGTGGGCAACCTGCGCGGCTACGGCATGCTGGTGATCATCAAGCACGACGACAACTGGCTGACGGTCTATGGCAACCTGGACAAGCCCACGGTCAGCGAGGGCTCGCAGGTATCCGGCGGGCAGGAGGTTGGCCGCATGGGGGTCGCCGAGCGCGAACTGCACTTCGAGGTGCGCAACAACGGCAAGCCGGTCGACCCGGCGGGCCTGCTGCCCGCGCGGGGCTGAGGGGCGGGGCCGAGGCGCGGGACGGCGGCTAAGGCGTGCGCTACTGCGCGTGCTCGATGACCATCTGCACGCGGGTGACGCCATTGAAGGTATTGTTGTCCAGGCGGTAGGCCACCAGCGCGCTGGCGCCGAGCGAGTCGGCGTGGTTGAACCAGATTGCATCGAAGCGCTGGCTGCCGCGCCCGAGCTGCAGCTTGAGGTGCTTGCCCTTGAGCACGCTCTGGCGCAGCACGTCGAACTCGCCGCAGAAGGTCGGCGCCGGGAAGCCCTGGCCCCACACCTGCTGCTCGAGCAGCGCGACGAATTCCGGGCTGAAGCAGCCATCCTCGATATCGCCGTCGGTCTCGATCACGCGTGCCAGCTGCTCATCGCTGAGCCATTCGCGCCCCACCGCTTCGAACGCTTCCATGAACTGCCCGAAGGTGTCGGCGCGCAGCGTCAGGCCGGCCGCCATGGCATGGCCGCCGAACTTGACCAGCAGGCCGGGGTGGCGCTTGGACACCAGGTCCAGCGCGTCGCGCAGGTGGAAGCCCGGGATCGAGCGGCCCGAGCCCTTGATGGTGTCCTCGTCGCCCGGGGCGAAGGTGATCGTCGGCCGATGGTATTTCTCCTTGAGTCGCGAGGCCACGATGCCGATCACGCCCTGGTGCCAGGTGTCGTTGAACACGCTGACGGTAAAGCGCGCCGCGGGGTCCAGCGCGCCCAGCGGGCCTTCCAGGATCTGCAGCGCTTCTTGCTGCATGCCGGCCTCGATGTCGCGGCGCTCGCGGTTCATGCCGTCGAGTTCCTGGGCGATCTCCCAGGCGCGGTTGGCGTCGTCGGTCAGCAGGCACTCGATGCCGAGCGACATGTCGGCCAGCCGCCCGGCGGCGTTCAGGCGCGGGCCCACGCCGAAACCCAGGTCGAAGGTATTGGCGCGCGCCGCCTCGCGCCCGGCGGCGCGGAACAGGGCGGCCACGCCGGCGTGCATGCGCCCGGCGCGCATGCGCTTGAGGCCTTGCGCCACCAGGATGCGGTTGTTGCCGTCGAGCTTGACCACGTCGGCCACGGTGCCCAGCGCGACCAGGTCGAGCAGGGCGTCGAGGCGCGGCTGGGTCTGGGCATCGAACACGCCGCGGCGGCGCAGTTCCGCACGTAGCGCCAGCAGCACATAGAACATCACGCCCACGCCGGCCAGGTTCTTGCTGGGGAATTCACAGCCAGGCTGGTTCGGGTTGACGATGACCGCTGCCGCCGGCAGCTGGTCGCCGGGGAGGTGGTGATCGGTCACCACCACGTCGATGCCGAGGGCATTGGCCGCGGCCACGCCGTCCACGCTGGCGATGCCGTTGTCCACCGTGACGATCACGTCGGGCTTCTGCTGCGCGGCCAGCGCGACGATCTCCGGGGTCAGCCCGTAGCCGTACTCGAAGCGGTTCGGCACGATGTAGTCGATGCGCGCGCCCAGCATGCGCAGGCCGCGCACGCCCACCGCGCAGGCGGTGGCGCCGTCGCAATCGTAGTCCGCCACGATCAGCAGGCGGCGGCCGGCGGCGATGGCATCGGCCAGGTAGGTGGCGGCGTGGTCGATCCCCTTCATTGCTGCCGGCGGTACCAGGCCGGGCAGTTCGGTGGCGAGCTCGGCCGGCTCGCGCACGCCGCGCGCCGACAGGATGCGGGCCAGCGTGGGATGCAGGCCGGCGCTGGCCAGCGTGCCGGCGTGTTCGGCGGAAAAGGATCGTACGGCGATTCGGGTCATGTAGGGACAGGCAAGAGACGGGGTGAGGCGATCAGGCGGCGTAGGCCAGGTCGGACAGCAACGCGCGCCAGTCGCCGCGCGCGCCCAGGCCGCGCCAGAACTTGCGCAGGTCGGCGCGGCGCACGGTAAATTCGGCGTAATGGTTGTCGCCGGCCAGCACCAGGGTCAGGGCCGGCAGCGTGCCGTCTTCCAGTGCGGCCAGTGCCGGCGCGAACCAGCTGGCTTCGAGCGCATGCATGCGCTCTATCCATAGTCCCCAGTCCTCGCCGATATGGGCTTCGACGGCATCCTCCAGCAGCACCATCGTGCGCCCTGGGGCCGGCGTGGCGTCGATCGCCCCGAAGCGCGGCGGCGCTGGCCGGCAGGCACCGCCGCCGGCCAGCGCCAGGCCGCGCAGGAAGGCGTCATCGGTCAGCGCGGTGTCGGCCAGGCGCGGCACCGCCTGCAGCTTGCCGCCGCCATGCAGCCAGACCGAATTCACGGTCTGCTCGCCGGCGGCCTCGCGGGCCTGGTTGACCGGATGGTCATGCCAGGTCATCTGGATTTCGTTCTGGAGCCGGCGCCAGTCGCGCGCGCGCTCGCCGGACTGCATCCAGGCGTCGATATTGCGGCCGGTGGCGCGCAGGGGGCTGGCCGCGACCAGTGGACCGAACGCCGCTTCCGGCAGGTACCAGCGATCCGGCTGGGGCGTTTCAAGCGCGATGCCCGACTCCTGGAGCAGGCCGGAGACCGCCTCGTACAGGGCAGCCGCCTCGCCGGCGCGCAAGCGCAGGTGGACCGGGTTCATCAGCACCAGGTGGTCGCGCGCGGCATGGATATGGACCGGCTGCAGGCAGGCCCAGGCCTGGCCGTCGTCGGCCCCCGGGGTGCCGGCGGCGGCCATGTCGGCCAGCCGCATGAACGGGGCGCTGGGCACGCGGACGGTATCCAGCCCGGCGCGTCCGGCCAGCCATCGCTCGTGCGGCAGCGAGCGCAGGAAGGGATCGTCGTGCCGTTCGCGCGGGCCGGGGCTGGCGCGGGTAAGCAACTTTCCCAGCGCCGGCAACTCCAACTGCCGCAGGAGCGCCTCGAGCATGGCGTTGTTGCCGCCGCCGTGCGCTTCTGTGGCGGCGCCCGGCGGGACGGAAAAGGGCACAATCAGGGTCAGGTGCGTCATCATGGTGGCCGAGATTGTAAACTTCCGGCTGGCGGGCGGCTGAAATATCGTCCGGACAGGCTGTGGCAGACAATGGCAGATGTTGCCGGCAATGTGGCGCCGGCGTTCCTCCTCAACGACAGGGATCCTTCTTGAACTTTCCGTACGAATGGCAGATCGGCTGGCGATATACCCGCGCAAGCAAGCGCGCCAGCCGCAACACCTTCATTTCCTTCATCTCGATGATCTCCATGCTAGGCATCGCCCTTGGCGTGGCGGCGCTGATCGTGGTGTTGTCGGTCATGAACGGCTTCCAGAAAGAAGTGCGCGACCGCATGCTGTCGGTACTCTCGCATATCGAGGTGGTCGGCCCCGGCGCGCTACCGGACTGGCAGAAGACCGCCGCCGAGGCCATGCAGAACAAGGAAGTGATCGGCGCGGCGCCCTATGTGGCGGCGCAGGCCATGCTGACCCGCGAGGACGCGGTGCGCGGCGTGCTGCTGCGCGGCGTCGAGCCGGGCGAGGAGCCCAGGGTTTCCGACATCGGCAAGCAGTTCCGTGCCGGCAGCATGGATGGCCTGCTGCCCGGCGAATTCGGCATCGCGCTGGGCAACGAACTGGCCAACGCCATGGGCGTGCAGGTCGGCGACAAGGTGACGCTGGTGGTGCCGCAGGGCACCATCACGCCGGCCGGCGTGCTGCCGCGGCTCAAGCAGTTCACCGTGACCGGCATCTTCTCGTCGGGACATTTCGAGTTCGACAACGCGCTGGCGCTGATCAACCTGCACGACGCCGAGACCATGTTCCGCCTGACCGGGCCGACCGGCGTGCGCCTCAAGCTGACCGACATGCAGCGCGCGCCGCAGGTAGCCGACGCGCTGGCCGGCACGCTCTCCGGCGAGCTCTACCTGCGCGACTGGTCCAAGCAGAACCGCAACTGGTTCGCCGCGGTACAGACCGAGAAGCGCATGATGTTCATCATCCTGACGCTGATCATCGCGGTGGCGGCCTTCAACCTGGTGTCCACGCTGGTGATGACGGTGACCGACAAGCAGGCCGACATCGCCATCCTGCGCACCATGGGCGCGCAGCCGAGTTCGATCACCAAGATCTTCATCGTGCAGGGCGTCGCCATCGGCTTCATCGGCACCCTGGCGGGCGTGGCGGGCGGTGCCCTGATCGCCTGCAATATCGATGTGATCGTGCCCTTCATCGAGCGGCTGCTGCACGTGCAGTTCCTGCCGCGCGACATCTACTTCATCAGCGAACTGCCTTCGGACCCCCGCGTGAACGACATCGCCACCATCGGCATCCTCTCCTTCGTGCTGGCCACGCTGGCCACGCTCTACCCCAGCTGGCGCGCTGCCCGCGTCAACCCGGCGGAGGCGCTGCGCTATGAGTGAGACCATGCTGCGCAACGCGCCGCAAGGCGATGCCGCCTCCAGTCCCGTCGCTGCCGCCACCGGCACCCCGGTGCTGCAGGGCGAAGGCCTGACCAAGCGCTTCCGTCAGGGCGGGCTGGACGTGACCGTGCTCAGGGGCGTGGACGTGCACGTCGACGCCGGCGAGAAGGTCGCCATCGTCGGCGCATCCGGTTCAGGCAAGAGCACGCTGCTGCATGTGCTGGGCGGGCTCGACAACCCGGACAGCGGCAGGGTGGCCCTGAAGGGCAAGCCTTTCACCTCGCTGCGCGAAAGCGAGCGCAATATCGCGCGCAACCGCGACCTGGGCTTTATCTACCAGTTCCACCACCTGCTGCCCGAATTCACCGCGCTGGACAACGTGGCCATGCCGATGCGCATCCGCGGTCTCAGGCAACGCGAGGCGCGCGCGGCCGCGCAGGGCGTGCTGGAGCGCGTGGGCCTGGGCGACCGCGCGCAGCACCGCCCCGGCGAGCTCTCCGGCGGCGAGCGTCAGCGCGTGGCGATCGCGCGCGCGCTGGTGGGTAGCCCGGCCTGCGTGCTGGCCGACGAACCGACCGGCAACCTCGACGACCACACCGCGGGCGGCGTCTACGACCTGATGCTGGAGCTGTCGCGCACGCTCGGCACCAGCTTCGTGATCGTGACCCATGACCTCGACCTCGCCAGCCGCTGCGACCGCGTGCTGCGCCTGCGCGACGGGCATCTCCACCGCGAACGCTGAGCCGTTCACCGCGCCGCCGCAGCCGCCATGTGGATCGATACCCATTGCCATCTCGATGCGAGTGAGTTCGACACCGACCGCGAGGCCGTGACCGAAGCCGCGGCCGCGGCCGGCGTCAGCGGCATCGTGCTGCCGGCGGTGGCCGTGTCGAACTTCGCCGCGGTGCGCGCGCTGGCGCGGCGCCATGCCAGCTGCGTCTATGCGCTGGGCATCCATCCCTTGTACACGCCGGGCACCGGGCAGGCCGACCTCGACGCCCTGCGCCGCGAAGTGGAGGCCTCGCTCGGCGATCCGCGCTTTGTCGGCATCGGCGAGATCGGCCTCGATTTCTTCGTGCCGGGGCTCGATGCCGCGCACCAGACGTGGATCTATGCCGAGCAGCTCAGGATCGCCCGCGAGTTCGAGCTGCCGGTGCTGCTGCACGTGCGCAAGTCGCAGGACCAGGTCGCTGCCCAGTTGCGTCGCGCCGGCGTGCGCCAGGGCATCGCCCACGCCTTCAACGGCAGCGCGCAGCAGGCGCAGGGTTTTGTCGACCAGGGCCTGAAACTGGGCTTCGGCGGCAATCTGACCTTCAGCCGCGCGAAGCAGATCCGGCGCCTGGCGCAGGAGCTGCCGCTCGATGCCATCGTGCTGGAGACTGACGCGCCCGACATCGCGCCGGCCTGGCTCTCCGACGACCAGTTCGGCGAGCAGTACAAGGCGCGCAACACGCCTGCCGAGGTGGTCGGGGTGGCCCGGGTGCTGGGCGAATTGCGCGGCATCGACGCCGCGCCGCTGGCGCGGGCAATGTGGCGCAACTCGGTGGCGGCGCTGCCGCGCCTGGCGGCGTTCGAGGCCGTCATGTTCCCGGAGGCATCGTCTTTGGCCTCGGCTGGCGACACAAACGGCAACCTTCCGGTTTCCTCCTGACACGCTCCTCACCGTGCATTGACCGTATAAACGGGCGCTTGTGAATCTCTGCGGAGACTGGCATGCGCCTGGTCCTGCTCGCCTTCGTGGCGGGGAGCTGGTGGCTGCAACAGCAAGGCGCGCTGCCGGGCCGCGCGGCCGCCTGCGTGCTGTCGATGGCGGGCACGGCGGCGCTGCTCATGGCCATCCTCCTGCGCAACCGGCATCCGGCCTGGTCACGCCTGGCCCTTCTTCCTGTTGCGGTGCTGGCCGGCTTCGGCTGGTCGGCGTGGCGCGCGGACGCGCGCCTGCAAGAGCGGCTCGCGCCGGAGCTCCAGGGCGTCAACCTGGTTGTCGGCGGCGTGGTTGCGGGCCTGCCCGCGCAGGCGGCACGTGGCCAGCGCTTCGAATTCGCACCTGACGAGCCGGCTGCGGGGACGGCGCGCGCGCCGCAGCTGCCGCCGCGCGTCGTGCTGGGCTGGGAGGATGCGCCGGACGACCTGCTGCCCGGCCAGCGGCGGGTCTTCGCGCTGCGCCTGACGCGGCCACATGGCCTGGCCAATCCGCACGGCTTCGACTACGAATTCTGGCTGCTGGCGGGCGGGTTCGGGGCGACAGGCTACGTCCGCGCCGAGCGCGGGCCCGTGCGCGAGGCCGTCGGCGAACGCCTCGAATGGCGGATCGCGCGCTGGCGCGCCCGCGTGCGCGACCACGTGCTCGGCAGCCTGCCCGACGACGCCCGCTTTGCGCCCGTGCTGGCGGCGCTGGTGGTGGGCGACCAGCGCGGCATCCGGCCGCAGGACTGGACCTTGTTCACGCGCACCGGCATCGGCCACCTGATCAGAAAGTCGAGGCTATGAATACATCTTTCGACTACAATGATGTCAGTCGACAAAAAGAGAAGTATTGTGCCCACAGCATACTCGTACATACGGTTCTCCACCCCAGAGCAAAAGAAGGGCGATTCGTTGCGTCGTCAGATGGCGCTTTCTGAGAAGTACGCTGCCGACCACGGCCTGACGCTCGACACATCGCTTAATCTGCATGATCTTGGCGTATCCGCATTTGATAGGTCGAATATCGAACGTGGCGAGTTAGGGGCTTTCTTGACCGCCGTGGAGGAAGGTTATGTAGCGGCTGGGTCCTATCTGCTGGTTGAGTCGCTTGACCGGCTGTCCCGCGACAAGGTTCGCGCCGCACTGACGCTCTTTATGTCGATCTTGGAGAAGGGAATTACGATTGTCACGCTGGCCGATGGGCGGGTCTATGATCCCGGCAAACAAGATGTGTCTGACCTGATCATCTCCATAACGATCATGGCGCGGGCACACGATGAATCTCTGATGAAAAGTCATCGGATAAGGGCGGCGTGGAGTAATAAGCGTGAGCTTATTTCCGAAAAGAAGCTGACGGCGCAGTGTCCAAAATGGATGCGACTGAGTGATGATAAGTGTACATTTGAGTTCATCCCGGATCGCGTTGAAATTGTACGAGAAATCGTCCGGTCGGCGAAAAACGGGATGGGGCAGTCACAAATCGCCAAAATCCTGAATGCCCGGTCGGTTCCGCCATTTTCAAATCATGGAAACGGCTGGCATTCAAGCTATATTCAGAAGATTCTCACTTCGCCTGCATTATATGGGGAGTTTCAACCGGCAGTTTTTGAAGGTGGGAAGGCTGTACCCCACGGCGATCCGGTTGTGGACTATTATCCGGCGCTTATTTCGAAGCAAGATTTCTACTTCTTGCAAAGTCTTCGATCGCAAAACGCTTTCGGCGGAGGTAAGGCTAGGAAGGGCGCTGATGTACCGAATCTATTAAGCGGCGTGGTTAAGTGTGGGTACTGCAATAGTACGATGGTTCTGGCGGGAGCGGCTGCGAAACGAGTCAAGAATGACGATGGAAGTGAAACCAAGAGACCGTCAAAGAAAGTGCTTGTATGTGACGGTGCGCGACGTGGATTAGGCTGCTATGCCGTCCAGTGGGGTTATAAGGAATTCGAAACTAGTTTCTTGTCATTCTGTCGCGGGCTTGAATTGGGGCAGATTTTGGCAGTTGCAGAACCTGCGAAAGCGAAGGACCGTGCACTTTCGATTGAGGAGCAATTGCAGGCTGTGAAGGCAGAAATTGAGGAAAATCGCCACCAATCGAAAAATCTAACCGATGCCATCGCCGTTGGGAAGGCACCTGCCGTTATCCTTGATAGGATTCGTATCTTGGAAGATGAATTAGATCGGCTGAATGAATCGGAAAAGAAACTTGATGCGGAACTGAATATCATCGCAGACGCGAAACGCGATTTTGAGTTGGCCGGTGAAACGATCCGTGATTTAATTTCCCGGATGGAATCATTGGATGGCGAAGCCTTGTTTGCTGTTCGTGTTGCGCTGGCTGCACAAATTAGGCGAGTGATTGAAGTCGTGAAAGTATATCCGGCAGGTAGCCTAAAGACACCGGAACAGATCGAACGTATAAGGGCGGGGCTGATCGAAAGTGGGTTTGATGAAGCGAGTATCGAAAGTCACATGCTGACGTATCAAACCTCTCCCAGAAAGCAAGGGAGAGGGGGGCGGGGACGTTATGCATCGCGCAGGGATATAGACAGGCATTTCCTGATCCAAACCAAGAAAGGCGGGTACAGTGTCGTTAGTCCAACCTTCGATGATCCTTCAGTAGCAGTCATTGAATTGGGAACGTGGGACTGATATTGGTAGCGGCGGTATCGGGACATCGCAGCCTGACCATGTTGAAACGGTACTACCATCCGTCTGCTGCCGATCTGGCGAAGACGATAGGTTGACCGGACAGGGCATCCATGACTGAAGGCCATCTGGAAGTCGATCTCCTTCCAGATCAACCGGGCTGTCCGGGCTAATATTGGGGTACCGAATATCCATAGGCTACCCCAATGATCAGATGCCTTCCGTATGAACCAGTGCCAGACGATCAGGTGATATGGCACTACACGGATTTTTCGAAGTTCTTCGGCATGCTGGAAAGCAAGCAACTGCACTTCACGACTGCCTTGGAATTGCGCAAGAAGGAGCCGTATGAACTGCGGGTTCCGGTGTCCCGTGTAGCTGGTGTTATCGCCGAGACGACGCGGCAGCTAGATTCGATCACCGGCCTCGAACCAGATGTCCGTGCCCGCATACTGGCTGACGTTGCCGACGATACCAAGCACCTACACCACTTCGCAGTCAGTTGCTGGCATAGAAGCGACATGGAATCCTATGCGATGTGGAAGGCGTTCACCAACGGCAACGATGGGATAGCCATCAAGACAACCGTTGGGCGGCTGAAGCAGGCATTGCGGGCATGCCATGACCAACTTTTCCACGACGGCAATGTCCGATACATTGACTACAGCCGCGACGACTTCCAGCCTAATGGCTATAGCAGTGGGTTCGAACACCTCTTCCATAAGGCGCGGTTCTACGAACACGAACGAGAGTATCGGTTGGTAGTTGGTCTCAAACTGCCGGTTGGCAAGACCTTCAACAGCTATAAGGAAATGCTGGAAGACCCAATCACGGACGGTTCGCGACGCGTAGACATCGACATTGCTGAACTGATCGAAGGCATCGTCGTCTGCCCATATGCGGCAGGTTGGTTCAAGCCGACCGTCGAAGCGTATCTAGGGCGCTCATATCCAGCGATAAATGTGACACATTCGGCTGTTTTGAGTTATCCCGGCGTGGCTTGACAGCAGTATTCTGCCTTGATAGGATCACTTCGCCCCGATTTGAAGATCAGCTTGCGGGGGCGTTAAAAATGCAGCTAAAGCGTGGGAGACCCGTTTAGCTTTTTGCAAGCTGAACGGGTTTTTTCGTTTTACGTCGCGGAGTTATGACTACTTGCAGCGCGACTCACAAATGCTTGCTAAAGGGTCGCCATGCCTCTCTACCCCGAAGGCCGGTGATCGCCGGAATCATCGGGGCACGGAGATGCAAATGGCACAGCCGATATTGGGTGTTCTGCCTTCCTTGGACAGACTGTTCGAGAACTTCCAGTTCCAACGGGATACGCCGCCACCAGACCACGTCCTGCTAACCGGACTGCCCGGCACTGTCCGCACCAGTTCCTTCCTCTTCACCAAGCCACGTAATGAAGTGCGGGATGCCGTAGCTGCGCGCTGCACGAACGGTGCCATTGGCGGATTTCGTGTGATCCGTTCGGCGCACTGGATGAAGCAAAGTCTGCTTCCGGTGTACGCATACGACCTGCCGCACATCGCCAGTTTCCTCGTTGCCCTTGTTCCATATGCCGAGCATGGGCGGTTCGAAAACCGTGTGGGAGACTGATCATGAAACCTCGTTTCTCCGACTATCCCATCGGCAAGCTGCTTCTGGACGTGATGGCCCGGTCAGGATTGGCCCCGAAGGATTTCTTTGCTGAACTTGGCTATTCAAATTTCAGCAAGGTCATGGCATCCCTTGATGGCTGGCTTGAGTGGGGTGAAGGCAACGCGTTGCTGCTGGATAGGATTCAAGCCAGCCGGTTCGCCGTGGGCAGTGACCAACTCGCTGTGGTGATGGCCGCCAACGATGTACAGATGCAGCAAAGGCGTGCGGACGAAGCCAAACGTGAGGAAGATGAAGTAAGGAAATGCTTCCACCCTTTCATCGAAGTGATCCCTGAACTTTCCCGCCCGACCCAGATAACCCTGTATTGCGTCACAGGTGGAAACGGTCGCTTCAACACCCGCCTGCCAGACGATATATCGACATGGTCTTGGGAAGATCAACTGACCTACGTGAAAAAGATCGTGAAGGAGAACTTCGCAAAACACGAAGGCCGAACGTTCTTCAGGGGTCTTATCAAGGGCTACCTGTACCATCCCACATTCGATGATGAACCAATCCGGCTGACCATCACTGGTGATGTTGATACATCGGACAAGCCTGATGCAAATACCGGGTGTACCTATCTCATGATGAACAAACATTGCCTATTTTTTGAGCAGGGCACCGGAAGTCCATCAAAAAAATGATCTTGTGCGTCTAGTCCCGATGCGGAAGAACTTCCGGTCCTCGATGATAGAAACGCGGAACCCGATGCCGTTCTCGGTGCGTAGCCAGATGCCGTCAGGCTGGACCTTGTGAGGAACCAAGCCGCTGTCGCGGATGTGGGCTTCAAGGGCGTCGATGGCGATGTCGGATTCAGCGAAGATTTTCGTCAAATAGGTTCTCCATCCGTAGACTCCGCTGGTCTTGGTTGAACGACCGGGACGACATCCGGCGTACTGTCGTCCCGCTATGACAGCCTCGTGGGCTTAGTCGTTAGCCGGTCCGATGAACTTCTTGCCGAACGTAGTCAGATGCACATCTTTGCCAAGGTTGTACTTCCGCGACTCTGCCGGGTGAATACCATCGAATTCGTCAACTTGGATGATGCCGTCGATGTCCGTGTAGTTCCAGTTTGCATTCATGCCCTTCGCGGTCGTGCTGGCCTCATATTCGCAGCCATCACATGAACGCTTGTCCGTCAGCGTGATGCGTTCGCTGCCATCCTTGATGGTGCCGATGACGTGTGCGTTCGCTGCCGTCGCGCCAGCAGCCAGCAACAAACCAATAATCAATTGAGCTTTCATAGACTTCTCCGGTTGTCAGTGGTCGAATAATGAAGAACCGCCGATGAACGGCGGTCGGGTCTAGTCTTGGAACGGCGTCACATCGTGGACAGGGCTTGGATGCGGGCTTCGGTCGTCTTCAGAAGACAGGCCGCATCACCGCAGGCATTGCGTTGCTGCTTGATCCATGCCACCTGATCGGCCTTGGCCGCACTTGGATCGGCGGATTTCGACTTGGCGGCGGCGTATGCGGCTGCAAGGCGCCGGTCAGCGTCGGCGGTTTCCGGGGTCGAACAGATCAGCTTCTCGATCTTGGACGACGCCTTCCCGCAGTCAAAGCTGGCTGCAATTGCGGGCGTCGATGCTTCCGGCTGTGCTGTCGGTGCCTGCGGTGCCGGTTGCGGTGCTGCCGCTGCTGTTGCTGGTGCAGTTTCGACAGCGGACTTCCCTTCGGACTGAGGTACCGGCGACGGTGCCGCCTCAGCCGATGCCTTCAGAACGCTGGCGATACCCTGTGGCAGCGGGCACTGCCTGTTCAAGCTGTCCGACAGAGCAATGAAATTGGGGTACTTGTCCGGGTCCAGAGTTTTCGTTTGAACGATGTAGCCGATGCGCTGGAAATCGTCTTGGTTGAAAACCTGTTCGAACTGGTCCAGCCTGCACCGGCAAAGATCAAGATTCGACTGTTTGCCGCATTCCTGAGCAACGGCGTCCTTGTACGCCTTGTCCCACTTCACATCGTTCCGTTTTGATGCCGAGACATCGGCGACCGTGTATGCCAACGCACCATACGCTGCGCCATACATACGAAAGTTACTTGATGCTTCTTTGGCATTCACAAAGGTGATTTCAACAAGCGGCCCGTTCTTCCTTTCCTCTTTGTCTGCCGGGACCGATACCCTGTAGGCAATTTCTTCGTTGAACGCCGGTCCAGTCTTGCGGATGGCCTCAGCAAAAATCCCGTTCAGCCCACCATCACCAAGCGTTTTCCTTGCCCTTGCCAAATCCTCGTCCGGGAAAGTGATGATCAGATTGCCTTTGCAGTTCACGAATTGCGATGCCGTGTTGCGCCCCGTTTCGGTAATCATCTCGACCCGGAAGTTGATGCGCTTGCGCTCAATCGCCATCCCCAGATCGGGAATCCCGGTACCGGTAAGCTGGTCAGCATAGTTGTCCGTAATGATTTCCTTCACGTCCGGCGACGCGCAGTCCAGCTTGGCTGTATCACCGAACAGGCTTGCAAGGCTGAACGATGATCCAGCCGACGAAGCCTGATCGGTTGGTTGGGCGTCGTCATCGCTGGACCCTTGCGTGGCGAACAGCAGGCCGGCGACGGCGACGGCATACAGGACCGCCACCCCAAGCGCCGCCAATACCGGCTTCACCAGCGACTTTTTCGCATAGGTTTTCCCGAAGCCGTCCTTCACATAGCTGACTTGCTTGCGACCGGAGGCCACGTACCAGATGAAGAAGTAGATCAGCCCGCCGATGTTGACGAACCCGCGAACTGCGTCGCTGTCACCACCAGCCTTGGCTGCAAAGCAAACCGCAGCAGCCATCGCGGCCAAGACGAGCAAGCTGACATAGAACCACGCCTTCGACGTGGCTTCCCGTTCCGGCTGTCCCAGAGAGCGCCAGTTCGATGCCTGTAGGTAGCTTCCAAATGCCGGGGTAAACATGACACTAAGACCGGCGACGGTCGATGGATTCCATATCGGCTGATTCTGATTGTTCTGCATGTAGTTTCCCCCCTGTACTGTTCTGAATAGATGCGCCCGCAATACTACCAAATCGGTAGCATCTGAGACGAGCCAAAACCGGACGATCTTTGTCTTCAGCCACTTGAAGGCAGGTATGTCGGTATTCGCACAACGGCTCAAAGCAGCACGCCTACGCACCGGACTATCGCAGGAACGTCTCGGCATCGAGGCCGGACTTGATCCGATGTCGGCCAGCGCACGGATGAATCGCTATGAGCAAGGAAAGCGTGCACCCGACGCACAGCTTGTCGAACGGATCGCCGCCGTATTGGGCGTACCGGCCGCGTACCTTCATTCAGCCAACGACGAAGAAGCCGAATTGCTTCTCAGATTTCACCGTCTGAACAAGAAGCAACGTGCCAAGGTCATCGCCTTCATTGACGAAGTGTCGGGATAGACGAAGCCGGGTTATGAAGTAGCCTGTGCAGTCGATTGCGACCGGCAGCTTGGAAGTAAGCCGACGCGTTCGCGTGGTGCAACCTTGCTGGCTAGATATGCGGAGAAGTGGATAAGGTCGAAAACCTTTGTGGCGCTGGTGCCCAAGGATAAGGGCAGGCGTGCGCTACCTGTTGCAGGCATAGCAAATCTCCGTTTTAGCCGGTATTCGACAACGTGTCAGGGACGGCAAGCTGGACAAATCCCCCTAGTTCCTGCGTCAATGAGGAAGCAGGCACAACGGCGAAGAAACACCAAACGAACGGAAACACTCGACAGCAACACCAATCTCTGGTATAATGCTATCCGCGTTTGGTTGAAATTTCGCCGAATTGTAAATTTTCGCATGAAGTTGCCACCATTGTCAACGGCTGGACTTGATCAGGTTCCAGTTTGACCAAGGAACCAACGTCAGGAACGCAAGGCACGGCGTGAGGCCAAGGGCCGAACCCTGCCTCAGCGGCTGTCGCCATTGACGACCAAAGGACCGGTTTCCGCCAGCGGTGAAGATTGCCGCCCCTATCGGCAATAGATGGGACTTCATGTTCCAAGTGAGCACCGGTAGGCGGACAAGGCAGTACCCGGTGATGGCCGAAGCGCAGTGCAGGCCAGCAACGCATTCGGACGCGATAGCGGACGAATGATGCATGTCGCCAAGGATGACCGATTAGCACTGCCGGTGTAGATCGGACCTCATATATTCGAGTTCGGAATCCGATGTTCGAACATCGGATTTGATCTGACTCGAAGCACCCCGGTGATGGCGAAGCGCCAGCGAAGCCTGCAACGCCATGAGGACGCGCAGCGACCGACTGCGGTGCTTCCATGATGTCCAATCAGGACTGGCGCTGAATATCAGGACCTCATTTCCGGCTGCCGAATCCAATTTTCGAACACCGGACTTGATCTGCTTCGACACACCAGTTGCTGCGTGGTGGCTTCGCGCCAGCGGGGCCAACGCAGTTCGGACGCGAAGCGAACGAACAAGATTGGTTACTGGCATACATCAGCCGTGCCAATCCATGACAGGTCGTGCATTACCTGCGCATCGCTGTCACTGATCTGAACCACTAATAGGTGATGACCTGAGATACCGGGTCTGTCCACCTACTGGTCGATCAAAGAAGGACCAGCGCACGAATTGGACTTCGTCTGATCGATGAAGACCAACTAGTTGCCTGCAATTCCACGTCACCTGTCCGTGAATTCGACGGCACGAAGTGGCGGCGATTCACCGAGGCCGCAGGCATCGGTTCCCTGTTCGCTATGAAGACCTCACATGGCGGGCATTTAACCCATCGAATCTGATGGGAACCCACCAGTTGATCTTGTTTGATGACTATGTTGCTCGTCCGCTGTCGCGTCCGAGGACGTTGCTGGCCTGCGCTGCGCTTCGGCCATCACGTGCCACTGGTTCTTAGCAAATAGGACCAGCCGCAACAAATCAAGACAACATCAACACGTCGTCTTTTAAAACTGTCTTTATGTATTCATAGGAAACATCGCAAACCATTGATATATAAGGATATTTCTTGAAAAAAGTTGCGGTTTTACCGCAGTTTTTTCCGAAGTCATAGCTTGGATTCGGAGCCGGATTCGAGCCATCACCAACAAGAAACGACCGGTGATCCGACGCATCATCGATTGCGACGATGCCACCAGTATCACCGGCCCAGAATTCACATGCACAACAGTATCGAAGAACTCAATGCAGTTTCACTCGCTGCCAAGACCGGCGTTACCGAACCCGACACCAGCAATCATCCGCATTTGCCTCTTACGCGGACATTCAATGCGGATGAAGTGCCGTCCCACGACGGAGAACGCAAATGGCCCGCTGATCCGTACACCCATCCCGCGAGGCCGACCGGCGCTGACCACTATCCGGCCCGACATCATCAGAGGGCGCAATCGCAACTTCAAGTGTTCTCCGTGGTCCAGAAGACGATTCCCGATTGGCTCTTGAAATTGGCGGGATGGAAACGCCCCAAGAAGGCCCCCAAGATCATCTACCTCGAACCCAATGAATGGGTCGATACCGATACCGGCGAGATTCTGACGAACGCGCAAGCGCGTAAGCAAGGCGCGACGACTGGACCTTCGGTATCATTGCGAACAATCGAGATTCAAGCCTTTATTCGCCAGTGCCCGCCCACCAAACGGGACTTTGTGGTCTACATCCTGAAACTGAGAAACAAGCGTGGCGGGCTGGTTATCGATCTAAAGACCGCCCTCGACCGATGGATCGACCGCAAACATCCGAACATCGATTCGACAGACCGGGCACGCAAACGGGAATCCCTTCAAAAATTCCTGCGTAAGCTCGACATCATGGCGGACAACCAGACACTCTCGAAGGAACTTCAGGTCATGGGATATTCCACCAAGACCGATTATCTTGGCGAAGAATCAGAATTCATCTACGCGTTTCCGATCCGTGCCAAGCCGGGTTGCGGCTTCCAATCAGACCCGGCGACCGAACGCCAGAAGCTGTCTGAATGGTTTGCTCAACGGGGACAGACCGTTGCTTCGGTAACTACCTGACGGTCGGAAGTGGCGGCCATCAAGGTAACCCATCTCACCGTCGGGTCAGCATATCCACTGCAATTTGCCACGGGCGCTGACGTGACTGCAATTGCCAATGCCAGATGTCGTCCCACGCCTGCTCATGTACTGCCAGATGCTGTGATCGAAGTGGGCGCGGTCGATGCCAAGGATGTCCGCCGCAGCGTTGATCACGGCTTGGTCCTCACCATAGCCTCTGGGTGCCAGCCCTGCCAGCCAGAGAAAGTTGCGCAGATGTCGGTCGATAGCACTGGTCGATACCCCGACCAAGATTTTGAAGTAGTCCACGGTCTTGGGACCGATACCCTTGATGGACCGTAGTTTTTGTAGATTGGCGGCATCGGACAGCCAGTCGCGGAGGTCTGCTTCGGTTTCTACGCTTTCAGCGGCGAACAGGTCAAGCACGTGGCAGAAGCGTTCGGCGCGGTCCTCGCCCCGCCAGTGAAGGAACTCCGTGGCACTGCTTGTTCCCAACAGGCGTAGAACTATGCTTGTCGTCCTTGCCTCCGGGTATTCGGCCAAGATGCGGTTCACTCGCGGCTTCACATGGCTTACGTACCGCAGGTTGGCTTGCAGGACGGCATCGGCAACAGTCGCGCCGATGTGCTCATAGTTGCCGTCAATAGTCTCGTAGACGACGAAGTCTGGAAGAGATCGAACGAATTGAGCAAGCCTTTCGGGATCAGACAGTGGCATGGCGTTTTCACACAGAGGTTGACCGCTGCTTTGAAGCTGGCGTCTTCCGGTGTATGCCTTTCACCATCAGTGATCAATCCGCTATTCGGCCATCATCCTGCTTGCGGTCGGTCTCCACGGGGTCCATGTGCAGCCGCAACCGCGCCTCGCATCGATGGCAAGTCAGCACATGTTAGAAACCCGTAGATCATGGGCGCGATCCTCCAAAATATTCTCGGATTTCCGGTACGCCCTACGGATTCACCACCGCCAGAACAGATGCCCGTGAGATGCCATAGGTTCGGGCCAAGGCACTGACCGTCTCGCCAGCCGCGCATCGATTCATTGGTCGTCCCCACCGATGTCTGGTTCAAACCGGCACCAAATGTGTCCATACTACCGCGATAGTCGGGTCGCCCAAGAACCCGGAACATCGAAGGGGTCTACATGCTTGCTACGCTGACGTTGGGCTGCTACGCCTTGTTCTTACTCATTGCACTGGTCGTCGCCATGCGTTGGATATGTCGCAACGATCCCGTATTACGTGAGGATGGGTCGCCAAGTCAGGACCCGGCAGACAGCATGGGCCACTGCAGTGGTGGTAGTGCGGCGAAGTAGATTTCGCCTTGCTGGCCCGCAGCCCGCTATGGATTTACCACTGCAAGAACGCTGGCCCGCGAGATACCATAGGTCCGGGCCAAGGCGCTGGCCGCACTCAACGGCGTCCCACTACGTCGGCAAATTCGCGCATCGCCGTGGCCGCTTTCGCTGCCGTACATGGCGTTCCGGGAAGGGGAAAGGCGAACACCTGTGCGTTGGAGAAATGAAGGTTAAGACCTGCATTGAAGCCGTATTCCGACTTCTGTCGCAACCCAAACCGATACCGAAGCAAGTTGTCGAGAACGCGCTTGTAAACGAAGACAACCACACGCGGATGATGCACGCATATCAGTTCGAGGATGCGATCCATCCCTGCCACATATTCCTCTGATGAAGGTTCGCTTCCATACGCACGCGGGACCTTCACAAGGTCCGTTATACCGAAGCCGTGGTCGAGCAGTGAATCATCTTCAAACCGGGTAGTAGGGTTGAACAGACCATATTCCTTCAATCGATTCCAGAACATCTTGCCCTGAGCGCCTTGAAAGTAGTGGCCCGCAGCGACACTTACCGGCGCTGGCGTCTTGGCAACGAACAGAACTTCAAGTCCGGGACGCGTGGGAAGAATGTCACGAAGCGTTTGAACATCCTGCCCGCCGACGGTCATTGTCACGCGGTTGCCAGCGGTCAGCGGTAGAGAAGACATGGTTGGTTCCCATCCTTTAGTCATGGGTCATAGGACAAGGGCGGCTTCCGGTCAAGCTGGTGACTACATCATGGCGTGACTTGTATGTCGCCCATCGCCGCCTCCCGCACCCGCATAATCGTTTGCCTGCTGGTCTTCATGTCGCGTGCTATCTGGGCAACGGGAGCACCAGCATTCAAGCGTTCCAACACCACGGCACGCTGTTCTTCGGATAAGGCTGATGGCCTGCCGAATACCTTGCCTTCAGCCTGCGCCCGACGAATGCCAGCCTGCGTCCGTTCAATCAAAAGGTCGCGTTCGAATTCGGCCACGGCATTGATGACTTGCATGGTCATCTTCCCTGCCGGGCTGGTGAGGTCCACACCACCGAGCGCCAAGCAGTGAACGCGGACCCCGGCAGCTTCCAGACGGTCCACCGTGGTTCGCACGTCGATGGCATTTCTGCCGAGCCGATCAAGTTTTGTGACGATAAGTACATCTCCACCTTCAAGCCGATCCAGCAGCTTGGAGAAGCCCTTGCGTTCGGATGCGGCGACGGAACCTGATATCGTTTCCGCAATAATCCGCTGCTTCGCCACAGTGAATCCCGCCGCTTCAATCTCCCTGACTTGGTTCTCAGTCGTCTGGTCCGCAGTCGATACCCGGCAGTAAGCAAAAAGTCGTGACATCCGCACCTCATGTGTCCGAAAGTGGAGTACGAATATTACACCCCGTCCGAAATGTTTACAAGCATAGTTTCGGACATGCAAATTCGGGCAGTCCGCATGTGCTCGGTTTCGGACATGCCGCGCAGGCCAGCTTTCTCGGATCGGCGTGGACCATGCGTCGTCATATGAAGGATTGAACATAAGCATCAACGGTCCTATACATCAGATGTACGGGATCACACTCCCTGATTCCCACACTTCTGCCCGCCCCAACGCCCCCCGGCGCTTCGGCGGGACTTTTCATGTGCTTCCGGATTGGCCCGATTGCATCGCCATCACAAATGCTGCTTCGGGCAACCGATCTTTAGCCACCGTCTGTCATTCGCAACAACTGATCCGCCCGATACGTCGGAACGCGAAGGCATAATAGCCACCTTCACGTTGCGCCAAGCGACCTTCGGACGACAAGCCAAGAATGACCGCCCTAGAAAAACTGCTCGATACCTTCCGCCAAGCCGCCGCGTCCGAACGTGAGAAAGGAACCTACTTCGAAGAGTTGATCGTCTGCTACCTGCGCAACGAAGCCACTTACCGCGATCTGTACAGCGATGTGTGGACTTATGCACAGTGGGCGGACCTACAAGGACTGGACAAACGCGACGCTGGTATCGACCTTGTTTCGAAGACGCAGGGCACCGGCGAATATCACGCCATTCAGTGCAAGCTGTTTGCGCCGGATCATAAGGTCCAGAAGAGCGACATCGACAGCTTCTTCACGGCATCGGGCAAGAAGCCCTTCACGCGCCGGATCATCGTCGCCACGACGAATCATTGGAGTGACCACGCCGAAGACGCGTTGCTTGACCAGCAGCCGCCTGTCAGCAAGATCGACCTGACCGCCCTTGAAGAGAGCCAGATCGATTGGAGCCAGTACCAGCCGAAGGCCGTACCGGTCATCAAGCCGAAAAAGCTGTTGCGCGAGCACCAAACGAGTGCGTTGAACGCGGTCGTTCATGGTCTTGCGGATGCCGACCGTGGCAAGTTGATAATGGCATGTGGTACGGGGAAGACTTTTTGCAGTTTGAAGATTGCGGAAGCATTGGCTGGTGCTGGCAAGCGCGTCCTGTTCCTTGTTCCAAGCCTGTCATTGCTGTCGCAATCCTTGACCGAATGGACACAGGAAAGCGAGACGCCGCTTCATAGCTTTGCCGTGTGTTCGGACAGCGACGTGGGCAAAAAGCGGAAGAAGGAAGATGACGCTGTTCAGACCTTCGTTCACGAATTGCGCTATCCGGCGACGACCGAACCGGCACGCCTTGCGGCGGAAATGAACAAGCGACACGACGCGCAGCATATGAGCGTCGTTTTCAGCACTTACCATTCCATTGATGTCATCAGCCGTGCCCAGAAGGAATCCGGCCTACCGGCGTTCGACCTGATCGTCTGTGACGAAGCGCACCGCACCACCGGGGCCACCTTCGACAGCGACGACGAAAGCGCCTTCGTCAAGGTCCACGACGCCGACTTCATCCGCAGTGCCAAGCGCCTGTACATGACTGCCACGCCGCGTATCTATGGCGATGCCGCGAAGGCCAGCGCCGAAAAGGACAATGTGGCGCTGTGTTCGATGGATGACGAAGAACTGTTCGGCACGGAACTGTTCGTCATCACATTTTCGGAAGCCGTCAAGCGTGGTCTGCTGGTCGATTACAAAGTCATCGTACTGGCGGTGGAAGAAGCCCACGTCAGCCGTCGCCTGCAATCCCTGCTGGCAGATGACAACAACCAACTCAAGGTGGACGACGCCGCCAAGATCGTCGGCTGTTGGAAGGCACTCTCGAAACAGGGGCTGACTGATGACTTGGTGGGCGATGGCGCAGCCATGCAACGTGCCGTGGCCTTCTGTCAGGTCATTGAAGTCTCGAAAGGTGCGAAGGCGCATAAGGTCAGTTCGAAGCAGATCGCAGGCATGTTCCAAGCCGTGGTTGAGGCGTATCAGGAACAGGAAGAATTCGAACAGGTGGCCCGCCTTACCTGCGAAGCCGAACACGTGGATGGCAGCATGAACGCCAGCGAAAAAGAACAAAAGCTCACGTGGCTCAAGGCTGAAACACCGGAAAACACCTGCCGTATCCTTAGCAATGTCCGTTGCCTTTCCGAAGGTGTGGACGTTCCCGCATTGGATGCCGTGCTGTTCCTGACGCCGCGCAACTCTCAGGTAGACGTAGTGCAGTCTGTGGGTCGTGTTATGCGCACCGCCCCCGGAAAGAAGCGGGGATACGTCATCCTGCCCGTGGTGATCCCGGCAGGCGTGGAAGCGCATGACGCACTCAACGACAACAAGACCTATGGTGTGGTGTGGCAAGTTCTGCAAGCCCTGCGCTCGCACGATGACCGCTTCGATGCGATGGTGAACAAGTTGGATTTGGTCGGCAAGGACACCAGCAAGATGGAGATCATCGCCATCACCGACAAAATCCAGAAGAAGCAGGATAAGAAGTCCAAGGGTGCCAAGAACAAGGACGCCGCGAAGGGCGGCTATACCATCGGCGAAGTCGGCAAACGTTCTAGTAAAGAAGATCAGATCGACCTGCAATTTGAGATCGGCGAGATCGAGAAGGCCATCTATGCCAAGCTGGTACAGAAGGTCGGCAACCGCCACCATTGGGAAGATTGGGCCAACGACATCGCCAAGATCGCCCGCACCCACATCGACCGCATCACCGGCATCATCGAGAACCCCGACAATGCCAAGGAACGGGAAGCCTTCCACGCCTTCGCCCACGAACTACGCGACGACCTGAACGGCAGCATCACGGACGGCGAAATCATCGAGATGCTGGCGCAGCATCTCATCACCAAGCCGGTGTTCGACGCACTGTTCCAAGACTACAGCTTCGCACAGCACAATCCAATGTCCATCGCCATGCAGAACGTTCTGGATGTGCTACATGAACACCGACTGGACAAGGAAGCGGACACACTGGAACGCTTCTATGAAAGCGTGAAGCTGCGTGCCGAAGGCATCGACAATGCGGCGGGCAAGCAAAAGATCGTCGTGGAGTTGTACGATAAATTCTTCCGCAATGCCTTCCCCAAGATGACCGAGCGGTTGGGCATCGTCTACACGCCAGTCGAAGTGGTGGACTTCATCATCCACAGCGTTGCCCACATCCTGCAAGCCGAATTCGGCCAGACGCTTGGCAGCAAGGGCGTGCACATTATCGATCCGTTCACCGGAACTGGAACCTTCATCACTCGGCTACTGCAAAGCGGACTGATCAAGCCGGAAGAACTGCCGCATAAGTACAAGCACGAAATTCACGCGAACGAGATCGTGCTGCTGGCGTATTACATCGCCGCAATCAACATCGAAGCGGTGTATCACGGCATTGTCGGCGGTAAGTACCAGCCCTTTGAAGGCATCTGTCTCACCGACACCTTCCAGCTTTACGAGAAGGAAGATATGGTGGACGCCTTGCTGGCGAACAACAGCGCCCGCCGCAAGCGCCAGAAGAAGTTGGACATCCGCGTCATCTTCGGCAACCCGCCATACTCGGCTGGTCAGGACAGCGCGAACGACAACAACCAGAATGTGGCATACCCACATCTCGACAGCCGCATCCGAAGCACGTATGCCGAGCGGTCCAGTGCCACGAACAAGAATGCGCTGTACGACAGCTACATCCGCGCGATCCGGTGGGCCAGCGACCGCGTCGGCAACAGCGGTGTGATCGGCTTTGTCACCAATGCGGGATTTTTGGATGCCAACACCGCCGATGGCCTGCGTAAGTGCTTGGCCGACGAGTTCAGCAGCATCTATGTGTTCCATCTGCGGGGAAATCAGAGAACTTCTGGTGAAGTATCGCGTAGGGAAGGCGGCAAGATTTTTGGCGGTGGCAGCCGTGCGCCGATTGCGATTTCGGTGCTGATCAAGAATCCAAACGCAACTCGGCACGGCCAGATTTACTTCCACGACATCGGCGACTACCTGACCCGCGAAGAGAAGCTGGACAGGATTGGTGCTTTCGCCAGCATCGCCGGGATCACGGAAGGTGACGGCTGGCGGTCTATCACGCCGGACCAGCATGGCGATTGGTTGAAGCAGCGGGACGACCGCTTTGGTGAGTACATCGCCCTTGGCGACAAGGATGGGAAGGAACAGCAGGCGCTGTTTGAAAGCTACTCCGGTGGCGTCAAGACTCAGCGCGATGCTTGGTGTTACAACTCTTCCAAGGCCGACGTAGTGGCGAACATGACCCGCATGATCGACGCTTACAACGATGAAGCGATGCGGTTTGCCAAAGCCACGGCAGGGGTGGACAAAAAGGCGCGGGAAGCCAAGGTCGATGGCTTCATCGACACCGACCCCACGAAGATCAGTTGGACGCGTGCACTGAAGCAAGAACTGGTGAAAGACCGCCGCTTTGAGTTTGAAGCGCAATGCCTCATCCCTAGCGTGTATCGCCCGTTCACAAAACAGTGGCTGTACTTCAACCGTCGCTTCAATGAAATGGTGTACCGGGTGCCACGCATGTTCCCGCACGCGGAAGCGGAGAATCTGGTCATCGTCTTGTCAGGTACTGGCGGGCGTACAGCATTCACGGCATTGATGGTCAACAGCGTGCCAAGTCTGCATACGGCGGACATCGACGGGTCCCAATGCTTCCCGTTGTACTTGTATGACGAACCTGTCGATGAAATCGCCGAAGCGTCACCGAACGCCGAACTGTTCGAAACACCGACCGCAGCCACGGCACAGCACGAACGCCGAGATGCGCTGACGGACGAAGGTCTGATGCACGTCCAAGCGGCCTATCCGGGTGAGCACATTGGCAAAGACGATGTGTTCTACTACGTCTACGGCCTGCTGCACGCGCCGGACTACCGGGAACGATACGCCGACACGCTGCGCAAGGAACTGCCCCGTATCCCTTGCGTGAAGACCGCTGCTGCCTTCTGGGCCTTCTCGAAGGCTGGCCGAAAGCTGGCCGATCTGCACGTCAACTATGAATCGGTGGAGAAGTACCCGCTGAACATCGTCGGCGGCGGCTTGCTGTTGACCGATGCCGACTACCGCGTCGAGAAGATGCGCTATGGCAAGAAGGGCAAGGACAAAGACCTGACTACGCTGCACTACAACGACAAGATCACCCTGACCGGCATCCCGCTGGAAGCCTATGAGTACGTGGTGAACGGCAAACCGGCGCTGGATTGGGTAGTAGAACGCCAGTGCGTGAAGACCGACAAGGACAGCGGCATTGTCAATGACGCGAACGATTGGGCGGCGGAAACCATAGGCAACCCACGCTACCCACTGGAATTGTTCCAGCGCGTGGTGACGGTAAGTCTGGAAACGATGAAGATCGTTCGGTCGCTGCCACGACTGGATATTCAGCAATCGGTCCAGCCGGATGGCAAGTCGAAGCATGCGGTAGCCGCACCTGCGCTGACGGTTGTTGCCGACAGCGGTCAGCAGGAAGAGGACGATGAAGTTGAACAAGGCGTGCTTGGCCCGAATGGCGTACCCTGTGCCGTGGTCGATTGGGATCGTGCCCGAGTACGTGCCAAGAAAGGCCAGCGGTAACACTTGTCGTCGATACTGGTGGGTGTTACGGTCGCCCGAAGCAACGTCGGGGACCGGCATCGCGTGGCAGTTCGGACAGGCCGGTCGAAGGTCTTCGATGGGATCGACTTCATGTTCTGCGCCGATACTGGCGATGTCCGTCAGATGCCAGAGGATAATCACATGCTTCAGATTGCGACAGCCATGAGGCACTAACATGAGTTCAGGTTCGAACGGATTAGGCATGATCGAGTCGTTCATGGCCGCCGCAGCAAACGACGAGATTGTTTCATCGCGCTACGAAGCACTCGAATCGGCGTCCGTTGCGTTCAGCGGAATAGCTGGCGAATTGCACGTCGCGGGTCATCTCTTCAAAAGCGACCGACTACTCGCTGCCGCCCTTCTAGCCAACCTTGCGTCGGAGCTTGCAAGTGGAATTGCGATCCTGCTTCGCGCACAGCGAGAGTACCCGGCAGGGACTCTTCTCAGGCAACTTATCGAGGTTGAATATCTCGCGTTCCAAGCCTATGCCGACCCTTCGCAGCTTGAAAGATGGTATGGCGCGGACCCGGTTGCCTTACGTCGGCAGTTCACACCGCAGGCCATGCGCAAGGCGTCAGGCGGAATTTTCCGCGATCAAGAGTATTGGCACCATTGCGAAGTTGGAGGACACCCGCATCCAAGAGCCCGAATGCTGTTGCGAAAGTATGCGTCTCGCCTGTCACCCGACGCCTTTCTACTTCCTGATTCGGTACAGCATGTGCGTCGCCTATGGACATCGATACGACTGCTGATGCCGCAGCTAGATGGCGGAGACAGTATTTTGGATCGACATGCGCACGGCTTGACTTCCGCATTGGCAAACTGGGAGCGCGTTGAACATCCGAGCGTTCTCGCGCATGACGGAATTAATGGCTAAACGGGTAAGCACGACCCATGTACCGATACTTCCTTGATGGCATAGTCCATCCCGAACGCGCTCAGATACCGGATCACCGCATCTCCGCGAAGTTCAGGCATGCTGCATCCGGCGTCGATGCGAAAGCCGATGTTCGAATTCTTCTGAATCAGGTTGCCGTCTGGGTTGAAACAGACGTTGAGTGGAACGCACTGGACCTGAGAAACGTCGTCAAGTACTTTGTCCAGTTGGAAATGGACATGGTGGGATACGTCCTAGGCCACACCCACGATGTCGAAATCCGAAGGGCGATTTGCCCGGAAGTCGGCCTCGATCAAGTCTTTGGCATTGACGTGCGGTGTATCAGCGACCTAAATCGCGGGGTCGATCTTGACGTTCGAATTGCGGCCATGCGTCCCAAGCTGCAAGGCGAAGCGGGGGTTTTCATCCACCGTTGCTTGCGGGACCTTATCACGGCGATGAAGGAACCCGATGACGTTGCGTTCCACTGTTACCGCGCCATTGAATCGCTGCGACAGCACTGCATTGCCACCCGATCACTCGACCGGACAAACAAGGCAACGCAGTGGAACACCTTACGTCAGATCGCAGGTTGTGATGAATCTGCAACAAGGTTACTGGAAACCGCAGCGCGGGCAACACGTCACGGAGAACCCGATGTCGTCCCGGAAGCAGACGCCGTCAAGCTGTTGACGACGGCGTGGGCCATCGCTGACGGCTACATCCTCAACTGCTAACAATGTCGTCCGGTCAGTGTCCGGCAACTGTTCCAGCCATCGCGTTGGCATCCCGGCCAGTCCGAACCTGATCCCGGTCAGCCCACCAGCGACGGCAGCAGTTGTGTCTGTGTCGTTGCCGATGAGGATGGCGAGTTCAGCCATCGACGGAATTTCCGTGTGGCATACTGTTGCTTTCAAACTACACCAGTAATGCGATGAGCCTCCCGCTGGTTATAGAACTACAACGTATGGCCGTGGATCAAAGCGCGTCCGTTGTTCAGTTAGTCCGAACGGCAAAACTGGTGGCGACAAAACTTGCAGTGGCTGATGCAGTGGACTGGATCGATTGCGAGCTGAACGGATACCGCGACCTATCCTATCTGCCAAAGTATCGAATCTTTACTGGCGAATGCCAAGCATTCAACCCAATTCGTGGGTGGATTCCTGTGCAGTTTCCAGATTCGGAACTTCACGACCTTTGTTCAGAGGCACGGGTGGGCCAATCTCTTGGATCGATGGAACCGTTGCTCGCCGATGATAGCGATCATGCAATGCTTCCGTTCCCCTTCGAACAGCAACGGGGTCTCCAACAACTGTTTCGCGAAGACATGAAGTTCAGTCTCCGCTTGTCGAAGGGACACCTAACTGGAATCTTCGATTCAGTTCGAAATCTTACCCTTGATTGGAGTCTCAAGCTGGAACAGGCTGGCGTTCTGGGTGAAAACATGTCGTTCACCCTTACGGAAAAGCAGGAGGCGAAACCAGTGACACAACAGTTTTTTATCCAAAATGCAGGCGTTGTAGGAAACGTTTCCGACAACGCAACGGTGACTAACAATCAACAGGTCACAGGATCGCTATCTGTTGATAGTGTGCGTGATCTAGTTCAGCAAACAAGAGCATCAATCAATGCGCTACCTGCCAACACGGCAAATCAGGTATCACAACTCTTGGACGACCTCGACCGTGAAACATGCAAGTCCGAACCTGATGAAGGTAGGCTTAGAACCGCGCTGAACTCCATCCGGCAGGTTTGTGAAGGCGCAGCCGGAAACCTTATTGCCTCTGGTCTCACAGCCGCTATCACGACATTGCTTTCCTGAGCCACAGACCTCCAGTCGCATCACGCCCCACGGCCATGCATTCCTGCACGCCGTGGGGCGAATTCGCTAAATGACGACTACGGGTTGTCTGGCATCGTCGCCTCGAATCGGAAGATCAATGGTTCCACCACTTCGAACCCGCGAAGCTGTTCCAGCCATCGCGTTGGCATCCCGGCCAGTCCGAACCTGATCCCGGCCAGCCCACCAGCGACGGCAGCAGTCGTGTCAGTGTCGTGCCCGAATTGGATAGCAGCGCGGACCACGGCTTCGAACGACGCTTCTTCCAGTGCGCGACGCGTGGACCAGACTGTGTCAATGACATACCCGGTCCCTCGCGGCTGGTCAGTCTTTGGGAAGCCTCTCAGCACGTCCAGTTCGCGCAAGAACGCCTTCCGTTCTCGTTCATTGGGCCAGTCTTGGTAAATTTCGGCCAGACGGCCATCAGCCCAGACCCACGGATCGGGAAGCTGGTTCAAGTATCCCCTTGCGGCCAAACAGTAGAACGCACAGGCTACCAGTGACCGGGGATGGGCATGGGTCGGTAATGACTGAAGGTGTGCGTCCCGGACCAATGCTTCATCGCTGCCGGTATGCCATAGGGCCAACGGCAGAACACGCATCAGTGATCCGTTTCCGTTGTCCCTCTCGGATGTACCACCAGATTCGTGCGGTGCCACGCCGTCGCGCAGGTAGCCCAAGGCTTCAGCGGTCTGGTTGCCACAATCAAAGACATCGCCATCAACGGCCATGTAACCATCATCCAGCCAGCGCAGCAGCCTGTCCGCGAAGTCGGTCAGTGAGAATTTGCCGCATTCCAGCAGACTGGCGAGAAGACAAAGGGCTTGGGCACCATCGTCACTGTAGGTCCCAATGGGTACGCCAGCATGCGCACGCCTGAAGCCAACCGGTGGTTCCATCTCGATCTGGTCCCGACTCGGCAAGTCTTCTGGCGGATGAAACTCGTAACCGACCCCGAGCGCATCGCCAACCAGTAAGCCGACCAGTCCGCCAATGGCCGCATTGGACCCATGATCCGGCAACAGTCCTGCGAATCCATCATTTTCTTCTGTCAAATTCGTTCTCCTGACTATTGGGCCGTTGGCTGCATATGGTAGCGGCTGGCGCTTCCAATGGTAGCAATGGCGCGGATAGGACCACTGCCCACCAATGACTGCTGGGACCAGTGTCGTGCGACTGTTGCAACCATTGGTCACGTATGGAAACGCATGGCGCTTCCAATGGTTTACAGCCCGCACTGTGAGTGTCGGACTGCCTGCTTTGACTATGACCATTGCCAAATGGGCTGGGGCACTGACCGAACACAGTCATCGGCTGTAGTAGTGGCGACCGTTGCAATGCTAGTGATTGGCCGACTGATACATCGATGGGTATCGGCTATTCGTCCACCTCATCCACCGTCTTCGAATTGAAGTCGATGGTGACAATCAAGGCCGAGCGGTAACGAGGTTTTGTGACGACAAGATAACATGATCGAAGCATTCCAGTAGACGCCATCGCTAGTAGAGACTGAAATTCACTTGGGGATAGGTCGATAACGCCCTGTAGAACCGGCTTGATAGCAATGATTGCGCCAATCGATGGCACCTCCACCCGACCGACGACCGGGTTCGCATTGACATAGGCCATGATGGAAAACTGCGAAGTTCCTGCTATCGGTTCTGTGAGTTCACCCTCGACGTGCATGGTGAGCATGGTCACCCGTTCTGGCGGCAATGATCGGGGTCTGTCGGCGCGAATACCCAAGCTGGCGCGAAGCCGCTTAATTTCGCCCGAACGCTGTAGCAGTTCGTCGCTCCTTCTTTTCCTACGTGGGCGTGACATGGGCGCTCTCCAATGACGAAGATGTGAACCGGTCTGCAATACCACGATGGCTTACGCAATGGTGGCATCGACTGTGCAGCAACTGGCCGACTGCTGCATTGGTTCGCCATCTTCATACCGGTTCCCGGTCTGCCACTGGTTCGCTATCCAAGTCAA
Source organism: Cupriavidus sp. 05N38 (assembly GCF_056397345.1). NCBI lineage: Bacteria > Pseudomonadati > Pseudomonadota > Betaproteobacteria > Burkholderiales > Burkholderiaceae > Cupriavidus > Cupriavidus sp. 05N38. The sequence goes on from NZ_JBFTNF010000016.1 coordinate 101,038, forward strand.
GACTTCCGGTGGCACTGTATGTATTCATAGACACAATATCAGCATCTCGGGCTTGCACATCACCATGATCTCCGGTCTCTGTTCCACGCTGGCGGCCTGGCTATGGCGGCATTCCTTCGGCCTGGGGCGCTGGCTGCGCCGGCCCTTGCCGCTGTGGTGGCCGGCGCGGCGCGCGGCGCTGGTGGTGGCGGTGCTGGCGGCCTTCGCCTACAGCTTGCTGGCGGGCATGCAGGTGCCGGCCCAGCGCACCGTATCGATGCTGGCGGTGGCGGCGCTGGCGCTGTGGAGCGGACGCGCGCCGCCGGCCTCGCTGGTGCTGGCCTGGGCCGCGTTCGTGGCGGTCGCGCTCGATCCGTGGGCGGTATTGTCGCCGGGGTTCTGGCTTTCGTTCGGCGCGGTGGGCGTGATCTTCCTGTGCGCCACGGCGCCCGCCCGCGGGCCCGGAGCGTCGCGGTGGCAGCGCGCGCGCCACGCGCTGGCGCAGGCCGCGCGCACGCAATGGGTCGTGACCATCGGCCTGGTGCCGCTGACCCTGCTGTTGTTCCAGCAGGTTTCCGTGATCTCCCCGCTGGCGAATGCGGTGGCGATTCCGCTGATCAGCCTGCTGGTGACGCCGCTGGCACTGCTTGCGGCTGCCTTGCCGGCACCGGCGGCCGGCTGGCTGCTGGCGCCGGCGCACTTGCTGCTGGACTGGCTGATGGTTGCGCTCGAGGCGATGGCGGCGCCGCCGTGGGCGGTCTGGCAGGCGGCGCGCGCCGGCCCGCTGGCGGTTGCCCTGGCGCTGGCCGGCGCGCTGGTGTTGCTGGCCCCGATGCGCTGCGGACTGCGTGCGCGCCTGCACGGCGCCATGTTGTTGTTGCCGATGGTGCTGGCCGGGCGGCAGCCGGTGGCGCATGGCGAATTCCGCGCCACCGCGCTCGATATCGGCCAGGGCACCGCGGTCCTGGTGGAGACGCGCTCGCACGTGCTGCTCTACGACGCCGGGCCAGCCTATGGCTGGGGCGCCGACGCGGCGCAGCCGGGCAACAGCGCCGGTGCGCGCGTCATCGTGCCTTACCTGCGCGGCGCCGGCGTGCGCGCGCTCGACCGCCTGGTGATCAGCCATGAAGACGCCGACCATGCCGGCGGCGCGCGCGACGTGATGGCGGCGCTGCCGGTGCAGGCAGTGCTGACGGCCGCGCCAGCGGCGCACCCGCTGCTGGTGCTGCCCCCCGGCATGGCATTGCCCGCTGTCGGTCCCTGCGCGGCGGGGCAGGCGTGGGAATGGGACGGCGTACGCTTTTCGATGTTGCATCCGCTGCCGCAGGCGGCAGGCAATGCCGCGTTCGACAGCAATGCGCGTTCGTGCGTACTGAAGGTGGCGGGCAGCGGGCGCAGCCTCTTGCTGACCGGAGACATCGGCCGGCGCGATGAGGCCGCCTTGCTGGCGCGCCTGCCGGGGCAAGACCTGCGCGCGGACTTCCTGCAGGTGCCGCACCATGGCAGCGGCACCTCATCGAGCGCGTCGTTCCTGGCCGTGGTGGCGCCCGAGCTGGCGTTGTTCCAGCTCGGCCACGGCAACCGCTACCGGCATCCGCGCGCGGACGTGTGGGAGCGCTACGCCTCGCGCGAGATCGCCCGCTACCGCAGCGACGAGACCGGCGCGGTGCAGATCACGACGCGGGGCGGCGCTTACGCGCTGCAGGCTTACCGTCAGCACGAGCGGCGCTACTGGCGCGCGGCGCCGCCTGCGCCCCGTTGACCTGGGCGGGTTCGGCCTGGGCGATGCGGCGCTCGCGCAGGTGGGCCTTGGCGCGCTGCAGGCCGGCAGAGACAATGTCGGCACGCTCCAGCGCAACGCCCGCCGCCAGCACGTCGCCCAGCACCAGGTGGCAGATGCGCGAGGTCATCGGGGTGTAGACCTCGCTGTCTTCCTCGACGTCGGAGAACACGCAGACATCGGCCAGCTTGGCCAGCGGCGAGCCGCTGTGCGTCAGCGCCAGCACGCTGGCGCCGCTCGCGCGGGCCAGCGTGGCGGCGGCCAGCATGTCCCAGGTGCGGCCGCTGTTGGACACCAGCACGGCAACGTCGCCCGGGCCGAGCAGGGCGGCGGACATGCTGAACACGTGCGAATCCGAGTAGGCGGTGGTGGGGATGCCGAGGCGGAAGAACTTGTGCTGGATGTCCAGCGCGACGATGCCGGAATTGCCGCAGCCATAGAACTCGATGCGATGCGCCGCGGCGAGCAGCTTGATGCCGTGCTCGATCTGATCCGCGGACAGCGCGTTGCGCACCGTCATCAGGGTGGCGATGGTGCGGTCGAACACCTTGCCGGCGATATCGGCGGGGCGGTCCTCGGCCTTGACGTCCTGGTGCACGAAGGGCGTGCCGCCACCGACGTTCTGGGCGAACTGCAGCTTGAACTCGCGGAAGCCGTCGTAGCCGAGCGCGGCGCAGAAGCGCGCGATGGTGGGTTGCGAGACGCCCGCGCGTTCGGCCAGTTCGGGCATGGACAAGCGGATCACGCTGGCGCCGTGGCGGGTCACGTAATCCGCCAGGCGGCGTTCGGAGGGGCGAAGCGTGTCGTAGACAGCAAGAATTCGGTCGCGCATGGTGGGGGAGGCCGGTGTTGGCGTGCCGGCGATTTCGTCGGGCATGCCTGCCGGATTCATGTGCCGGCGGTTCGATGAGTATGTAGATATTCTACATAAATGGCGATGGAATGCCGCGCCTGTGAGCCCGCGTTTCTGCTAGGGATTTCACCTATTCCGGCCATATTTGAGGATTAGTCGACGCATTGTGATCCATGCGCGAGATGCTTTTGTCGATCCTTTCTATATAATGTAGAAAATCTACAAGAAAACACGTTCACGGATCTACAAACCAGGAACTCCCACGAATGTCGCAAGCCCTCCATTCCGAAGTGCAGGCCGTCACCGCGCGCGTGGTCGCGCGCAGCCAGCGCGGTCGCGCTGCCTACCTGGCGCGCTGCGAGCGGGCCCAGCAAGAACTGGGGCCGCTGCGTGGCTTGTCGTGTGCCAACGTGGCGCACGGCATCGCTGCGCTGCCCGCGCATGACAAGCTCAAGCTGCGGGTCGAACATGCCGCCAATCTCGGCATTGTCACGGCCTACAACGACATGCTTTCCGCCCACCAGCCGTACGAGCGCTATCCCGGCGTGATCCGCGAGGCCGCCCGCGCGGTGGGCGCGGTGGCGCAGGTGGCGGGCGGCGTGCCGGCGATGTGCGACGGCATCACGCAAGGCAATGCCGGCATGGAGCTGTCGCTGTTCTCGCGCGACGCCATCGCCATGGCCACGGCGGTATCGCTGTCGCACAACACCTTCGACGCCGCCGTGATGCTTGGCGTGTGCGACAAGATCGTGCCGGGCCTGCTGATGGGCGCGCTGCAGTTCGGCCACCTGCCGGTGGTGTTCGTGCCGGCCGGGCCCATGGCGACGGGCCTGTCCAACAAGGAAAAGGCGCGCGTGCGCCAGCTCTACGCGACCGGACAGGTTGGCCGCGAAGCCTTGCTGGAGGCAGAGTGCGAGGCCTATCACGGGGCCGGCACCTGCACCTTCTACGGTACCGCCAACAGCAACCAGTTCCTGATGGAGATCATGGGCCTGCATATGCCGGGCTCGGCCTTCGTCCATCCGGACAGCGGCCTGCGCGACGCGCTGACCGCGGCCGCCGCGCAGCGCGCGCTGGCGCTCACGGCCCGTGGCCCGGACTACCTGCCGCTGGCACGCATCGTCGACGAACGCGCGGTGGTCAACGCCATCGTCGGCCTGCTGGCCACCGGTGGCTCGACCAACCACACCATCCACCTGGTGGCGATGGCACGCGCGGCCGGGATCGTGATCGACTGGGACGATTTCGACCGCCTGTCGCGCATCACGCCGCTGCTGGCACGGGTCTATCCCAACGGCTCGGCCGACGTGAACCATTTCCATGCCGCCGGCGGCGTGGCCTACGTGATCCGCCAGCTGCTCGCAGCCGGGCTGCTGCACGAAGACGTGGAAACCGTGGCCGGCCGCGGGTTGGCGCGCTATACGCAGGAACCGGTCATGACCGACGGCGTGCTGCGGTGGCGCGACGGCCCCACCGCCAGCGGCGACGCGGCGGTGCTGGCCAGCGCGGTCGAGCCGTTCTCGCCCGAAGGCGGGCTGCGCCTGCTGCAGGGCAATCTCGGCCGCGGCATGATCAAGGTGTCGGCGGTGGCGCCCGAGCACCGCGTGGTGGAGGCGCCGGCGCGCGTGTTCGATTCGCAGGAAGGCCTGCAGGCCGCCTTCGAGGCCGGCGAGCTGACCGGCGACATGGTCGCGGTGGTGCGCTTCCAGGGGCCCAACGCCAACGGCATGCCCGAACTGCACCGCCTCACGCCGGTGCTGGGCTCGCTGCAGGACGCCGGGCACAAGGTCGCGCTGGTGACCGACGGCCGCATGTCGGGCGCCTCCGGCAAGGTGCCGGCGGTGATTCATGTGTGTCCGGAGGCGCTTTCTGGCGGACCGCTGGCGCGCGTGCGCGACGGTGACCGCATCCGCGTCGACGCTGTCGCCGGCACGCTCGAATGGCTTGGCGGCGCGCCCGGCGAATCCGCGCTCGAGGCGCGCGCGCTGGCGCCCTCGCCGGACGACGACTTCGCCAGTTTCAGCGTCGGCCGCGGCCTGTTCGGGCTGTTCCGCCGCCATGCGCGGATCGCCGAAGAGGGCGGCAGCGCGCTCGACCTGTCCGAGGCCGACGCGCCTGGCGCTGTCCAAACCGCCGTGGCCGTCGCACAATAGGCCGCGCCCCGGGCAATTCATCCGTTTTGTGCCCCTGTCCGCCGTCCGGCGGGCAGGGGCGACCCCAAGCCTGCGCACGCCAGACCTATCATGGAACATGGCTGCAGGGACGGGCGGTTTCCAGGAACCACCCGTCGCACGGCGCGGGGACTACCGACAAGGATGGGAAAACCATCCGATCACGATCGTTGGAGCAGACATGATCTACATCCTGATGGGCGTTTCCGGCAGCGGGAAAACCACGGTCGGCCAGTTGCTGGCCAAGAACCTGCATTGCGGCTTCCATGACGCCGATGAATTCCACAGCGCGGCCAACAAGGAGAAGATGCATAACGGCATCCCCCTGACCGACGAAGACCGCTGGCCCTGGCTGGCCGCCATGCGCGCGGCGATCGACGCGGCCCGCGCCGAGGGCCGTACCCATGTGTTCACCTGCTCGGCGCTGCGCCAGGTCTACCGCGACCGCCTGTTGCCGTCCGAGGGCGGCGTGACCTTCGTCTATATGAAAGGCGACGCCGCGGTGATCGGCGGGCGCCTGTCCGAGCGCAGCGACCACTTCTTCAACCCGGCCTTGCTGCAAAGCCAGTTCGAGACGCTGGAAGAGCCGAGCGACGCGCTGGTGCTCGATATCCGGCAGACGCCGGAGGCGCTGGTGCAGCGCATCCTGGCCCAGGTGCCCGCGACCGCGGCGGTGCGCTAGGGGGGTGACTCCGGTCCGGGGCGCGCTTTTCCCCTTGGGCGCGCCGGGGCTGGCAGGCATCTTGCTACATATATCATCGATGGCGCGGACGCTTGCTGCTTGCGGCTTTCGTGGCCATGGGTATCATCCCAATCAGGACAGCACTTCGACGCATGACGCATGGCCAGCGGCTTCGCCGGCCCGGGTGGTGGCCTCGAAATGCTGTGCCGGGAAGAACAAGCCAATCAAAACGGGATCGCCGGCAGCTTGGGCGGCGCCCAAATCATGGGGGAACGGCCATCATGGCGGCGCGGTTTTTCGACGAGATGCTCGATTGGCAAGATGGCGTGGCAGCGGCAATCCACGCGGGGCAGCCCCTGCCGGCAGGGGCGGTGCGCGGGCACTACAAGCAGTTCGCGGACTGGCTGGCGCGCCAGTCCGAAGGAACCATGGGCAACAAGCGCGCGGAGGCGGACCTGATCTTCCGGCGCGTGGGCATCACCTTCGCTGTCTACGGCGACAAGGACGAGTCCAACAGCGGCACCGAGCGCACCATTCCGTTCGACGTGATTCCCCGCATCTTTCCCGCCAGCGAGTGGGCCACGCTGGAGCGCGGGCTGCGCCAGCGCGTATCGGCGCTGAACCGCTTCATCCATGACATCTACCACGGCCAGGACATCATCCGCGCCGGCGTGATCCCGCCCGACCAGATCTACAACAACGCCCAGTACCGGCCAGAGATGCTCGGCATCGACGTGCCGCGCGACATCTACGCCCACGTGGCCGGCATCGACGTGGTGCGCGCGGGCGAGGGCGAGTTCTACGTGCTGGAAGACAACCTGCGCGTGCCCTCCGGCGTGTCCTACATGCTGGAAAACCGCAAGATGATGATGCGGCTGTTCCCGGACCTGTTCGCGCGCAACCGCGTGGCGCCGGTGGCCCACTATCCCGACCTGCTGCTCGACATGCTGCGCGGCGTCTCGCCGCAGAACATCGCCGATCCGACCGTGGTGGTGCTCACGCCGGGCATGTACAACTCGGCCTACTTCGAGCACGCCTTCCTCGCGCAGCAGATGGGCGTGGAACTGGTCGAGGGCAGCGACCTGTTCGTGCAGGACGAGCACCTCTACATGCGCACCACGCAGGGGCCGCAGCGCATCGACGTGATCTACCGTCGCGTCGACGACGATTTCCTCGATCCGCTCGTGTTCCGTCCCGACTCCACGCTGGGCGCGGCGGGGCTGCTGTCGGTCTACCGTGCCGGCAACGTGACCATCTGCAATGCCATCGGCACCGGCGTGGCCGACGACAAGTCGATCTACCCCTACGTGCCCGACATGATCCGCTTCTACCTCGGCGAGGAAGCGATCCTCAACAACGTGCCGACCTATATGTGCAGGCGCCCCGACGACCTGCAGTACGTGCTCGACCACATGGACGAACTGGTGGTCAAGGAAACCCACGGCGCCGGCGGCTACGGCATGCTGGTGGGGCCCGCCGCCACGCGCGCGGAGATCGACACTTTCCGTGAAGTGGTGCGCGCGCGTCCGGAGCAGTACATCGCGCAGCCCACGCTGGCGCTGTCGACCTGCCCGACCTACGTGGAAGCGGGCATCGCGCCGCGCCATATCGACCTGCGGCCCTTCGTGCTGTCGGGCAAGGATGTGCGCATGGTGCCGGGCGGGCTGACGCGCGTGGCCTTGCGCGAAGGCTCGCTGGTGGTCAATTCGTCGCAGGGCGGCGGCACCAAGGACACCTGGGTGCTGGAGCGCTGAAGCGCCGGAATGGCCGGATGCGGGGCGCGCCAGGCGTGCCCGCGGATTGTTGGGATTGCCGCGCCGCCGCTGTCCATGCGCGGGCGGCGTGGACGAACAGCGCAGTACGAGGGGACTGACCATGCTAAGCCGCACCGCCGACCATCTGTTCTGGATGGCGCGCTATACCGAACGCGCGGAGAACACCGCGCGCATGCTCGACGTGAACTACCAGACTTCGCTGCTGCCGCAATCGGCGGAAGTGGCGGAGCAGGGCTGGTGGGCGATGCTCGACATTTCCGAGCTGACCGCCGTGTTCGACAACAAATACGGCCTGCTCACGCGCGACGATGTGATCGACTTCATGGTGCGCGACATGACCAATCCGTCGTCGATCATGAGCTGCCTGCGCGCTGCCCGCGAGAACGCGCGCGCGGTGCGCGGCTCGCTCACCACCGAGGTCTGGGAAACCATCAACACCACCTGGCTCGATGTGCAGCGCCTGATCGCAGATGGCGTGCTGTGCGAGGACCCGGCGCAGTTCTTCGAGTGGGTCAAGTTCCGCTCGCACCTGGCGCGCGGCGTGCAGTTCGGCACCATGCTCAAGGACGACGCCTTCCACTTCATGCGGCTGGGCACCTTCCTCGAGCGCGCTGACAATACCGCGCGGATCCTCGACGTGAAGTTCCAGGCCAGCACCGTCGACGACAGCGATCCCAACCGCGACGCCAACGATTTCTATCACTGGGCGGCGGTGCTGCGCTCGGTGTCGGGGTTCGAGGTCTACCGCAAGATCTACCGCACGGTGATCACGCCCGAGCGCGTGGCGGAGCTGCTGGTGCTGCGCCCGGACATGCCGCGTTCGCTGGTGTCGAGCCTGGACGAGGTGGTGGCGATCCTGGCGCTGGTGGGCAACCAGCATTCCTCGGAGACCGAGCGGCAGGCTGGTAAACTCCACGCCGATTTGAAATACGCGCGCATCGACGACATCTTCGCCGTCGGCCTGCACGCTTACCTGACCAGTTTCCTAGAGCGCATCGGCGACCTCGGCAACGGCATCAGCCGGGATTTCCTCGTGCCGCTGCTGGCTGCCTGAACCACTCGCGTGGTAGTCGCGCCGGCCTCGCCATATCGTGAAATACAAGATCCATCACAAGACCGTCTACCGCTATGCCGAGCCGGTCCGCCGCAGCGTGCACGAACTGCGCCTGGCACCGCGCTCGGGGCCGCTCCAGACCGTGCGGGAGTGGCACCTGTCGGTGCCGGGCAACCTGTCCGAGGCGCGCGACGGTTTCGGCAATATCGTGCACAGCTTCACCGTCGCCGGTCCGGCCCGGACCCTGGTGATCGAAGCCAGCGGCGTGGTGGAAGTGACGCCGGCGGCGGGCGGCAGCGCGCCGCTGTTCTGCGATGCGCCGCCCGCGGGCGAGGCGCGCGTGTCGCCGCTGTATTACCTGGGCGGCACGCCGCTGACCGCGGCCGAACCCGAGATGATCCGCTTTGCCGCGCCTTACCTCGCGGCGGGGCATGAGGTGCCTGCGCTGCTGGCGCTGGCCGGCGGCATTGCCGAGCGCGTGCGCTACGTGCCCGACAGCACCGATGTCGGCACTTCGGCCAGCGAGGCGTTCGCGCTGGGCGGCGGCGTCTGCCAGGACCAGGCGCAGGTGATGGTGGCATGCTGCCGCGCCCTCGGCGTGCCGGCGCGCTATGTCAGCGGTTATTTCTACGACCCTGCGGCCGCGGCGCTGGCCGGCCATGCCTGGGCCGATATCTGCGTGGATGCGGGCAGGGAATTGTGGTGCAGCGTCGACGTGACCCATCGCTGCCTCAGCGATGCGCGCCACGTGCGGCTGGCCGTGGGCCGCGACTACCGCATGGCCGCGCCGGTTCGCGGCGTGCGCGAGGGGGGCAGTGGCGAGCGGCTGGCGGTCGAGATCGCGATTGCACCGGAACAGTGAATCGGACGGTGCGCCGCGCACCACGCGCGGGCGCCCGTTGCGGTATCGAACGCGCCCCCGCGGCGCTAGAATGCGGCATTGAAGTGGCCTCGTGCCAGATGGCATGGCATGGCATGGCAAGGCCGGACGTGCGCGGAATGTCCACGCTGAATGTGCGCGCCGAGTGTGCACGCTGAGTGTTCACCATAACTAGACAAGATCATGACGTACTGTGTTGCCATGCGCCTGGACGCCGGCCTGGTGTTTCTCTCCGACTCGCGCACGAATGCGGGTGTCGACGCGATTTCCAGCGCGCGCAAGATGACCGTGTTCGAAGAGCCCGGCGACCGCGTCATGGTGCTGCTCACGGCCGGCAACCTGGCAATCAGCCAGGCGGTGCGGCAGATCCTGGCCGAAGGGCGTGACGAGAAGCGCTCGCTGTGGACCGCGCGCGATCTGTTCGAAGCCGCCACCATCGTCGGCGACGCCGTGCGCCAGGTGCACAAGCATGATGCCCACGCGCTGCGCGATGCCGGTATCGAGTTCAATGTCAGCCTGATCTTCGGCGGGCAGATCCGCGGGGAGCGCGTGCGCCTGTTCAATGTGTACGCGGCCGGCAACTTTGTCGAAGCCACGCCCGAGAACTGCTATTTCCAGATCGGCGAGGCCAAGTACGGCAAGCCCATCATCGACCGTGTGGTGGAGCCTTCGCTGCCGCTGGGCGAGGCCGCCAAGTGCGCGCTGATCTCGATGGACTCCACGCTCAAGTCGAATATCTCGGTAGGCCTGCCGCTGGACCTGCTGGTGTATGAAGCCAATGCGCTGCGGGTGAGCCGCTTCGTCAACATCGACGAGAAGAACGCCTACTTCCGCATGATCCGCGATACCTGGGGCCAGCGCCTGCGCCAGGTCTTCGGCGAAATCCACGACCCCGAATGGGATGCGGCAGCCCCGGCGGAGTTTCCGCTGGCGCGCCCGGGCGAAGCCGATCGCTGGGGCCAGCCCGTGCGCGCCAAGCGCGAGCGCAGCAACGGCCGCGGCTGAGGGTTCGCCATGCGTGACATCCTGCATTTCTCGCATGCCAACGGTTTCCCGGTCAGCACCTACCGCAAACTGTTTTCGCGCCTGGAAGACGAGTTCGAGATCCGCGCGGTGGACCGCTACGGGCACGACCCGAAATACCCGGTCACGCGCGAGTGGCCGCACCTGGTGGATGAACTGCTGGCCTCGGTAGAGCAGAAGTACCGCGAGCCGGTGTGGCTGGTGGGGCATTCCCTGGGGGGCTTCCTGTCGCTGATGGCGGCCCTGCGGCGCCCGCAGCTGGTGCGCGGCGTGGTCATGCTCGACTCGCCGGTGATCGCCGGCTGGCGCGCGGCGCTGCTCAAGGCGGGGCAGCGCTTCGGCCTGGACGAGGCGCCCGGCCCGGCGGCGGTGACGCGCAGGCGGCGCACGCATTGGCCCGATGCCGAGGCGGTCTGGCAGCACTTTCGCAGCAAGCCGCTGTTCGCGGCGTGGGACGAAGACGTGCTGCGCGACTATGCCGAGCACGGCACCGAACCCACCGGACGCGACGCCGAGCGCCGCCTGCGCTTCGAGCGCGAGATCGAATACCAGATCTACCGCACGCTGCCGACCGGCCTTGGCGCGCGCGTGTCGCGCGGCGCGCCGGTGCCGGTCGGCTTTGTCGCCGGCAAGCACTCGCGCGAGGTCCGGCAATGCGGGCTTGGCGCCACGCGCAAGCTGGTGGGCGAGCGCCTGCGCTTCATCGAAGGCGGGCACCTGTACCCGATGGAGCGCCCGGAGCAGACCGCCGCGCTGATCCACGAGCTGCTCGGCGGCATGCGGCGCGAGGCCGGCCAGCGGCTCTGATGACGGGATGAGAGGCAAACGCCGCATGCGCTCGCCCGGCCCGCGGCGCGGCCGCCTGTCACAAATGCGGCGCTGCAGCAGGCGGGCTCTCATGTATAATCCCGATTTCCCCGGCAAGCTCGGTTTATGACCAAATTCGTCTTCGTCACCGGTGGCGTCGTCTCTTCTCTCGGCAAGGGCATCGCTGCTGCTTCGCTCGCGGCCATTCTCGAGTCGCGCGGCCTCAAAGTCACCCTCCTCAAGCTAGATCCCTACATCAATGTCGATCCCGGCACGATGAGCCCTTTCCAGCATGGCGAGGTGTTTGTCACGGAAGACGGCGCGGAAACCGACCTCGATCTCGGCCACTACGAGCGTTTCGTCTCGGCCAAGATGCGCAAGTCCAATAACTTCACCACGGGCCAGATCTACGAATCGGTGATCCGCAAGGAACGCCGCGGCGAGTACCTCGGCAAGACGGTGCAGGTGATCCCGCATATCACGAACGAGATCCAGGCCTTCATCGAGCGCGGCGCGGCTGCCTCGCATGGCGGCAAGGCGGACGTGGCACTGGTGGAAATCGGCGGCACGGTCGGCGACATCGAATCGCTGCCCTTCCTGGAAGCCGCGCGCCAGATGAGCCTGCGCATGGGCCGCAACCATGCCGCCTTCGTGCACCTGACGCTGGTGCCGTTCATTGCCAGCGCCGGCGAGCTGAAGACCAAGCCGACCCAGCACTCGGTGCAGAAGCTGCGTGAAATCGGCATCTCGCCGACCGCGCTGCTGTGCCGCGCCGACCGCCCGATCCCGGACGAAGAGCGCGCCAAGATTTCGCTGTTCTCCAACATCCCGCAGGAAGCCGTGATCTCGGTGTGGGACGTGGACAGCATCTACAAGATCCCGCAGATGCTCAACGAGCAGGGCCTCGACCGCCTGATCTGCGAAGAACTGCGTATCGATCCGAAGCCGGCGGATCTCTCCATGTGGCAGCGCCTGGTCAATGCCCAGGAAAATCCGCAGCACGAGATCACCATCGGCATGGTCGGCAAGTACGTCGACCTGACCGAATCGTACAAGTCGCTGATCGAGGCGCTGCGCCACGCCGGCATGCATACCGCTACCCGCGTGAACATCGAGTACATCGATTCCGAGGAGCTCGAATCGGGCCACCTGGAAGTGCTCGCGCCGCTGGATGCCATCCTGGTGCCGGGCGGCTTCGGCAAGCGTGGCACCGAGGGCAAGATCCGCGCGATCCAGTACGCACGCGAGAACAAGGTGCCGTACCTGGGCATCTGCCTGGGCATGCAGCTGGCGGTGATCGAGTTTGCCCGCCACGTGGCGGGGATGGCCGATGCCAACTCGACCGAATTCAACCTGGAAACCGAGCATCCGGTGGTCGCGCTGATCACCGAATGGGTGGACCGCGAAGGCAAGGTCGAGCAGCGCTCGGCCGAGTCCGACCTGGGCGGCACCATGCGCCTGGGCGCGCAGCGCGTGCCGGTCAAGGCAGGCACCAAGGCCGGCCAGATCTACGGCCCGGAAGTCAACGAGCGCCATCGCCACCGCTACGAGGTCAACAACCACTACGTGCCCACGCTGGAAAAGTCGGGCATGGTGATCTCGGCGCGGACCCCGACGGAAGACCTGCCGGAAATGATGGAGCTGCCGGAAAGCCTGCACCCGTGGTTCGTCGGCGTACAGTTCCACCCGGAATTTACCTCCACCCCGCGTGACGGCCATCCGCTGTTCAAGGCCTACGTGGAAGCGGCGCTGGCCAGCCAGAAGAGCAAGGCGGCCTGAGGGCCCGGCACCGCGCAAGCAGGAGACTAGCGATGAAACTCTGTGGCTTCGAGGCTGGCCTGGGCCAGCCCTTCTTCCTGATCGCCGGTCCGTGCGTGATCGAGTCCGAGCAGATGGCGCTGGATACCGCCGGCGAGCTCAAGGCGATCACCGGCGAACTCGGCATCCCGTTTATCTACAAGTCCTCGTTCGACAAGGCCAACCGCTCGTCGGGCAGGACCTTCCGCGGCCTGGGCATGGAGAGGGGTCTCGAGATCCTCGCCACCGTCAAGCGCGAGATCGGCGTGCCGGTGCTGACCGACATCCACGAGATCGACGAGGTCAAGCCGGTGGCCGCCGTGGTCGACGTGCTGCAGACGCCGGCCTTCCTGTGCCGGCAGACCGATTTCATCCGCGCCTGCGCGCAGAGCGGCCGTCCCGTCAATATCAAGAAGGGACAGTTCCTGGCGCCGCACGACATGAAGAACGTCATCGACAAGGCACGCGACGCCGCGCGCGAGGCGGGCCTGCCGGAAGACAGCTTCATGGCCTGCGAACGCGGCGTGTCCTTCGGCTACAACAATCTGGTCTCCGACATGCGCTCGCTGGCGATCATGCGCGAGACCGGCGCCCCGGTGGTGTTCGACGCGACTCACTCGGTGCAGTTGCCGGGCGGGCAGGGCACCAGCTCGGGCGGCCAGCGCGAGTTCGTGCCGGTGCTGGCGCGCGCGGCGGTGGCAACCGGCGTGGCCGGCCTGTTCATGGAAACCCATCCGGATCCGAGCAAGGCCATGTCCGACGGACCCAACGCGGTGCCGCTGTCGCGCATGAAGGAATTGCTGTCCGTGCTCAAGGATCTCGATGCGCTGACCAAGCGCGCGGGCTTCCTCGAAGACAATTTCGGCTGGCCGGCCTGCGCCTGAGCGGGCCCCGGTTCGCACCGCCGGCAGGCGTTCCCGCTGAGGAAAAGCCGCCGGTGGTGACGAATCGTATCGAAAGACAATACAAAAGCTTCGGAGACACTGCATGGCCGCAGGCTATATCATCGCCTACGTCGACGTGACGGACCCCCAGCAGTACGAGCAGTACAAGGTGCTGTCGAGCAAGGCCATTCAAGCCCACGGCGCCGAGGTGCTGGTGCGCGGCGGCAAGGTCGGGCAACTCGAGGGGGAATGGGCGCCGACCCGTGTCGTGGTGCTGAAATTCCCTAGCTTCGCGGCGGCAAAATCGTTCCACGACTCCGAAGAGTATCGCGCCGCGCGCGCCTCGCGCGAGCATGCGGCGAAGATGAACATGATCGTGGTGGAAGGCGTCTGACATATTGGTCAGGCATCATCCGCGCTGATCCCGATTTGCCGGCTCCTGGCATAGCCGGCAGGCAGAAAGATTCAAACAGTCAGAGAGGAATTCATGAGTGCAATCGTAGATATCATCGGTCGCGAAGTTCTCGACTCGCGCGGCAACCCGACGGTCGAGTGCGACGTCCTGCTGGAATCCGGCGTGATGGGCCGCGCGGCGGTGCCGTCGGGCGCCTCCACCGGTTCGCGCGAAGCCATCGAGCTGCGTGACGGCGACAAGTCGCGCTATCTCGGCAAGGGCGTGCTGAAGGCGGTCGAGCATATCAACACCGAGATCTCCGAAGCCATCATGGGCCTGGACGCTTCCGAGCAGGCCTTCCTGGACCGCACCCTGATCGACCTCGACGGCACCGAGAACAAGGGCCGCCTGGGCGCCAACGCCACGCTGGCCGTGTCGATGGCCGTGGCCCGCGCCGCTGCTGAGGAAGCCGGCCTGCCGCTGTACCGCTACTTCGGTGGCTCGGGCGCGATGCAGATGCCGGTGCCGATGATGAACATCGTCAACGGTGGCGCGCACGCCAACAACAGCCTGGATATCCAGGAGTTCATGATCATGCCGGTGTCGCAGAAGAGCTTCCGCGAAGCCCTGCGTTGCGGCGCCGAAGTGTTCCATGCACTGAAGAAGATCCTGGCCGACAAGGGCATGTCCACCGCGGTGGGCGACGAAGGCGGTTTCGCGCCGAACTTCGCGTCGAACGAAGAGTGCCTGAACACCATCGTGCAAGCCGTCGAGAAGGCAGGCTACCGCATGGGCGAAGACGTGCTGCTGGCGCTGGACTGCGCCGCCAGCGAGTTCTTCCGCGAAGGCGAGGACCTGTATCACCTGGAAGGCGAAGGCCTGAAACTGACCTCGACCCAGGTCGCCGACTACCTGGCCAACCTGTGCGACAAGTTCCCGATCGTGTCGATCGAGGACGGCATGGCCGAGGGCGACTGGGACGGCTGGAAGACGCTGACCGACAAGCTCGGCAAGCGCGTGCAGCTGGTGGGCGACGACCTGTTCGTCACCAACACCAAGATCCTGAAGGAAGGCATCGAGAAAGGCATCGGCAACTCGATCCTGATCAAGATCAACCAGATCGGCACCCTGACCGAGACCTTCGCCGCCATCGAAATGGCCAAGCGCGCGGGCTACACCGCCGTGATCTCGCACCGTTCGGGCGAGACCGAGGACAGCACCATCGCCGATATCGCGGTGGGCACCAATGCCGGCCAGATCAAGACCGGCTCGCTGTCGCGTTCGGACCGCATCTCGAAGTACAACCAGCTGCTGCGCATCGAGGAAGACCTCGGCGATATCGCCAGCTACCCGGGCAAGAGCGCGTTCTACAATCTGCGCTAAGCTCGCGTCATGCGCCGGCCCGGACAAGATGCCCGGGCCGGCGCCGACGATCCTGAATTCTTCTTCAAAGCGCCAGAATCCACATGCGCCTGATCTCGCTGCTGCTGTTCGTGCTCTTGCTTGCCATTCAGTATCCCCTGTGGCTGGGCAAGGGCGGCTGGCTGCGCGTGTGGGACCTGGACAAGCATGTGCAGGAACAGAGCGCGCGCAATCAGTCGCTCAAGCTGCGCAACGCCAAGCTGGAAGGGGAAGTGAAGGATCTGCAGGACGGCACCGGCGCCATCGAGGAGCGTGCCCGCTACGAGTTGGGCATGGTCAAGGACGGCGAGGTGTTCGTGCAGTTCGTGGCGCCCGCGCCTAAGGTCAGCGCCACGCCGCCGCTGCCGCCGCCGCCGAACTCCCCGGCCGCCACTGGCCGTCATTGAGGCATTTCCGCCCGGATTTCATCGCCGGCGCCCGGCTCTGGCCGCCGCAATCTCTGCCCCGTCTTCATCCGCCGTTGCCGCCCGGTCGCGCACGACCACACAGCCCGCATTGAGCCCGCATTGCGTGTGCGCCTTGGGACGCTTCATCGGGGCGCTTGCCGCCTTGTCGCCACACGCCCTCACCAGTACGGATAACCGCCCCAGCCCGGAAAGCCGCCGCTGATACCGACGCCGCCGCCCCAGTGGCCGCCGCCCCAGCCGCCGTAGAACAGGTTCCAGCTGGGCGTGGGATAGGCGTAGTAGGCGCGCGAGTAGGCCTGCGCCTGCTGCTGGCGCGCGATGGCCGCATCCTGCTCGTGCAGGATGTCGCGGTTCAGCGCGCTCAGCTTCTGGCTTTCTTCGGGCGTGATCGGCGCGGGCGGGACGCCGTCAGGTGCCAGCCGCGCCGTCGGGGGCGAGCCGTTGATGTCGCGCGGCAACTGGGCGCAGCCGCCGAGCAGCACGGCGCCCAGCAGCAGTGCGCCAAGGGCGCCCGCCGCGCGCCATGTCGCGGCGGGGAGCAGGTTCGAAGACGAAGCGGGCATGAGATTCCCCCTGACTCTGTGGTCGCTGACGCTTTGACCCCGGCAGGCGGTGCAAAGGTTCCGCCTGAGCAGCCTGGCCGCCTGGAAAATGCTCCCGGTCAGTGGTGCTGGCCGGCCCCCTCGCCGGCGCCGGTGGCGATCGGTGCCGGTGCGAACAATTGCGCGCAGTCGACCGGGTCGAAGTGATAGTGCTGGCCGCAGAAGTCGCAATGGATGTCCACATTGCCGCGTTCTTCCAGGATGCTCTCGATCTCGGTGCGGCCGAGGTTCTGCAGCATGCTGGCCACCTTGGGGCGCGAGCACGAGCAATTGAAATGCGGGCTGAGCGGCTCGAACACGCGCACGCCGGTGTCCTGCAGATCTTCCCAGAATAGGCGGCGCAGCAGCGTGTCGGGCGTCTCGGCGAGCAGTTCTTCGCTCTTCAGCGTGGCGCCGAGCTGGCAGGCGCGGTCCCAGGTGTCGAGATCCTGCGCGCGGGCGCTGCCGCCCAGCGGAGCGCCGGTTTCACCCACTTGCGCGGGGCCGCGTCCGGCATGGCCCTCCATGGTGCCGCCGTAGCTCGGCAGCTTCTGCAGCAGCATGCCGGCGGCGACCTGGTCGTCGGCGGCCAGCCACAGGCGCGTGTCGAGTTGCTCGGAGGCGCGCATATAGTGCTCGAGCACCGCGGCCATGGATTCGAAGGTGCCATGCGCATCGGCCAGCGGCACGATACTCTGGTAGGCCTGCTGGCCCGGCAGCTTGTCCTTCGGATCCAGGGTGATGGCGAAGCGGCCGCCGCCGTGCACGTTGACGAGATCCTCCAGCGTGGCGTCGTCGGCCACCTGCACGCCTTCGGCCAGCTTGGCCGTGGCGCGCATCGACAGGTCGGACAGGCACTCCACCACCAGCATGCGCACCGGGCCGTCCCCGTGCACCTGCATCACCAGGGCTCCGTTCAACTTCAGGTTGGCGGTGAGCAGGGCGGCCGCGGACATCATTTCACCCAGCAGCCGGCGCACCGGTGCGGGATATTGATTGCGGCGCAGCACGTCCTGCCAGGTGGCGTGCATGCGCACCAGCTCGCCGCGCACGGGGGCCGCGTCGAACAGGAATTTCTGCAGGGTGTCGGGGGAGGTGGTGTCAGTCACGATGATCCGTCGGTAAATCGGTGCGGGCGCAGTCCTTGGCCGGCGCGCCTTAGTCGATGCGTTTTAGTTGGGTCTTGTACAAGGCCTGGCGCGTGGCGTAGGTCTCGGCATTGCGGTACAGGTTGGCCACGTCCTGCTCGGTGAGCTCGCGCACCACCTTGGCTGGCGCTCCCAGGATCAGCGAGCGGTCCGGAAAGACCTTGCCCTCGGTGACCACCGCGCCGGCGCCGACCAGGCATTCCTTGCCGATCACCGCGCGGTTCAGGATCACGGCCTGGATGCCGATCAGCGAGCCTTCGCCGACGGTGCAGCCGTGCAGCATGGCCTGGTGGCCGATCGACACCTTGTCGCCGATGGTCAGCGGGCAGCCGGGATCGGTGTGGAGCACGGTGCCTTCCTGCACATTGCTGGACTCGCCCACCACGATCGGTTCGTTGTCGCCGCGGATCACCACGCCCGGCCATGCACTGGCGCGCGCCTTGAGCGTCACGTTGCCAATGATGGTGGCCTCCGGTGCCACGTAGGCGTCCGGATCGATGATCGGGGTGAGGTCGCCGAGCTGGTAAAGCGCCATGAAGTCTCCTGCACAAGTTCGTATGGGTATATGGGGTCTGCCGCCGGCCTTTAAAGAGCGTACGCCGGCGGCGCCGCGCGGCGGGAGATTGTGCCGGCTGCGCTGCGCGCCGGCCCTACAATGGCGGCAACCCGGATTTTACGCTTATGCCAGCCAACCTGACCGATGCCGCCCCCGCGGGCGCGCCCGATTCCGCCTTTCCTGTCCTGCCGGACGCCACCGGCCTGTCCCTGCGCCGCCAGGCGCTCGCCATCCTGTGCCTCGACGACGCGCGGCAGAAGGCGGCTGCCACGCGCCGCTTGCGCCAGGCAGCCGCCGGCATGGCGCCGGAGGCACTTGGCGTTGCCGAAACCATCGCCGCGGAACTGCCGGTGCCCGGGCGCCCGGCGCTGCCGGAACTGGTGGCGCCGCAGCGCGTAGAGCGTCGCCGCTCCATCCACACGCCGGCCGGCCGGGCCGCGATGATCCACGCGCTGGCCCATATCGAGTTCAATGCGATCAATCTCGCGCTCGATGCCCTCTGGCGCTTCGGCGGCATGCCCGCGGCCTTCTATCACGACTGGCTGCGCGTGGCCGACGAGGAGGCCCTGCATTTCACCCTGCTGGCGGATCATCTGGGCAGGCTGGACGCGTGCTATGGCGATTTCCCGGCGCACAACAGCCTCTGGGAAATGGCGGACAAGACGGCTGGCGACGTGCTGGCGCGCATGGCGCTGGTGCCGCGTACCCTGGAAGCCCGCGGACTGGACGCCTCGCCGCCGGTGCGGGCCAAGCTGGCGGCCGCCGGCGACCACGAAGCCGCCGCCATCATCGATATCATCCTGCGCGACGAAGTCGGGCACGTGGCGATCGGCAACCACTGGTACCGCTGGCTTTGCGCCGGACGCGGGCTTGACCCGGTCGAGACCTATGGCGAACTGGCGGTACGCTACCAGGCGCCGCGCCCGCGTCCGCCGTTCAACCTGGGAGCCCGCCGTGCCGCGGGCTTCGATGATGACGAGCTGGCCTGGCTCGAGGCGCAGGCAGCTCAGTAGTGCTCGGTCACGAGCATCAGCCCCGGCTGCGCGCCGTCCGGCACATCTCCCCTGGAGAATCTCATCGTCTCGACCGAGGCGCGCGCGGACTTCAATTGCACCGTCTTGCCCGGCATCAGCGGCAGTGACGCAAACTCGGCAGCCTGGGTGCCGTTCTGCGGGCAACTGACCGATGCGGCGGGCGTTCGCCCGCCGCTGATCTGCGGAAGGCAGGACGGCGCGACGATGGCGCCGCGAAAGACGATCATGCCATCCGCAGCCCACGCGGGCGCCGAGAGCCATGCACATGCCAGGGCCAGGGCCAGAGGCAGGCGGCGCGGGAGATTGCGGATGGAGGCGTTACCGGTGCGTGGTTGCGTGCTCATTTTGTTCCCCTGTTGGTGGTCGAGCGGATGTCAATTCAGGCTACGTCGTCGGATATTTCTTCTAATTTGTTCAGAATTTTATGTCTCAATATTAGGAAATACAATCGAGCTTGGTGGAAATTTCCTATGCATTTTTTCTAGTGCCTTGTTTCAGGTCATGTCCCATTTCCGGCGGGCTTGCGTTTTTGGAGTGCAACTTCTAGTTCGGATTTTTCTTATTTGAAGCGCGTGTCCTGGTTTTTGTTTTTTATAAGAAAAGTCTTAAAAAAGAAAATGAAATGATCGTGGCCGATGGATTGAGAGCGTTGCCAGGGCAATCGTGCGCAGATGGATGCGGACCATCGGTGCGGCACCCCCATGTATTCGCTAACGTCAGTCCCGGCGAATACTTGACGGCAAAATCCGGCCGGGCAGGATGGCCGCCGGGCCGGAACGGGAAGATGTGAGCAAGGAGGGGGGCTGGCCGGCTGTGCGGTGGCCAGCCCCGGGGGCTGGCCTAGCGGGACGGCGTCGTGCCGCGCTGCGCTTCCATCTCGCGCAGCAAGCGCCGCTGGATCTTGCCGGTAGTGGTCATGGGCAATTGCGCGATGAATTCGATGGACTTGGGGTATTCGTACGGCGCGAGCTGGCCGCGTACATGCTGCTGCAGCTCCGCGGTCAGCGCGGCATCGGCCTGCGGGGAGCGGGCCACGGACGGCAGCAGCACGATGAATGCCTTGACCACCGCGCCGCGCTCCGGATCGGGCGAGGGCACCACGGCGCAGTTCGATACGGCGGGATGCTTGAGCAGGCAGTTTTCGATCTCGCTCGGACCGATGCGGTAGCCAGACGATTTGAAGACATCGTCGGCGCGCCCCTGGTACCAGAGGTAGCCGTCCTCGTCGATGCGTGCCATGTCCCCGGTGCGGCACCAGCGCAGGCCATCGTGCTCCAGGTACCTGGCGGCGGTAGCCGCCTCGTTGCGCCAGTAGCCGAGGAAGAACACCGGGTCCGGATGCCCGTGCGCGTCTGTACTGCACACGGCGATCTCGCCCTCGTCGCCCGGCGCGCAGGGCTGGCCGTCTTCATCCACGACGGCGAGCCGGTGGCCGGGATAGGGGCGCCCCATGGAGCCGGGGCGCGCCGGCCAGCCGAGCTTGCCATCGTCGTTCTGCGCGGTGCAATTGCCCACGATGTAGTTGATCTCGGTCTGCCCGAACATCTCGTTGACCACCACGCCGAGCGCGTCGCGGCACCAGGCGAACACGGTCTCGCCCACGGCTTCGCCCGCGCTCATCAGCGCGCGCAGGTGCAGGCGGTATTGCGCGCGCGGCGCCGGGCAGGTCTTCATCATCTGCTTGAGCGCGGTCGGGAACAGGAAGGTATTGGTGACCCGGTAGCGCTCCATCAGTTCGAAGGCGACCTGCGCGGAAAAGCGCCCCTGGTAGCCTACGATCGGCTTGCCGAAATACAGCGCGGGCATCAGCGCGTCCCACAGGCCGCCGGTCCAGGCCCAGTCGGCCGGACTCCAGAACACATCGTCCGCCTGCGGATACCAGTTCTGCGAGCAGACGAAGCCGGGCAGGTTGCCGATCAGGGCGCGGTGCGGAATCACCGCGCCCTTCGGCGGCCCCGTGGTGCCGCTCGTGTAGATCAGCACCGCGGCCTCGTCGGCCTTGGTCTGCTCGGCGGTGAAGGACGGCAGCTCGGCTGCCAGCAGCGCGGTCCAGTCATGCTCCGCGCGGCCGGCGGCGGCGCCCACGCCGATCACGCAAGCCAGCGCCGGGCACTCGGGGCGCGCCGCCAGCAAGCTGTCGATGGCGCTCTCGTCGGCAATCGCCACGCAGGCCTCGCTGTGCTGGAAGCGATAGGCCAGCGCTTCGGGGCCGAACAGCATCGACAGGGGCATGGCAATGGCGCCGAGCTGGTAGATCGCCATGTGCGCGATCACAGTCTCGATGCGCTGCGGCATGACGATGCCGACGCGGTCGCCGCGCGCCACGCCGAGCGCGCGCAGCGCGCGCGACAGGCGGTTTGCTTCGGCCTGGATATAGGCGTAGCTGTGGCTCGCGCGGCGGCCGTCTTCGTGTTCGGTGTAGACCGCGACCCGGTCGGCGCTGGCGGGATCGCGCGCCCAGCGGCCGCAACATGCCTCGGCCAGGTTGAAGTGCTCGGGCACGTGCCAGCGGAAGCTCTCGTGCAGCGCGCGGTAGTCGTCGCGCCGGCTTGAGGGCGGGGGGGATTCGGCCATGCTGGGTCTCCTGTTCTTGTGTTCGTCCTGCATCCTGTGCCGCCGGCGGGCGCTTGCCCGGTCCGGCTTGCCGCTATAATCCGCAAACGAACGATCGTTCTATTTTTATCGGGCTTCCCTGTCGTCGCGGGTGAAAGCGTCGGCCAGGAAGGCACCGGGGAGACAACCATGACAATCAGAGAAACCTCGCGCTCGGAATTTATCACGTTGCGCGGGCTCGACATGCACGTGCGCCACTGGGGTCGCCCCGGCGCGCCGAAGCTGTTCCTGCTGCACGGCTGGATGGATGTGGCTGCGTCGTTCCAGTTCATGGTGGACGCGCTGGAGCGCGACTGGCACGTGATCGCGCCCGACTGGCGCGGCTTTGGCCAGACCGGCTGGCCCACGCGCTATCCGGGCACGGAGTCTTACTGGTTCGCCGACTACGTGGCCGACCTGGAGGCGGTGCTCGACCATTTCCACCCTGACGCGCCGGTGAACCTGGTGGGCCACAGCATGGGCGCCAATGTGGCCTGCATCTATGCCGGTATCCGTCCGGCACGGGTGCGCCGCGTGGTGGACCTCGAAGGCTTCGGCATGACGGCCACGCGCGCGGAACAGGCGCCCGGGCGCTACGCGCGCTGGCTTGACGAGCTGCGCGAGCGCCCGGAGCTCAGGACCTACGACAGCCTGGAGGCCGTGGCGGCGCGGTTGCAGAAGACCAACCCGCGCCTGCCGGGCGAGCGCGCGGCCTTCCTGGCCCAGCACTGGTCGGCGCGCAATGCGCAAGGCCGCTGGGAAATCCTGGGCGACCCGGCGCACAAGATGATCAACCCCGTGCTGTACCGGCTCGACGAAGTGATGGCGATCTGGGCGGAGGTCACCGCGCCGGTGCTGCATGTGGAGGCGCGCGACTCGCAGACGCTGCGCCATATCGCGCGCCACCAGCCGCTGGATGAATTCCGGCAGCGCTTCAGGGCTTTCCGCGACTTCCGCGAGGAGATTGTCGACGCCGCGGGCCACATGCTGCATCACGACCAGCCACGCGTGGTGGCGGCGCTGGTGGAGTCGTTCTGCGCGTGATGCGGCGCGCCACGCTCAGGCGTGCGTCAGCCTTTCCTTGAGCGCGGCGTTGTTGCTGGTATGCACATGCACCAGCGCCTTTTCAGGGAACGCGTAGTGATAAGCCTTGCGCAGCGCCAGCGCGGCCTCGTGAAAGCCGGACAGGATCAGTTTCTGCTTGTTCGGGTAGAAGGCGATGTCGCCGGCGACGAAGATGCCGCGGCGCGAGCTCTCGTAGGTAGTGGTGTCCACCACGATGCGGCCGGCGCGCATGTCGAGATCCCACTGCGCGATCGGGCCCGGTTCCGACACCAGGCCATACAGCGCCACCAGCTCGTCCGCGGGCAGGCTGATGGTCTCGTCGCGCGTGCGGATATCCACGCCGCTCAGGGCGTCGCCTTCGGTCTTCAGCGCGCCCAGCATGCCCACGACGAAGTCCATCTCGCCGGCTGCCACGGCGGCGCGCATTTCCGCCACCGAGCCGTCGGCGGCGCGAAAGCCTTCCCGGCGGTGCAGCAGCGTCACGCGCGCGGCGGTCTTGCGCAGCGCCAGCGCCCAGTCCAGCGCGGAGTCGCCGCCGCCGGCCACCACCACGCGCTTGCCGGCGAAGCGCGTCACATCGCGCACCGCGTAGTGCAGGTGACGGTCTTCCAGCGCCGCGGCTTCGGGCAGCGCCACGCGTTGCGGGGCAAAGGCGCCGGCGCCGGCGCAGATCAGCACGGCGGCCACGTCGAAGCGCTTGCCGCCGTCGGTGGTGACCAGCAGGCGGTGCGGATGATCGTGGGCGCCTTGCCCTGGCGCGGCGGGCGCGCGGGGGATTTCCTCCAGGCCGTTGGCGCGTTCGTTGAAATGCATGGGAAACGCGAACGGCGCGCACTGTTCGAGCAGGCGGTCGACCAGGTCCTGCGCCAGGCAGCCGGGCACGGCCGGAATGTCGTAGATCGGCTTCTCCGGATAGAGCTCGGTGCACTGGCCGCCGGCGCGGTCCAGCACGTCGACCAGTTCGCACTTCAGGCCGAGCACGCCTGCCTGGAAGGCCGCGAACAGGCCGACCGGGCCCGCGCCGACGATCAGGACATCGGTACGGATCACATCGGGCCCGACAGTGAAGGCGGCGGCGGGGGGGCTGGCGGGCGTGGCGGAAGCGTCGGTCGGCATGGCTTGGCGCACGGCGCGCGCTGCGCCGGCGGGGAGGAGGATTGCAAGGCCCCAACTATACCGCGCGGCGCGCCGGACAAGCCCGACGCCAGCGTTGGTGGCAGGGCTATCGGCGCTGCCGGGCGGCATGCACTGTGTGCGTCGTCCAACGCGCGCCGGGCCGCCGCGGGAGTAGAATAGCGGCATGCAAAACCCTCACGCCATCAACGCCGATCTTCATTGCCACTCAACCGTGTCCGACGGCATGTTGTCGCCACGCGAAGTGGCCGGGCGCGCCCATGCGGGCGGCGTGGCTTTCTGGGCGCTGACGGACCACGACGAGGTGGCGGGCCAGACCGAGGCGCGCGCCGCCGCCGAGGCACTCGGCATGCGCTATGTGCCCGGCGTGGAGATCTCCGTGACGTGGGCCGGCCAGACCGTGCATATCGTCGGCCTGCAGATCGATCCGGCATGTCCGGCGCTGGTCCAGGGCCTGGAGGCCACGCGCTCCGGGCGCGCCTCGCGGGCGCAGGATATCGGCGAGGCACTGGAAGCGGTCGGCATCGAAGGCGCCTACAAAGGGGCGTTGCGCCACGTGGGCAACCCGGACCTGATCTCCCGCACGCACTTCGCGCGCTGGATGGTGGAGCAGGGACTCTGCAAGTCCGTCAGCGATGTGTTCAGCGAATACCTCGGCGAAGGCCGCCCGGGCTATGTCGGGCATCGCTGGGCCCGGCTGGGCGACGCGGTCGGCTGGATCCAGGCCGCCGGCGGCATTCCGGTGATGGCGCATCCGGGCCGCTACAACTACACGCAGCTCCAGCATGACGCGCTGTTCGACGAGTTCGTGCAGCTCGGTGGCGCGGCGGTCGAGGTGGTGACCGGCAGCCATACGCCGGACCAGTACCGCCAGTATGTCGATGTCGCGCACCACTATGGCCTGATGGCCTCGCGCGGCTCGGACTTCCACGGGCCCGGCGAAGGGCGCATCGGGCTGGGCTCGCTGCCCCCGCTGCCGTCGTCGGTCACACCGGTCTGGCATGACTGGTAAGCCGGTGCGGCCTCCGGCCGCCCGGCGCCTCCCTGGCCCGCCCCCGTCATGCGCACCGTCCGCTCCCCTTCCTCGCAGCTCCCGCCCGGCGTGCACGCGGCCTTTGCGCCGGGCCTGCGGCCACTCGCTTTCAGCCCGCACATGTCCCAATACTTCGATATCCACCCGCTCAACCCGCAGTCGCGGTTGATCAAGCAGGCCGCACAGATCATCGGCAAGGGCGGGCTGATCGCCTTGCCGACCGACTCCAGCTACGCACTTGCGTGCCGGCTCGACGACAAGGCCGCGGTCGAGCGCCTGCGCCGCCTGCGCGGCATCGATGACAAGCACCACCTGACGCTGATGTGCAGCGACCTGTCCGAGCTGGGCAACTTCGCGCGCGTCGACAACCGGCAGTACCGGTGGCTCAAGGGCGCCACGCCCGGGCCCTATGTGTTCATCCTCGAGGCCAGCAAGGAAGTGCCGCGCCGGCTCTCGCACCCGGCGCGCAAGACCATCGGCGTGCGCGTGCCCGACCACCCGATCCCGCTGGCGCTGCTGGCCGAAGCGGGCGAGCCGCTGATCTCGGCCACCCTGCAGCTGCCTGGCGACGAGGTGCCGCTCAACGAGCCCGAGGTGATCCGCGCCCGCCTGGAGAAGCAACTCGAGCTGGTCATCTGCGGCGGCGCCGCGCCGGCGCAGCCGACCACCGTGATCGACCTGACGAGCGGCGAGCCCGAGCTGATCCGGCAGGGTCGCGGCGACATCGGGCGCTTCGGCCTCTAAAGCGCCGCCTTCACTTTCCGCGTGGCGCAGCCGCCGCGCGTCGCCTGCACGCCGGGACCCCGGTACAATAGCGCCCCATGGATTCTTCCCTGATTCAGACCCTTGCGGTCTACGCCCTGCCGGTGCTGTTCGCGATCACGCTGCACGAAGCCGCCCACGGCTACGTGGCCAAGCTGTTCGGCGACAACACCGCCTATATGATGGGCCGCGTCAGCATCAACCCGGCGCGCCACATCGATCCCATCGGCACCATCGCGGTGCCGCTGTTGCTCTATTTCATGACCAGCGGCCAGTTTGTGTTTGGCTACGCCAAGCCGGTACCGGTTGCCTTCGACCATCTGCGCAATCCGCGCTGGCATGGCATGTGGGTGGCGCTGGCCGGCCCGGGCAGCAATGTGCTGCAGGCCTTCCTGTGGGCGCTGATGGCGATCGGCCTGGTGCTAACGCAGGTGCAGGAGCCCTTTTTCAGCCAGATGGCGCGCGCCGGCGTGCTGGTCAACCTGGTGATGGCAGCCTTCAACCTGTTCCCCGTTCCCCCGCTCGACGGCGGCCGCGTGCTGACTGCGCTGCTGCCGCAGCAACTGGCGCGCGCCATCTCGCGCATCGAGCCCTATGGCATTTTCGTGGTGCTGGCCCTGGTGGCCGCAGGCGTGATCACCAGGGTCTGGATGCAGCCGGTGATGGGCGCCCTCAGCGGGCTGGTGCAGCTGATGCTGCAGCCCATCCTGGCACTGGTGCAATAAGGCCTGGGGCGGAGCGCTTCGCCTCATCCGGGCACGCTTGCGAGCCACGCCCGGACACGCTGCATCGAACACGCTGTACCAAGTACCGAATTCCCACACAAATACCGACATGTTTCCCGACCGCGTTCTCTCCGGCATGCGGCCCACCGGCGCGCTGCACCTGGGCCATTATCACGGCGTCCTGAAAAACTGGGTCCAACTGCAGGCCGAGTATCCATGCTTTTTCTTCGTGGCGGACTGGCATGCCTTGACTACCCACTACGAATCGCCCGAGGTGATCGGCGAGTCGGTGTGGGAGATGCTGATCGACTGGCTCGCGGCCGGCGTCGATCCCGAGCGCGCCACGCTGTTCATCCAGAGCCGCGTGCCCGAGCACGCCGAGCTGTTCCTGCTGCTGGCGATGGGCACGCCGCTGGGCTGGCTGGAGCGGGTGCCGACCTACAAGGACCAGATCGAGAAGCTCAAGGACAAGGATCTCTCCACCTATGGCTTCCTCGGCTACCCGCTGCTGCAGGCGGCCGACATCCTGATCTACCGCGCCGGCCGCGTGCCGGTGGGTGAAGACCAGGTGCCGCACGTGGAGATCACCCGCGAGATCGCACGCCGCTTCAACTACCTGTACGGCCGGCAGCCGGGCTTCGAGGAGCGCGCGCAGGAGGCCGCCAGGAAGCTGGGCGGCAAGCGCACCAAGGCCTATCTCGAGCTACGCCGCGCCTACCAGGAGCAGGGCAAGACCGAAGCGCTGGAAGAGGGCGCGGCGCTGGTGGCGCAGTCGCAAAGCCTTTCGACCGAGGACCGCGAGATGCTGCTGGGCTACCTGGGCGGCTCGCGCAAGACCATCCTGGTCGAGCCGCAGGCGCTGCTGACCGCGGCCTCGCGCATGCCGGGGCTGGACGGCCAGAAGATGTCGAAGTCCTACGGCAACACCATCCGCATGCGCGAGGACAAGGCATCGGTGGAGAAGAAGGTGCGCACGATGCCGACCGATCCGGCACGCGTGCGCCGCACCGATGCGGGAGAGCCGGCGCGCTGCCCGGTGTGGCAGCTGCACCAGGTCTACTCGGACTCGCCCACGCGCGAATGGGCGCAGGCGGGCTGCCGCAGCGCGGGCATCGGCTGCATCGAGTGCAAGCAGCCCGTGATCGAAGGCATCCTGCGCGAGCAGCAGCCGATGCTCGAACGCGCGCAGAAATACATGGACGACCCCGCGCTGCTGCGCGCCATCGTCGCGCATGGCTGCGACAGGGCCGGCCAGGTGGCACGCGAGACCATGGCCGACGTGCGCGCCAACATGGGCCTGGGGTACCGATGAGCACGACGGGCGGCATGCCGCCGCTGCATGCACCGGCCCCGCCCTCGTCATGGGTGGTGCGCTGGGCGCACCTGGTGCGCCCCCAAGCGCGCGTGCTCGACCTGGCCTGCGGCAGCGGCCGTCATGCAGCGTGGTTCGCGGGCCGCGGCCATGCCGTGCTTGGCGTCGACCGCGATGGCGCTGCGCTGGCTGCGCTGCCTGCAAGCGTCGAGAAGCTGGTGGCCGACCTCGAGCAGGGCGCGTGGCCACTGGCAGGGCTGGCGCCGTTCGACGCCATCGTGGTGACCAACTATCTGCACCGGCCCTTGTGGCCGCACCTGCTAGCCGCGCTGGCGCCTGGCGGCGTGCTGATCTACGAGACGTTCGCTGCCGGCAACGAGACCGTCGGCAAGCCATCCAATCCGGACTTCCTGCTGAAGCCGGGCGAGCTGCTGGAGGTCGTGCGCGGCAGCCTGCGCGTGGTCGGCTACGAAGATGGTATGCTCGAAGCGCCTAAAACTGCCTTTGTGCAGCGCCTCTGCGCAATTCGCGAGGTGGCGGACGAGGCTGGCGGCGCCGCCGGCCGTGCGCCGCCGCGTTATCCTTTGCCGGCCTGAAGTGCGGCCCGGGTCGTTTGCCGGGCCGGTCGGCGAGACCCGGGCTTCACGCGTTGAACCGGCTTGGGTTTTCCCCGGTCGAAGGTGCGGTCGGAAGGCCCGGGCTATCCGGTACAATCGCGGTATTCGTTTCCCGAATTCTCATACGTTATGACACAGATTAACGGCAGCATCGTCGCAATCGTGACGCCGATGCAGGAAGATGGCAGCCTGGATTTCCCCGCGCTGCGCGCCCTGGTCGACTGGCACGTTGCCGAAGGCACCGACGGCATCGTGATCGTCGGCACCACCGGCGAGTCGCCCACCGTGACGGTGGACGAGCACTGCGAGCTGGTCCGCGTGGCCGTGGAGCAGGCCGACAAGCGCATCCCGATCATCGCCGGCACCGGCGGCAACTCGACCAAGGAAGCAATCGAGCTGACCGCCTTCGCCAAGAAGGTCGGCGCCGATGCTTCGCTGCAGGTCGTGCCTTACTACAACAAGCCGACCCAGGAAGGCATGTACCGGCATTTCCGCACCATCGCGGAAAGCGTGGACCTGCCCGTGCTGCTGTACAACGTGCCCGGCCGCACCGTGGCCGACATGCAGCCCGAGACCATCCTGCGCCTGGCGCAGGTGCCGGGCATCGACGGCGTGAAGGAAGCCACGGGCAATATCGACCGTGCCGCCCAGCTGATCAAGGATGCGCCGGAAGGCTTCGCCATCTACAGCGGCGACGATCCCACCGCGATTGCGCTGATGCTGCTCGGCGGCCATGGCAATATCTCGGTCACGGCCAACGTGGCGCCGCGCAAGATGCATGAGCTCTGCGTGGCGGCCTTGAAGGGCGACGCTATCACCGCGCGTCGCATCCACATGGAACTGGTTGCGCTCAACAAGGCGATGTTCGTCGAGGCCAACCCGATTCCCGTCAAGTGGGCACTCCAGCAAATGGGCAAGATGCAGGGCGGTATCCGCCTTCCGCTCACCCCGCTGTCACCGGAATACCACGACGTGGTGCGCAAGGCGCTGTCGGATGCCGGCCTTCTCGGCTGATCCCGCAGCACCCTGCCGTCGTCCCATCAACTAGGATTGCGTGTCAATGAAACTCAAGCTTAACCGCCACGGTGCAATGCAGGTTCGCCGTGCCGCCCTGGTCTTGCCCGTGCTGGTGGCAAGCGCGATGTCCGGCTGCAGCAGCATCAACGATGCGATGGCACCCGACAAGATCGACTACAAGTCCAACGCCAAGCGCACCGGCACGCTGGACGTCCCGCCGGACCTGACCAAGATCGAAGGTGACCGCCGCTACTCGGTGCCCGACCAGAACGGCACGTCGACGCTGTCGACCTACAACCAGACGAACAAGGTAGCTCAGCAGCAGGTTGGCACCGAGAACGTGCTGCCCGCCACGCAAGGCGTGCGCATGGAGCGCGACGGCAACCAGCGCTGGCTGGTGATCAGCAACGGCATGCGCTCTGACCAGTTGTGGCAGTCGCTGCGCGAGTTCTGGCAGGAAAGCGGTTTCCTGCTGGTCCAGGATTCGCCCGAGACCGGCATCATGGAAACGGACTGGGCCGAGAACCGTGCCAAGATCCCGCAGGATTTCATCCGCAACACCATCGGCAAGGTTTTCGACGGCCTGTACTCGACCTCCGAGCGTGACAAGTTCCGCACGCGCCTGGAGCGCTCGCAGAACGGCAATATGGAGATCTTCATCAGCCACCGCGGCGCGCAGGAACAGCTGACCGGCATCGACAAGTCGCAGACGGTCTGGACCGCGCGTCCCTCCGATCCCGAGCTGGAAGCGGAATTCCTCTCGCGCTTCGCGCAGCGACTCGGCGTGCAGAAGGAGCAGGCCGACCGCATGGCGAAGAACGGCGGCACGCCGGCAGCGGCCGGGGCCTCTGGCGCGGCGGCTGCTCCTGCGGCGGCGGCCAAGGCACCCGCGGCGGGCAGCAACCTGACGCAGGTCAATGGCACCCAGGCGCTGCAACTGGCCGAGCCGTTCGACCGCGCATGGCGCTCCGTCGGCCTGGCGCTGGACCGCGTCAACTTCACGGTGGAAGACCGCGACCGCGCCCAGGGCCTGTACTTCGTGCGCTATGTCGACCCGCGCGACACGGTCGATAACCGCGGCTTCTTCTCCAAGCTGTTCACCAAGACCGGCACGGAAGATAGCAAGCGGGCGAAGAAGTACCGCGTTGCGCTCAAGGGCGACGGCACCGGCACGACCGTGACGGTGCAGAACGACGCCGGCCAGCCGGAAGGCACCGAAGTCGGCAAGCGCATCCTCTCCCTGCTCGACGAGCAACTGCGCTGATCGCGGTGAGCGCTGCGCAAGTACGCCCGCGGCGTCCTGCCGCGGGAAGCTCCCGCAAACTGCCGTGCGAGGCTGGCGCATGATGCGCTTCGCCTTTCTCGGCAGCGGCAGCGAGGGCAATTCCCTGTTGATCGAATCGCAAGAGGGCACCACCACCACGCGGGTGCTGCTCGATTGCGGCTTTGGCATTCGCGAGACGGCGCGGCGCCTGGAGCGGCTCGGCGTCACGCCGGACCAGCTCGATGCGGTACTCGTCACGCACGAGCATGGCGATCATGTCGGCTCGGCCTATTCCTTTGCATCGCGCCACGACCTGGCGGTCTACACCAGCCACGGCACATGGCTTGCGACCTCGCACCTGCGGGGTGCGGAAACGGCCGATGTGCGCGTCTGCTGCGCCGACCACCCGCTGGTCATCGGCGGCCTGCACATCCTGCCGTACACGGTGCCGCACGACGCACGCGAGCCGCTGCAGTTCGTGCTGAGCGACGGCGATGCAAGACTCGGCGTGCTGACCGACGCCGGCATGGAGACGCCTTACATCACCGCGCGTCTGGCGGGCATGCATTCATTGGTGCTCGAGTGCAACCACGACCGCGAGATGTTGCGCAATTCGGCGTATCCGGCCTCGCTCAAGCGGCGTATCGGTGGCGATTTCGGCCACCTTGCCAACGAGGTCGCGGCCGATATCCTGGCGCGCGTGGCGCACGCGGGGCTGCAGCGCGTGGTTGCCGCTCACCTGAGCCAGCAGAACAACACGCGCGAACTGGCCACCGGAGCGCTGGCGGCGGTGCTCGCCGCGTCGGCGGGCGAGATCCTGGTGGCGGACCAGCACGAGGGCCTGGGCTGGCAGCCGGTCAGGGCCTGACAGTGACGATGTGACATCTTCGTCAGGTGTCGCGGAAATGTCGCGGAAAACATGGACGAAAAAAAGCCGACCCGAAGGTCGGCTTTTTTATCGGTCGAGACCGATTACTGCTTGGCAGCCGGAGCCGATGCGTCAGCAGCCGGGGCCGAAGCGTCAGCGGCCGGAGCCGATGCGTCAGCAGCCGGAGCAGCAGCGGGAGCCGAAGCTTCCGGTGCCGGGGCAGCAGCGGCAGGAGCCGAAGCTTCCGGTGCCGGTGCAGCGGCTTCTTCTTTCTTGCCGCAAGCGGCGAGAGCAACGGCGGCGAGCAGCGATGCGATCAGGAGAGACTTCTTCATTGTTCGTCCTTTAACTTTAATAACAGAAAAACAGGCGATGAATAATTACCGGTAATTATCGCTCTTGAACTGCAAAATAGAGGCTCTCCCGGGTGCCGACAAATGCAGTGGTACACAGTACTAGCCAGCCGACGATTATATCCGCGTTTTCCCGGCTTGTGTAGCGCTGTCTTTTCCTGTTTTTGGTTGTTACGGATTATTACAGGGTAGATGGCGCAAGTTGCAGCCATCCTTCGAGTGCCCAATGATGGAAGGTCTCCATCAGGTCGGGCAAATCGGCGCACGCGGCTACTTCCGCGGCACTTAATTGGCGCCGATCTCCCAGTTGCCGCAGCCATCTTGCGAGTTCTGGCGGCGGTTCGTAGGCTTCTCCGTTGATAAAGAAATGCGTGCGGTCATACAATGCGATCGATCCCGGCGCTAGCACGATGCCGTGAGATAGCGCAAGTTTTGTGTATTTCTTCAGTGTGATTTCGGGCACGACCGGGAATTCCACGGTCGGTTTCGGTTCGGAGAGATGCGCACCCAGAAATTCGGAAATCATGCTACCCGACCAACGCAGGGCACCGAGGCGTTCGCTTACCGCACGCACCATGCTGGCGGGCAACTGGGCCGGACGCGCGGTGGCGGGTTCGCCGGGGTCCGCATAGCGCCCGCTCAGGTCTTCGTTATCCTCTACCGTCTCCGACAGCCAGGCGAGGAAATGCCCTGCCAGCTCGCGGTAGGCCGGTGCGCGGAAGCCGATGGAGTAGGTCATGCACTCGCCTTCGGCGACGCCGTCGTGGGCGTACTGGGGCGGCAGGTAAAGCATGTCGCCGGGTTCCAGCACCCACTCCTGTTCGTGTGTGAAGTCCGCCAGGATCTTCAGCGGCAGGTCCGGCACCAGATCCAGCTTGGTCTGGGAGGAGATGCGCCAGCGCCGCCGGCCCGATACTTGCAGCAGGAAAACGTCGTAGGAATCGAAGTGCGGGCCGACGCCGCCACCGTCGGTGGCGTAGCTGACCATGAGGTCGTCGAGCCGCGCATCGGGGGCGAAACGGAATTGCCCCAGCAATGCCGCGGCTGCGCTATCGTGGAGGTTGACGCCCTGCACGAGCAAGGTCCACTGGCGCGCCTTGCGCGAGGGCAGGTTGTCGGCGGCGAACGGGCCCTGCTCGAGCTTCCAGCGGTTGCGGAAGTGCGACACCAGGCGGGCCTCGACGTCGTCGCGGTCGGCCAGCTCGAAAAGGGACTCTGGCGATACCGGCGGCACGATTCCCGGTACGGCCTGTCGGATCAGCAGGGGCTTGCGGTGCCAGATATCGCGCATGAAAGCGGCCGGCGTCATGCCTCCCAGCAGGGGGAGCGGCACGTCGGGATCGACGGGGCCGGGGGGCAGGGCCTGCGCGTATAATGCGGAATCGTTCATGGAGTCAAGAATTGAAAATCGCTAAGAACACGGTGGTATCCGTGGTGTACAAGCTGTCGGATGCGCAGGGCAATCTGATCGAGGAGTCGGATGAGCCGATGGTCTACTTGCACGGCGGCTATGATGGCACGTTCCCCAAGATCGAGGAAGCGCTCGAAGGCCACGAAGCCGGCTTCGAGACCCAGCTCCAGCTCGAACCCGAAGAAGCGTTCGGCGATTACGACGCCGAGATGGTCAAGGTGGAACCGCGTGACCGTTTCCCCGAGCCGCTCGAGATCGGCATGCAATTCGAAGGCGTGCCCGAAGACGGTGACGAAGACGATTCGATCATCTACACGGTGACGGACGTGGCCCAGGACAAGGTCGTGCTGGACGGCAACCATCCGCTGGCCGGCATGGCGCTGCGTTTCTGGCTGCAGGTGTCCGAGGTGCGCGAAGCCACCGACGACGAAGTGCAGCATGGCCACGCCCACGGCGCCTCGGGCGTCGAGGTGGTGGACGAGGATGAAGACGAAGACGGCGGCAACCGCACGCTGCACTGAGCGCAGGCCCGCTGCGCGCGCACCTGCTACCAAAGCCGGCTTAGCCGGCTTTTTTCATGGGTGGCACGCATGGAGGGCGCGCATGAATGGCCCGCCCCGCATCACTCCGCCTCCGGCCCATCCTTCAGGGTCACTTCGAACGGCTTGGGCGAACCCGGCGTGATCGACAGCTCGGCGAACTGCCCGGGCGTGCCGGCCGGCAGCACCACGCGGGTGACGTTGCGCAGCACCTTGCCACCTGCATCCTTGAGCGGTGTATCGATGCCGAACCCACCCTGGCCGGTATGTACGAGCAATACCTGGCCGCGGTAACGCGTGGCGAGATCGCGCAGCTGGCGCTTGTACTCCTGGAAGCCATCGCGCGCGCGGCGGCGCAGGAAGCCGTCGAACAGGGAAGGCTTGCCGCGTTGCTCCCAGCCGTTGCCGAACTGCGGATCGGCATGGGCCAGCACAACGATGCCCGGCAGGTTCTGCTGCTGCGCCAGGGAGAAGGCACGCGCGAGCCACTGGCGATTGGCCTCGCGGCGGTCTTCGAACTCGCCGTTGCGGCCGCCCTCCGAGCGATAGTGATTGTTGTCGCCAGGCAGGTTCAATGCCACCAGCAACACGCCCCCGGCGCTCCAGCGCACGTTCTCCCGGAAGCTGCGGAAGGTGGCCTGGTCGGATTGCCGCATGAGCGGCACGACGCGCTGGCCCAGCGTGGTGTCTGCCGGGTAGAACAACTCGCGCAGCCGGTTCAGGCGTTCCACCGGATCGAAATGGCCGTTCACGGCGCGCTGGCATTCCGCCCAGTCGGTTTCGCCGGGCAGGTAGACCAGCGGCAGCGGCGACTGGTCAAGCAGGCGCTGGCGCGCCGTGAGCAGGGCATCGCCGCAGGATTCGGTATCGCCCTTGATGCCGCCGAGGTGCACCACCATGTCGAGCCGGCGCGCGGCGGCGTATTCGAGCAGGCGCGTGGTACCGTCTTCGGCCGCAGGCCACTGCGGCTGGTCGGCGATCAGGGCGATGCGCACGGTCTCGCTGGCCGGCGCGCGAACGCGATTGGCCTGCGCGGCCAGCGCGTCGCCCGGCAGCGCGGGCGACGCGAGCACTACGCCGAGCACGGTGCAGCCTGCCGCCCGGGCGAGCGCGCGCGCCAGGCTGCGCCGGCTTGCCAGCCCGGTCGGCGTCATGCGGTGGCTACCGCATCCCTGGCCAGCGCACGCAGGCGGTAGAGCGCATCGAGGGCTTCGCGCGGCGTGAGGCTGTCCGGATCGAGTTCGCCGATGGCGTCGAGCAGCGCGGCTTGTTCCGGCGATATGGCTGTGTCCGCGGTGCCACTTGCCGGCTCCGCATAGTCATCCTCGTCGTCCAGCGGCGACAGCGGCGCCGCGAACAGGTCGAGCTGCGGCGTGGGCGTGGCATCCGCCGACTGCTGCTCGAGCCACGCCAGGTGCTTGCGCGCCGCGCGGATCACCGGCTGCGGCACCCCCGCGAGTTGCGCCACCTGCAGGCCATAGCTCTGGCTGGCCGGGCCGTCCTGCACCGCGTGCAGGAAGACGATGCCGTCGCCATGCTCCACCGCGGAGAGGTGCACGTTGGCTGCCTGCGTGAATTCCTGCGGCAGCTGCGTCAGTTCGAAGTAGTGGGTGGCGAACAGCGTATGGCTGCGGTTGTGCGCCAGGATGTGGCGCGCGATGGCCCATGCCAGCGCGAGGCCGTCGAAGGTGGACGTGCCGCGGCCGATCTCGTCCATCAGCACCAGGCTGGCGGGCGTGGCGTTGTGCAGGATGCCGGCAGCCTCGGTCATCTCCACCATGAAGGTGGAGCGCCCGCCGGCGAGATCGTCGGCCGCGCCGATGCGGGTGAAGATGCGGTCGATCGGGCCGATCACGGCGCGCCGCGCGGGTACGTAGGCACCCACGCAGGCCAGCAGCACGATCAGCGCGGTCTGGCGCATGAAGGTCGACTTGCCGCCCATGTTCGGGCCGGTGATCAGCAGCAGCTTGCGCGCTTCGTTGAGCTGGCAGTCGTTGGCGATGAAGGGCACGGATTCGGCGGCGAGCTGGCCTTCCACCACCGGATGGCGACCCTGCACGATGTCGATGGCGTTCTCGTCGACGCGCTCGGGCTGGGTCCAGTCCAGCGTCTGCGCGCGCTCGGCCAGCGCCGCCAGCACGTCGAGCCGGGCCAGCGCGCCGGCCACGCGCTGCAGTTCGCCGATATGCGGCAGCAATTGCTGCAGCAGCGCGTCGTAGAGCTGCTTCTCGCGCGCCAGCGCGCGGTCTTGCGCGGACAGCGCCTTGTCCTCGAAGGACTTGAGCTCGGGCGTGATGTAGCGTTCGGCGTTCTTCAGCGTCTGGCGGCGGCGGTAGTCGTCGGGGACCTTGTCGGCCTGGCCGTTGGTCACCTCGATATAGAAGCCATGCACGCGGTTGTATTCCACGCGCAGATTGGCGATGCCGGTGCGGGTGCGCTCGCGCGCCTCCAGCTCGACCAGGAACTGGCCACAGTTCTCCGAGATGTCGCGCAGTTCGTCGAGCTCGGCGTCGAAGCCGCGCGCGATCACGCCGCCGTCGCGCACCACGCTGGGCGGCTCGGGCGCCACCGCCGCGCTCAGCAGGTCCTGGCAGGCCTGCGGCACGGCCAGCTCGGCCAGGGTCAGGTTCAGCAGCGGCGCCGCGTCGTCGGGCTGCACGCAGGCCTGCACGTCGGGCAGGGCGGCCAGCGTGTCGCGCAGCGATGACAGGTCGCGCGGGCGCGCATTGAGCAGCGCCAGGCGCGCGGTGATGCGTTCCACGTCGGACAGCCTGCGCAACGCCGCGCGCAGCGGCTCGGTGCCCTGGGCGAGCAGGGCACCGATGGCCTGCTGGCGCGCCTGCGGCATGGCGCGGTCGCGCAGCGGGTGGTGCAGCCAGTGGCGCAGCAGGCGGCTGCCCATGGTGGTGGCGCAGGTGTCCAGCAGCGAGAACAGCGTCGGCGACTCGCCGCCGCGCAGCGTCTCGGTCAACTCCAGGTTGCGCCGCGTGGCGGTATCCAGGCCGACGAATTCCGATTCGCGCTCGACCGTGACGCCTTGCACATGGCGCAGCGATTGGCCTTGCGTGGAAGCGGCATAGTTCAGCAGCGCGCCCGCCGCGCCGAGCGCCGCGCCCAGCCCGGCACAGCCGAACGGGTCCAGGCTCGCCACGCCGAGCTGCTCGCGCAGGCGGCGGGTGCCGGCTTCCTGGTCGAAGTGCCACTCCGGCAGGCGCGTGCGGGCGCAGGCCAGCGCCGGCAGCTCGATGCCATCCGCGAACAGCAGCTCGGCCGGCCGGATGCGTTCCAGTTCGCGGCCAAGCTGCGCCACCTCGCACTCCATCAGGCGCAGTTCGCCACTGGCGAGGTTGAGCCACGCCAGGCCGGTCTTGCTGACGCCGCGGCGCGTGGTGTGCTGGTGCACGGCCATCAGGAAGGTGTCGGCCTTGTCCGGCAGCAGCGCCGCGTCGGTCAGCGTGCCCGGGGTGACGATGCGAACCACCTTGCGTTCGACCGGTCCCTTGCTGGTGGCCGGGTCGCCGATCTGCTCGCAGATCGCCACGGATTCGCCCAGCTTGACCAGCCGCGCGAGGTACTGGTCCACCGAGTGGAAGGGGATGCCCGCCATGCGGATCGGTACGCCGTTGGAGGCGCCGCGCGCCGTCAGCGTGATGTCCAGCAGGCGCGCCGCCTTCTCGGCGTCGTCATGGAAGAGCTCATAGAAGTCGCCCATCCGGTAGAACAGCAAGGTGTCCGGGTGGTCCGCCTTGATGCGCAGATACTGCTGCATCATGGGGGTGTGCTTGCTGCCGGAAGCATCTGCCGCCGTTTGATCCGGGTTCGTCTTTTTCTGCAATCCCATTGCCATTAAACCTGTTTGGCACGGAAAGCCGGCGCTACGCCGCCTTTCCGTGCTTGCCATCGCCTTGCCGCCCCGACTGGCGCACATGGCGCATGGCGCCGGCGCGCGCCGGGAAAAAGCCGGCCGCGCGAGGGGGCTGCCTCGGGACGCAAGGGGGTATTTCGGAAGATGGGCGATATGGTAC
>NZ_JBFTNF010000017.1:0-117856 GCF_056397345.1 Cupriavidus sp. 05N38
TAGTGGCTGCACGCTGATGGTCTGGCAGGATCCGCGGCGCGTGACGCTGGCTCACGCCCATTGCGAAAAGCACTGCACACCGGGCATCTACGAGCAGGCGTGGCCGGTCTTGTTCGATCCGCGCAGCGGCGCCTGCGCCGAGATCAGGTAGCGCTCAGGCAGCGCCGCGCAGACGGGAGGCGGCGCGCGTCAGCGGCTTGGCCAGCACGGTGGTGGCAAGCGCCATCAGCAGCAGGCCGGAGAACGCCGTGGTGCCGATCAGGCCGGCCTCGAACAGGATGCCCAGCACCACCACTTCCATCAGGCCCTTGGTCTGTACCAGCGCGCCCAGCATCCATGCCTCGCGCGGCGCAAGGCCAGCCATGCGCGCCGGCAGCGCGGTGCCAGCCACCTTGCCGAGCACGGCGACCAGCGTGCTGAGCCCGAACACCAGCAGGGTCTCGCGGCCGCCGATGGCGATATCGGTGCGCAGCCCCGTCATCAGGAAAAAGAACGGCAGCAATACCACCACGGTGGTGGGTTCAAGCTGGCGCCGCAGATCGGCGGCCGCATCGCGCGGCAGCACCACGCCGGCCAGGAAGCCGCCGAGGATGTAGTGCAGGCCGATCGCTTCGGATACCAGCGCGGAGGCGAAGATCAGCACCGCGACCAGGGCCAGGCGCGCATCGTTGGCGTTCATGCGCGCGAGCAGGCGCGCCAGGGCCGGCCGCACCAGCCAGAGCATGGCGCCGACATACAGCGCGCCGAACAGCGCCAGGCGCAGGAAATCGCCGGCGGAGGAGCGGCCCGCGCTGGCGAGGATGGCCGACAGCACCAGCCAGATGGCAGCATCGCTGAAGGCCGAACAGCCCAGCGCCAGCTGGCCGGGAACGGAATCGGAGAGCTTCATCTCGCGCAGGATGGCGCCCAGCACCGGCAGCGCGGTCACCGCCATCGAAACGCCTACCGCCACGGCGAACTGCCAGGGCGAGGCCGCATGCCCGGCCACCGCCGGCGCGGCATGCACCAGCCACGCGCCGGCCGCCGTGCCGAGCACGAACGGCACCAGCACGCTGCCCAGCGCCGCCGCCGTGGCGATGCGCCGCATCCCCTGCTGCCCGGCACCGCCGATATGCAGGCCGGAAAGAAAAGCGAACAGCACCACCGCCAGCCACTGCAGGCCCGACAGCGCGGACAGCTGCGCCGGGCCGAACAGCATCTGCCAGCCCTGCGGCCACAGCGCGCCCAATAGCGAGGGCCCGAGCAGGATGCCACCCACGATCTGCATGGCCACCAGCGGCACGATGCTGCCAATGCGCAATCCGCGCCACAGGACGAAGGGCGTGCCTACCACCAGGCAGGCCTGGGCAAAGAAAAGCGAGACGGGATTCAAGATGGAGACGCCGTGCCGGCCGGGCGGGCGGGAAGAGAGGATTGAACGGGTGGAAAACGCAGCGAGGGCAGGAGGCGGCGCATGCGCGGCCTCCTGTGTGAACGGTCCCTATTTTGCCTTCGGCACCCGCCCCATCAGATAGAACTCGTCATTGGGCCGCATGCCGATGGTGTTGGCCATGCGGTTGGACAGGCCGAAGAACGCCGTGATGGCGGCGATGTCCCAGGCGTCCTCGTCGCTGAAGCCGTGATCGCGCAGCGCAGCGAAATCGGCATCGGAGACATCGCGGGAGTCCTGGCAGACCTTGAGCGCGAAATCCAGCATGGCGCGCTGGCGCGGCGTGATGTCGGCCTTGCGGTAGTTGACCGCGACCTGGTCGGCCAGCGCCGGCTTCTTCTCGTAGATGCGCAGGATGGCGCCATGTGCCACCACGCAGTAAAGGCACTGGTTGGCGCCCGAGGTCGCCACCACGATCATCTCGCGCTCGCCCTTGCTCAGCCCGCCCTCCTTGAGCATCAGTGCGTCGTGGTAGGCAAAGAATGCGCGGAACTCGTCGGGCCGGTGCGCCAGCGTGAGGAAGACATTGGGCACGAAGCCAGCCTTGTCCTGGACTTCCAGGATGCGCGCGCGGATATCTTCCGGCAGGTCCGCCAGGGCGGGAACGGGATAGCGGCTGATCGGCGGTGCGTCGGGCTTGCTCATGTCTTCCTCTGCGCTGTGGTTTGCATGCCATTCTAGCGAAGTTGGCGCCCGCACCCGCGCACCGCGGCGAAACGATGTGGCGCGGGAGGCGGATGCCTCCCGGCCCGGCCGGCGCAATGGCGCGCCGCGCCTAGTGCGTGGCGAACTGGATGCGGTGCAGCCCGGCGTACAGCCCCTCGGCCGACAGCAGTTCCTCGTGGCTGCCGTGCTCCGCCACGCGCCCGTGATCGAGCACCACGATGCGGTCGGCGTTCTCGATGGTGGAAAGGCGGTGCGCGATCACCAGCGTCGTGCGGCCGACCATCAAGGCCTCCAGCGCGGCCTGGACCTGGCGCTCCGATTCCGAGTCCAGCGCGGAGGTCGCCTCGTCGAGGATCAGGATCGGCGCGTCCTTGTAGATCGCGCGCGCGATCGCCAGACGCTGGCGCTGGCCGCCGGACAGCTTCATGCCGTTGTCGCCGATATTGGTTTCGAGACCCTGCGGCAGGCCCTTGACCATATCGGTCAGGTAGGCGGCCGCCAGCGCGCGCTCGACACGGGCAATATCGATGTCCGCCTCCGTATGCACGCCATAGGCGACATTGGCGGCCACGGTGCCGTTGAACAGCACCACGTCCTGGCTGACGAAGGCGATCTGGTTGCGCAGGTCCTTCAGCGCGAACACGTCGATCGACTGCCCGTCGAGCAGGATGCGGCCTTCGGTCGGATCGAAGAAGCGCGGCACCAGGTTGACCAGGGTGGTCTTGCCGCTGCCGGACGGCCCCACCAGCGCCACCACTTCGCCGGCACTGACGTGGAAGCCGACCTTGTCCAGCGCCGGCCTGCCCGCGTCGCCGTAGCGGAAGCTCACCTTCTCGAACACCAGGTCGCCGCGCGCGCGCGCCAGCGGCAGGCCGCCTTCCTGGCGCTCGACCGGCTCGTCGATCAGGCCGAAGATCATCTCGGCCGCGGTCAGGCCCCGCTGCAGCGGCTGGTTGAGGTCGGTCAGGTGCTTGAGCGGCGAGATCAGCAGCAGCATGGCCATCACGAAGCCGGTGAAGCTGCCTACCGTGGTCTGGTTCGACTGCGACTGGATCATCGCGATGGTCAGGATCACCGACAGCGCCAGCGACGCCAGGAAGGCCGTGACCGGCTGGTTCAGCCCGCCCGCCACCGCCATGCGCATCGAATAGCCGCGCAGGCGCTCGGCCATGGCGGCGAAGCGCGAGGTCTCGTACTGCTCGCCGCCATGCAGCTTGACCACCTTGTAGCCGCCCACGGCTTCCTCGACCACATAGGCCGCACTGTTGGTCAGGGCCTGGTGGTCACGGTTGAGCCGGCGCAGGCGCCGGTTGACCTTGGACATGACGAAGCCGATCACCGGCAGGATCACCGCCACCACCAGCGTCAGCCGCCAGTTGGTGTAGAACAGGTAGACCAGCAGCGCCAGCACCGTCAGCGAATCGCGCACCAGCGTGATCAGCACGCCCGTCAGGATCTGCATGACCTGGTTGACCTCGAAGATCACCGCGTTGATCAGCGAGGCCGCGGTATTGCGGTGGAAGAACAGCGCCGGCGCATGCAGCATGCGCTCGAACATCTGCATGCGCATCTTCAGCAACACGCGGTTGGAGATCAGGCTCAGCAGGTAGCCCGAAGCGAACTGCGCCACGCCGCGGATCAGCGCCACCCCGGTCAGCAGCGCCGGCACGTGCCAGAGCTTGCCCACGTAGGCGCCGCCGAACCCCTTGTCGAGCAGGTCGTTGACGACCTTCGGGATCAGGCCTTCCGCGCCCGCCACCACCGCCATCGCGATGATGGCGACGACGAAGATGCGCATCTCCGGGCGCAGATAGGCCCAGACGCGCTTCAGGGTATCGGCCTCGCGGCCTTGCGGGGCATTATTTTCTCGAACGTTCACAGCTTCTCCGCCCCGTCGGTGCGGGGATATTTTGTTTGTACCGCGGCCAGGCCCAGCAGGAGTCCGATGACGCCCGCATAGAAGACGATATTTGCCTGGTGCGCCATGGTCACCTGCGTCAGGCCACTGATCAGGCTGGCCAGGACCACGCCGATGCCGGAAGCGCTCAGGCTCACGCCAAGGGTGTTGGCATTGCGGCAGCAGATGCGCAGCAACCGCCAGAACAGGAAACCGGGCACCAGGAACAGCCCCAGGAGGGCCAGCAGGCCAGGCATGCCGGTGGTGGCAGCCGCCTCGAGCACGTCGTTGTGGGCGTGCTCGAGAATGCAGACGTCGGACGCATTGTGGGCCTTGCAGAAGGCCGAGCCCTTGGGGATCCGCGCAAACTGCCCGATGCCCACGCCGAGCCACGGATG
Organism: Cupriavidus sp. 05N38; assembly: GCF_056397345.1. NCBI lineage: Bacteria > Pseudomonadati > Pseudomonadota > Betaproteobacteria > Burkholderiales > Burkholderiaceae > Cupriavidus > Cupriavidus sp. 05N38. The sequence goes on from NZ_JBFTNF010000017.1 coordinate 4,391, forward strand.
CAGCCGGATCGAATCCACCGCGAGTTCCCATGTCTTGAGCCGGGCGCCAACCGAAGTCTCGGTATTCCCGTTCTGGAACTGCTCCAATTGCCCACGCACGAGATCCACCCGCTGCGCGACCGGGCTATTGGGAACGAGATATAGCCCCGCGGCCAGCGCGACGATCAGCGCCACCGCGCCGAAGAATCTCGCCGGCTTCATGCTCGGGTAGCGCACGAACAGCAATGGCACCATCGTGACGGCCAGCGCCAGCCAGGCGCCGCGCGTGCCGTTGACGATCAGTACGGCAGCCGCCAGTGCCAGGTTGAGCCAGGCGATCAGGTGCGCCCTGCGGTTGTCACCCGGACGCACGAAGCCGATCAGTCCCAGCGCGGCAACCATGTTGCCGAAGGCAATGGCCTGGGTCCAGGCCGACGGCCGCGGATCGTTGAGCACCCAGCGCTGGAACAGTACAAGCACAAGGCTTGCCGCCAGCGCCACGGTGATCCCGCCCCAGATGCGCTGCGGGTCGGGCGCGGTTCTCAGCACGACCAGGCAGGTCAGCAGCAGCAGCAGGATCCTGGATGGGTTGTCGATCACGTTCCACGGCACGCCGAAGTAGAGCTTCGATGCCAGGAACACAAGCACGGCGGCTAGAATAGCGAGCCCGAGCGGATAGAGCGTGGCGCGATACTGCGCCCATGTGCTCCCCATGCCACGGTAGCCCAGCAGCCCGAGCACCACGATGCCCGCGAGGAAGATGCCGGCACCCTTGGGCACGCAAAGCAGCAGGATCGGGAATGCCAGGACCAGCGCATTGGCGATGGAGGTCACTTTTCCCGCACGAAACACCATAGACAAGCCCTATGAAAATCTCAGTCGTACTGATTACAAAAAACGAGGCACACAATATCCGGGCCTGCCTGGAAAGCGTGTCCTGGTGCGACCGCGCGATTATAGTGGATTCGGGTAGCCAGGACGGCACCGTGGAGCTGGCCCGCAGCCTGGGCGCCGAGGTCTTCGAAAGCGCGCACTGGCCGGGCTTCGGCGCGCAAAAAAACCTGGCTGTCTCCAAGGCCGACACCGAGTGGGTCCTCTCCCTCGATGCCGACGAACGGGTCACCCCCGAGCTGCGCGACGAAATCCTGGCGGCGGTGGCGTCCGGCCAGGCCAATGCCTACGAAATGCCGCGCCTGTCGCGCTTTTGCGGCCGCTTCATCCGTCACGGCGGCTGGTACCCCGACTACGTCACACGGTTGTTCCGGCGCGGCCGTGCCCGCTTTACCGACGACCTGGTGCATGAGCGCGTGGTCGCCGATGGCCCGGTAGGAAAACTGGCCTCGCCGCTGCTGCACTATACCTACGACGATTTCTCGCAGGTGCTGCGCAAGGTCGACCAGTACTCCACGCTTGGCGCGCAGCAGGGCTTCGCCCGCGGCAAGTCCGCCTCGCCGGCCAGCGCAGTGCTGCACGGCGTCTGGGCCTTCTTGCGGACCTACCTGATGCGCCGCGGATTTCTCGACGGCGCGCAGGGCCTGGGCGTGGCGCTGATGAACGGTCAGGCCAGCTACTACAAGTACATCAAGCTGTGGTACCTGCGGCAGAAGACGCAGCAGCAGGAGCCGCAGCACTAGGCCCGGCCACCACCGGGTGCGGCGCGCCCAGCAGATCGTCCACGCACGCGCTGAAGGCCGCCGAGGTGGGGCCGAACCCCATCTGCTCGATATGGCTTGCGGCGAACGCCAGCAGCCTGGCCCGCAAGGGCGCATCCTCCAGCCCGCGGCGGATCGCCTCGGCCAGCGCGTGCACGTCGCCGACCGGCGTCAGCAGGCCGGCCTTGCCATCTGCCAGGATCTCGCGCGGCCCCACCGGGCAATCGGTGCTCGCCACCAGCTGGCCCAGCGCCATGGCTTCCAGCAGTACATTGGGCAAGCCTTCCATCTTCGAGCTGAAGGCCATCAGCCGCGCATGGCGGATCCACACATAGGGATTGGCCTGGAAACCGGCAAAAGTGACCCGTTCGCTGATGCCCAGTTCGCGCGCGAGCGTTTCCAGCCGTGCGCGCGATGCCCCTTCGCCCACCAGCACCAGGCGCTCGCACAGGCCGGTGCCACGGACCAGCGCGGCGTAGGCCCGCAACAGCGTGGTGAAATCCTTCTGGCTTTCTTCCAGGCGCCCCACGGAGACGATGTAGGGACGCGCGGGCGGACTGAACGCCGCGCTGCCGAGCGCACGGATCCGGTCCAGGTCGGTGGCGTTGTAGAGCCGGACGAACTTGCCCGCGGCCTCGGGGATCAGCGCGCGCGCGTCGGCCAGCATGCTGTCGTTGAGCACCACGATGCGGTCATAGTGCTCGCGGCACTGGCGCCGCAGCTTGCGCAGCTTGCGGCGGTTCTCGCGCTCCAGGTGCGCCACGCTGAAATGCTGGTAGCCGATCATGGGCACAGGCAGGCGGCCGGTCAGCCGCGACAGCGACATATCGTAGTCGATCACCAGGTCATAGTCGCGCGCGATGCTGCGGAAACGGCGGTTGACCAGCGGCTTGCGCAGCGGCGGCAGCAGCACTTCCTCGTAGATCTTGCCGAGCGGGCCGAGCTTGCCCGCCTTCTTCATCTGCCGGAAATGCGACAGCCAGCGCTCCGGCGCCAGGATATGGATCTTGACGTCCGGCGGCAGCATGGCGCGAAAGTGCGTTTCCAGCGCCTCGGTCGGATAGGTCAGCGTCAATCCCAGCTCGAAGCGCTCCCGGTCCAGCGAAGCCAGCAGCGAAACCAGCGAGGTCTCGATGCCGCCGCGCAGGAAGTGGGTCAGGTGAAAAAGGATGCGTTGCTTGGCCATGCGGGGGCGTGGTTGATCCATGTAATGACGGGCTGGCTGACCGGGCAGGAAGCGGCCGGTCAACCGTACAGCATGCGCACGTTCTCGCCGGAAAGCGCCGTGCGGAAACTGGCAAGCGCATCGTCGGACGGCGTGACCAGCCACTGCCGCCCCAGCTCCGCCTCGCAACGCGCGCCGCTGGTGGCATAACTCACGCGCACGGGCAGGCCCGGCGTGTTCGCCACCGTAGCGAGATAGGGTGTCAGCAGCTCGCGCAGCAGCTCGGTGGAGGCATTGCCGTTGATGGCCAGCCCCACAGCCTCGGCATATTTGGCGCGCGCGGCCACCAGGTCCATCACCGATTCGGCGGTGAAACGCACACCGCCGGTAAAGGTGTCGTGGCGCGCGTTGCCCTGCACGATCACCAGTTCATCATCGCGGAACATGTGACGATTGGCATCGAACAGTTCGTTGAACACGGTCATTTCCACCTGGCCGGTACCGTCGTCGAGCAACACGATCAGCATCTTGCCGCGCTGCGTCATCTGGGTGCGCATGCCCGTGATGACACCGGCGATCACCTTGCCGCGCACATCGCGCCCGTAGCCGCCGCCGTTGCCCTGCACCTCCTTCTCCAGGCCCGCGAGCGTGCCCTTGAGGAAGCGGCCGACCTCGTCGCGGTAGGCATCGAACAGGTGGCCGGAGAAGTAGTAGCCGAGCGCCTGCTTTTCTTCCTGCAGCGTGCGCTTGGCCGGCCAGCGCGGCTCGTCGACCAGTTCGGGGCGGTGCGACTCGCCGGCGTCGGCCATGAGGTCGAACAGCGACACCTGGTTGGCGGACTCGGCCTTCTGCTCGGCGGCTTCCATCGCCCGCGACACCGAAGCCAGCAACTGGCCGCGGTTGTCGTTGAGGCTGTCGAAGGCGCCGGCGCGGATCAGCGCCTCGATGGTGCGGCGGTTGACCTGGCGGCGGTCGACGCGCTCGCAGAAATCGAACAGGTCGGCGAAAGGCCTTTCCTCGCGCGCGCGCAGGATGTCCTCGATGGCGCCCTGGCCCGAGCCCTTGATGCCGCCGAGGCCGTAGCGGATGGTCTTGGCGTCCGTCGGGGCGAAGCGGTACTCGCTGGCGTTGACATCAGGCGGCAGCACCTTCAGCTTGTTGAGCTTGCAGTCCTCGTAGAGGATCTTGACCTTGTCGGTGTCGTCCATGGCGAGCGACATATTGGCCGCCATGAATTCGGCCGGATGGTGCGCCTTAAGCCAGGCCGTGTAGTAGGCCAGCAGCGCATAGGCGGCCGCGTGCGACTTGTTGAAGCCGTAGCCCGCGAACTTTTCCATCAGGTCGAAGGTATCGTCGGCCTTTTCGGCGGTAAGGCCGTTCTTGGCCGCGCCCGCGCGGAACAGCTCGCGGTGCTGGGCCATTTCCTCGGCCTTCTTCTTGCCCATGGCGCGGCGCAGCAAGTCGGCGCCGCCGAGCGAATAGCCGCCGATGATCTGCGCCATCTGCATCACCTGCTCCTGGTAGACCATGATGCCGTAGGTCTCCTTGAGCACCGGCTCGACGCGCGGGTCCGGATATTCCACCTTCTCGCGCCCGTGCTTGCGCGCGCAGAAGCTGGGGATCAGGTCCATCGGGCCCGGGCGGTACAGCGCCACCAGCGCGATGATGTCTTCGAAGCGGTCGGGCTTGGCGTCCTTGAGCATGCCCTGCATGCCGCGGCTTTCCAGCTGGAACACCGCCACCGTGTTGGCCGTCTTGAGGATATCGAAGGCCGGACCATCGCTGAGCGGGATGTGGCTGCAGTTCCAGTCCGCCTTGGACGGATCGAGCCGGCGGATATAGCGCTCGGCCCAGTCCAGGATGGTCAGCGTGGTCAGGCCCAAGAAGTCGAACTTGACCAGGCCGGCGGCCTCGACGTCGTCCTTGTCGTACTGGCTGACCACGCCGCTCATGCCGTCGTTCTGGCCGCCCTGCGTGTACAGCGGGCAGAAGTCGGTGAGCTTGCCGGGGGCGATCAGCACGCAGCGGCTCTTCTTTCTTGGCTTCCTCGATGGTGACCAGCTTGCCGGGCTTGAACGGGATCAGCTTGGCGATGCCGTCGACGAAGCCGTAGCCGAGGTCCAGCACGCGGCCCACGTCGCGCACGGCGGCCTTGGCCGCCATGGTGCCGAAGGTGGCGATCTGCGAGACCGCGTCCTTGCCGTACTTCTCCTTCACGTAGGTGATCACGCGATCGCGCCCGTGCTGGCAGAAGTCGATGTCGAAGTCGGGCATCGAGACCCGTTCCGGGTTCAGGAAACGCTCGAACAGCAGCGCGTACTTGAGCGGGTCCAGGTCGGTGATGCCGAGCGCATAGGCCACCAGCGAGCCGGCGCCGGAGCCCCGCCCCGGGCCCACCGGCACGCCGTTGTTCTTGGCCCAGTTGATAAAGTCCGCCACGATCAGGAAGTAGCCGGGAAAGCCCATCTTGATGATGGTGCCGGTCTCGAACTCCAGCCGCGCGTAGTATTCGGGCCGCCTGGCCTCGCGCTCGGCTTCGTCGGGAAACAGCACCTCCATGCGCTTTTCCAGGCCTTCCTTGGCCAGCTGGACCAGGTAGTCGTCGAGCGACATGCCGTCCGGCGTGGGGAACAGCGGCAGGCGCGGCTTGCCGAGTTCGAGCGTGAGGTTGCAGCGGCGCGCGATCTGCACCGCATTTTCCAGCGCGGAGGGGATGTCGGCGAACAGCGCGCACATCTCGTCCTGCGTCTTGAAGTACTGGTCGGTGGTGAAGCGCCGCGTGCGCCGCGGGTTGGCCAGCAGCTCGCCTTCGGCGATGCAGGTGCGGGCTTCGTGCGCGGTGAAATCGTCGGGCGTCATGAACTGCACCGGATGCGTGGCCACCACGGGCAGGCGCATCCTGGCGGCAAGCTGCACCGCCTGCTGCACATAGGAGTCGGTGCCGGGCTGGCCGGCCCGCTGCAGCTCGATATAGAAGCGCTGCGGGAACACCTTGGCCCAGTGCGCGGCGGCGCGCTCGGCCGCGGCGTCGTTGCCGTTGGCCAGCGCCATGCCGACGTCGCCGCCCATGGCACCGGACAGTGCGATCAGGCCGGTGGCCAGCGGCAGGCCCTCTTCGCCGGCTTCATCGAACCAGCCTGGCTCGATCTCGGCGCGGCCGCGGTGCTGGTTGGACAGCCAGGCGCGCGACAGCAGCATGCACAGGTTGAGGTAGCCGCGCCGGTCCTGCACCAGCAGGAGCAGCCGCGCGGGCTTGTCGCGGTCTTCAGCGTTGGTGAGCCAGACGTCGGCGCCGACCACCGGCTTGACGCCGCCGCCGCGCGCTTCCTTGTAGAAGCGGATCAGGCCGAAGGCGTTGGCCAGGTCGGTCAGGGCGAGCGCGCCCATGCCGTCGGCCGCCGCGGCCTTGACGGCGTCGTCGAGGCGCACGATCCCGTCGACGACGGAGTATTCGGAGTGGAGGCGGAGATGAACGAAGCGAGGTGCAGACATGGGCGTGATTGTACCGGCTCGGCATGCCTGCGCCTGCGTTCTTTGCGCGGGCGCCGCGCGCGCAAGCTTGACCCCCGCGCTGGGAAAAAGCCGGCGCGCGGCCTTTGAGGCGCTATAATTTCGCCTTTCCAATCAGGCAGTTACCGCGCGGTCACAAGGCGCGGGCCGGGCGCGCGCCATTTATGCAGATCGTAAACATCTCCGCTTACAAATTCGTCACGCTGGACGATATCCCGGTCTTGCGCCCGGACATGCGCGCGCGCTGCGAGGCCCTGGACCTCAAGGGCACCATCCTGCTCGCGCCGGAGGGCATCAACATGTTCCTGGCGGGCAGCCGCGACGCCATCGGCGGTTTCATGGACTGGCTGCACGCCGACCCGCGCTTCGCCGACATCGCGCCCAAGGAAAGCCTGTCGGAGACCCAGCCCTTCAAGCGCATGCTGGTGCGCGAGAAGAAGGAAATCATCACCATGAAGATGCCGCTGATCCGCCCCGAGGCCGGGCGCGCGCCGGCGGTACGGCCGGTGGACCTCAAGCGCTGGCTCGACCAGGGCCACGACGATGCTGGCCGCCCGGTAGTGATGCTCGATACCCGCAATGATTTCGAAGTGGCGGTCGGCACCTTCGCGCAGGCGGTGGATTACGACATCGCGAAGTTCAGCGACTTCCCGCCCGCCATCGCCGCGCACAAGGCGGAGCTCGAGGGCAAGACCGTGGTGTCGTTCTGCACCGGSGGCATCCGCTGCGARAAGGCCGCCATCCATATGCAGGAAGCCGGCATCGAACACGTCTACCAGCTCGAGGGCGGCATCCTGAAGTATTTCGAGGAGGTGGGCGGCAGCCACTACGAAGGCGACTGCTTCGTCTTCGACTACCGTACCGCGCTGAATCCGAACCTGGAACCGGCCGGTCCCAGGCAGTGCTTTGCCTGCCGCGCCGTGGTCACCGCCGAGGAGCAGCAGGGCCCGCACTACGTGGTGGGCAAGAGCTGCCCGCATTGCATCGCCGAAAGGCAGGCAGCCGCCTGAACGCAAACGGCTTCAGCACGGCCTGTAGCCAGCTTCAGGCCGCCAGCAGGTGATAGAGGTTGCGCAGCATCCCGGCGGTCGCGCCCCAGATGAAGTGGTGACCGCCGTTTTCGCGCGGAAACGGCATGGCGTAGAAAAGCCGCTCGCCGTCCACCCAGCGGAACAGGCGCTGCTGGTGATGCGAAGGATCCATCAGGAAGCCTAGCGGCACTTCGAACACATCCGCCACCTCGCGCGCATCCGGGCGCAGCGTGAAGCCGCCGCGGACCAGGCCCACCACCGGGCTGACGTGGAAGCCGGTGCCCGTGATGTAGTCCGGCAAGGCGCCCAGCACCTCGACATAGCCGCGCCCCAGCCCCACCTCTTCTTCCGTCTCGCGCAGCGCGGTGGCCACGCGGTCGATATCCGACGCCTCGTGGCGCCCGCCGGGAAAGCTGATCTGCCCGGCATGCGCGCTCAGGTTGGCGTTGCGCTGCGTCAGCAGCACCGTCAGCCCGTCTTCGCGCTCCACCAGCGGCACCAGCACGGCCGCGTCGCGCAGCGCCTTGCTGCGGTCGTAGGCGCGCGATTCGTCAGTCAGCTCGGGAGCCCAGGCCGGCGGCGACTTGAGCCTGTGGCGGATGAAATCAGGCCGCAGGCGCACATCTGGCAGCGCCGGGTGGCGGGTATCGGTGGAAACGACGGGGAGGGATTCGGGATCGAAGGCGGGACGCATATCGGATCGCAGTATGACAGATGCGGGCCAAAGCCGTCTTTGCGCATCGCAACACGACAGTCTGCGCGGCAATGCAAAAAGGGCACCCGAAGGTGCCCTTTTTGCGCAGCCATGGCCGGCGGAACCGGCCACGGCAACCAGCTTACTGGGCGGCCGCTGCCTTGGCGGGGGCTGCCTTGTATGCCAGCTTTTCCTTGATACGCGCCGACTTGCCCGAACGCTGGCGCAGGTAGTACAGCTTGGCGCGACGGACGTCACCGCGGCGCTTCACTTCGATACCGGCGATCAGCGGGGAGTACAGCTGGAACGTACGTTCCACGCCTTCGCCCGAGGAAATCTTGCGCACGATGAAGGACGAGTTCAGGCCGCGGTTGCGCTTGGCAATCACGACGCCTTCGTAGGCCTGCACGCGCTTGCGGTTACCTTCCACCACGTTCACGCTGACGATCACGGTGTCGCCGGGCGCAAATGCGGGGATGGTCTTGTTCGCGGTCAGACGCGCGATTTCGTCTTTCTCGATCAGCTCGATGAGGTTCATCGTTTCTTCTCCTTGTCCATCATGCCAGCGTTGAATGCCCCGGGCATTGCCCGGGCCCCGGCAGAGGATGGGGTTTCACTTGACGGGAGCGAACTCCCGCCCTTCATTCGCCAGCCACGCCGACAGGAATTTCTCGTCGGCACGGCTGAGCAAACCTTCGCTGCGCGCCGCCTCGATCAGGTCGGGGCGCTTCTTCGCAGTATTCGCCAGCGCCTGCTGGCGCCGCCACTTCTCGATCTCGGCGTGATGACCCCCGAGCAGTATCTCGGGCACCCGCACGCCTTCGTACTCTTCAGGCCGCGTGTAATGCGGGCAATCCAGCAGCCCATTGACAAAGCTGTCCTGGACCGCCGACTGCGCATCGCCCAGCACACCGGGCAAATGCCTGACCACCGCGTCGATCACGGCCATCGCCGGCAGTTCGCCGCCCGACAGCACGAAATCGCCGAGGCTGATTTCCTCGTCCACGCGCCGCTCGATCAGGCGCTGGTCGATGGCCTCGTAACGCCCGCACAGCAGCACGAGACCCGGGCGCTGCGCCAGCGACATCACCTTCGCATGCGTCAGCGGCGCGCCCTGCGGCGACATCAGCACCACATGCGGCCGTACCGCCTGCGCCTCCGGCCGCGCGGCCTGCTGGGCCGCGCATGCCGCATCGATAGCGTCCTCGAGCGGCCTGGCCAGCATGACCATGCCAGGGCCGCCGCCATACGGGCGATCGTCGATGGTACGGTAATTGTCGGTGGTGAAATCGCGCGGATTCCAGGTGCGCAGCGCATAACGCTGCTGCTTCGCCGCCCGGCTGGTAATGCCCCAGTCGGTCAGCGCGCGAAACATCTCGGGAAACAGCGTGATCACATCGAACTGCATCCGCCTCTCCCTTTGCCTGCCCACCAGGTCGGGCTCGGCGCCTGTTGCCAGGCGCTCAGTAGTCCAGCCCCCAGTCGACCACCACGCGCCGGGCCTTGATATCGACCGAGCGCAGGAATGCATCGACAAACGGGACCAGGCGCTCGCCCGTCTTGCCGTCGGGCAAGGCATGCGCCACCTGCAGGATCTGGTGAGCCCCGTTGTCGATCAGCCCGGACACTTCGCCCAGCAGCTCGCCCTGTTCGTTGAACACGGCGCAGCCGATCAGATCGACCCAGTAAAACTCGTTCTCGTCCGGCGCGGGAAAATCCTCGCGGCGGATCCATACGCGACGCCCCTTGAGCGCTTCCGAGTGACTGCGATCGGACACGCCGACCGCCTGCGCCACCACGGTACCGCTATGCTCGCGGGATTGCGCGATCTTCACGCACAAGGCATCGGACTGCACGGCGGCAGCCGCACCCAGCACGCCGGACGGCGGCGGCCTGAGCAGCCACCAGCGGCGCGCGTGCAGCAGCGCGCTCGCATCGTCGGCATGCGGCTGGATCTTGACCCAGCCCCGAATCCCGTATGCTGCGCCGATATAGCCGACTTCGACCAGGTCGTCCGGCAACGCGTCGGTATAGGCCAGCGCGGCCGGCAACCCGGTCGCGCCCTGCGGCTTGAGATTCGGCTTTTGCTGGGCCGCCTGCGGCCGCGCCGAGGGTTCGAGCGGCACATTGAGCGGCCGCCGCGCCGGGGCGCCTTGCTTGCGTTCGGTCACTTGTCGTTTGCCACGCGTCGCGAAACGCGCGTCACAACAATCAGGCTGCGGCCTTGGCGGCGTTTTGCTTGACCAGACGGGCAACCGTCGGCGACATCTGCGCGCCAACGCCAGTCCAGTAGGTCAGGCGGTCCTGCACCAGGCGCAGGCCTTCTTCGCTTGCCGAAGCCAGCGGGTTGTAGAAGCCGATGCGCTCGATGAAACGGCCATCACGGCGGTTGCGCGAGTCAGCAGCGACGATGTTGAAGAACGGGCGCTTCTTGCTGCCACCGCGAGCCAGACGGATTACGACCATGGGTTGATTCCTCAGAAAACTTGATGTTCGAACACGAAACGCAAGAGTATAGACCAAATCCCGAGGCCAAACAAACACTTAGAGCGATTGACGCGACACACCGCCACAGGCATCGTGGCGAAAACCCCGACAGGAGAGCGTCGCATGCGTTCCTACCTCCACATTCCCGCCTGCCGCGCCCTGCTGGCGGGCGTGCTCGCCGCTGGCGCGTGCCTTGGCGCTAACGCCAGCAGCACCGCAGCGCAGGCCTTGCCGCTCGACCAGATCAAGCTGCCGCCCGGATTTCGCATCGAAGTGCTCAGCCAGTCGGTGCCGGAGGCGCGCGGCATGACCATGTCGCCGGCCGGCACGCTGTTCGTGGGCACGCGCGGGGAAGGCAAAGTCTACGCCATCAGCAACCCGCTGGCCGGCAGCCCCCAAGTGCGAACGGTGGCCACGGGCCTGACCATGCCAGTTGGCGTCGCCTTCCGGAACGGCGCGCTGTATGCCTCCTCGACCTCGCGCATCGTGCGGCTCGATGACGTGGAAGCCCGGCTGGACAACCCGCCCAGGCCGGTGGTGGTGAGCGACCGCTTTCCCGGCGAAACCCACCACGGCTGGAAATTCATCGCCTTCGGGCCCGACGGCTATCTCTACGTGCCGGTCGGCGCGCCCTGCAATATCTGCGCGCCCGACGAGAACCGCTACGCCAACATCATGAAGATGAAGCCCGACGGCAGCGACCTGCAGGTGGTGGCGCGGGGCGTGCGCAACTCGGTCGGCTTCGACTGGCACCCCGCCACGCGCCAGCTATGGTTTACCGACAACGGCCGCGACTTCCTGGGCGACGACCAGCCCGACGACGAACTCAACCGCCTCACCCGCGCCGGCCAGCATTTCGGCTACCCGTTCTGCCATGCCGGCACCATTGCCGACCCGGAATTCGGCAAGCAGCGCGCCTGCGCGGAATTCGAACCGCCGGTGGCCAGGCTGGGCGCTCATGTGGCCGCGCTCGGCATGCGTTTCTATACGGGCGCGCAATTTCCTGCCGAATATCACAACAATATCTTTATCGCCGAACATGGCAGCTGGAACCGCAGCGAGCGGATCGGCTACCGCATCGCCAGGATCGTGCTGGATGACGCTGGCCAGGTGGTGCGCCAGGAAATCTTCGCGCAGGGCTGGCTGCAGAATGACAAGCCATGGGGCCGTCCGGTCGATGTCCAGGTGGCACCGGACGGCTCGCTGCTCGTCAGCGACGACATGGCGGGCGCGATCTACCGCATCCGCTACGCGCCATGAAAACGGAGGCGGCCCGCGCCTCGCCGGCAGCTGTCGACAGGCGGCAAATTCCCCGGCAGTGGGGACGAAACAATCCGTTACACCGGTAACGGCTTTTGCATAGGCGTGCCGGATGCGCGTGCGTACCATGATTCCATCTACCAATAACATCACCGCGCGACAGGAAACTGGGATTCCGCATGCTCCCCCGCAATCTCCTGCGCGACCCGGTGGCTGGCATCCTGTTGGCCGTCTTCCTGATCGGCCTCAGCCCTGCCGGCCACGCTCAGGTCGCGTTCTGGCAACATAACCGGCCCGAAGGCCGGAACATGACCAATGCGCGCGGGCAACCGAGCCAGGGTGGCTGGGAAATGGCAAGCGTGCGTGCCGAACGGCAGGACCATGTACGCGCCCAGATCGAACGCATGGAAGCGCGCGCCCGCGCGGACGACCGCCTGAACGGCCGCCCGCCGCCCCCCCAGGAACGCGAAGACGAACGCGGCCGCCACCCCGATCGCAATGCGCAGGCCGATGGCGGGCGTGGCGATCAGCGCGGCTCCGGCATGGGCCCGGGTTGGCAGGCCCGTGGCCGGGACGGCAGCCGCTAGGCTGCCAGCACGATATCCACTTCTCGCATCCCCCTCGCATCCCCCTCGCGGCGCTGTCCCGGCTTGGCTTTGGTCGCGCCTCTCGCACGGTTCCCGGGCAGTATCCAAACAGTTCGCAAGCGACGGCGGCAGCGCGCCTGTGCCGCATTGTCCGCGCCGCGTAGCGGCGTACAATGAGCGCCGGCGCCAGCCTGCCTGGCCCTCACCCCGACCCTGTGCCGGCACGCCTTGCCGGCCCTCCACTTCGTAGCTGCCCATGCCTGCCGCCACCCAAGCCCCATCATCTGCCGCCGCGACCGTCACGACATCCCCCGGAAAATCGAAGCTGATCACGGTGGCACTGGCCTTCCTGTTCGGCAGCCTGGGGCTTCACCGCTTCTACCTGGGCGGGTTGCGCGACAAGTTCGGCTGGGCCCATCTGCTGGCGACGCTGGCCGGCGCGATCGGCGTGGCGTCGATGCAGACCGGGGCCGGCTCGCCGGCGCTGAACTGGACCTTCGCGGTGGCCGGCGGCACGTCGGTGATCGCAGCCTTCCTCACGGCCATCGTGTACGGGCTGCGTCCGGACGACAAATGGGACGCCCGCTTCAACCCGCACGGCAAGCCGACGCGCTCCGGCTGGCCAGTCGTGATCCTGGTCATCCTGTCACTGCTGATCGGCACCGGGCTGCTGATGGCCGGCCTCGCCATCAGCTTCCAGACCTTCTTCGAATCCCAGGTCGAGGCGGCCCGCGCCCTCTCGCAATAAGCGCACGGCGCAGCCATTCCGGCGCCAATGCACTTCGACCTGCTCGACATCGCCGTCTTCGTGCGCGCCGCCACGCTGGGCAACCTGTCGGCCGCGGCGCGCGATCTCGGGCTATCCACCTCGTCGGCCAGCAGCAGGCTCGCGCAACTCGAGCAGCAACTGGGGACGCGGCTTCTGCACCGGACCACGCGGCGCATCTCGCTGACCGGCGACGGCCAGCGTTTCCTCGAGCATGCCGGGCAACTGCTCGACACCGCCGACCTCGCGGCGCAAGCGGTGGGCCGAGGCGCCGAAGCCCCGCACGGGCAATTGCGCGTCGCGGTGCCCGCTTCGTTCGGCCGACAGCATGTCTCCCCGGCCATTCCTGCCTTCCTCTCGGCTTATCCGGGACTGTCGCTGGATCTGCGCCTGACCGACCAGGTGATCGACCTGGTCGAGGCCGGCGTCGACGTGGCGCTGCGCATGGGGGCCCTGCCCGATTCGTCGCTGGTGGCGCGGCCGCTGGCGCCGAGCCACCGCGCCATCTGCGCCTCGCCTGCCTACCTTGCCACGCATGGCACGCCGCGACATCCGGAAGACCTGCGCCAGCACAATTGCCTGGTGCTCAGCGACCAGGCCTCATGGCAGTTCGACACGGCGCTCGGCAAGACCGTGGTGGCAGTGAGCGGAAACCTGCGCACGGACAACGGCGAGGTCATCCGCGATGCCATCCTGGCCGGCATGGGGCTGGCGCTCAAGTCGACCTGGGATGTCGGCCCCCACCTGCGCAGCGGCGCGCTGGTCAGCGTGCTGACCGATTATCCCGTGCTGCCGGCAGTTTCGATCTGGGCGGTCTACCCCAGCCGCCGGCAGGTGCCGGCCAAGACCCGCGCGTTCATCGATTTCTTCGCCGCATGTTTCGGCTCTCCGCCCTACTGGGACAGCGAGCCCGCGCAATAGCGCCCCCCGGCGCGAACTGGCCAGGCTGCCCCGCCGCCTGCCGCGATGCCTCAGCCCTGCCATCCCAGACATTGCCTCCTGCCGGCACGCCTGCGTTCACGCCTCGATTCCGTCCGGCTGTCGGACCGCTATGCGCAGGTGCGACCGGGCCTTGGTATTTTGGCGCGACTACTGTATAAATATACAGTATCAACCCAGATTACCTTGGATGCAGGACAGCCCCCGTGCCGAACCGACCCCACCCCATCAGCCCGCTAAAAGGCAGGGCTGCGCGCTCGAATGATGTCAGCCGGTTCGATGCATGGACCCGCGAGCGCGTCGACGATGAATGGCAAGCCGCCGATGAGCCAACGACACCACCGATCCAGACCATTGTCTTCACGGAGAAGGCCAGACGCATCGTCTCGCACAACCAGTCGCCGGACCTGCCCTTCCACGCGTCCATCAACCCCTATCGTGGCTGCGAGCATGGATGCATCTACTGCTACGCGCGGCCCAGCCATGCCTATCTGGGACTTTCGCCTGGCCTCGACTTCGAGACCCGCCTGTACGCGAAGGAAAACGCCGCGGCCCTGCTCGAGGCCGAACTCGGCAGCCGCCGCTACACGCCGTCGGTAATCGCGCTGGGAGTCAATACGGACCCATACCAGCCCATCGAGCGGGGCCTGCGAATCACACGGGGGATCCTGGAGGTGCTGGAGCGCTTCAATCATCCCGTGGCCATCATCACCAAGTCGGGCGTGGTCACCCGCGACATCGATATCCTGCAGCGCATGGCGGCCAGGAACCTGGTGCGCGTCCATGTGTCGGTCACCTCGCTCGACAATGAGATCGCACGCACGCTCGAACCCCGTGCCAGCGCACCGGCGCGCCGCCTGGCCGCGATCGCGGCTCTGCGCGAAGCCGGCATTCCGGTCGGCGTGATTGTGGCGCCCGTGATTCCCGGCCTGACCGACTCCGGGATGGAGGCCATCCTCGAAGCCTGCGCCAAGGCCGGGGCGCGCAGCGCGGCGTACACCCTGCTGCGCCTGCCGCGCGAGGTGGCGGCATTGTTCTCCGAATGGCTGGCCACCTATCATCCGCTGCGCGCGAAGCACGTCGAAAGCCTGGTGGCGCAAATGCGCGGCGGCCAGGCCTACGACTCGCGGTTCGGCGTGCGCATGACGGGCACCGGTATCTTTGCCGAACTCCTGAGCAAGCGTTTCAAGCTGGCATGCCGGCGCTTCGGCCTGAATACCGAGCGCCATGCGCTGACCACCGAACTGTTTTCCCGGGACGGCGCCGCAGCGCAAATGAAACTGTTCTGAACCGCGCCGCGGCTTCAGGCAAGCGGCGCCTTTTCGTCGACCGCGATCGCCAGCGTTTCCTTGATCTCTTCCATCACCACATAGCTCTTGGACTGCGCGGCGCCCGGCAACTGCAGCAGGATATCGCCGAGCAGGCGGCGGTACTCGCCGATCTCGCGGATGCGCGCCTTGATCAGGTAATCGAAGTCGCCCGACACCAGGTGGCATTCGAGCACCTCGGGAATGCGTGATACCTCGCGGCGGAACTGCTCGAACATATTGCCCGACTTGTTGCCGAGCGAGATCTCCACGAAGACCAGCAGGCCGCTGCCCAGCAGCGCGGGATTGAGCCGCGCGTAGTAGCCCATGATGACCCCGTCGCGCTCCATGCGCTTGACCCGCTCGATGCAGGGCGTGATGGTCAGCCCCACGGCTTCCGCAAGCTCCTTCATCGACATGCGGCCATCGGCCTGGAGCAGCGCCAGGATCTTGCGGTCGAGCCGGTCCAGGCTGCGCAGGGGCTGACGACTTGTTCTCATGAGTAAATCCTGTTTCTCTGAAAATTACGATAACTATGACTGCACATATTTCAATAGTATAGAGATAAATACTTTATCTGACTTACTTTCTGGTTGAGAGCCCCCGACTATGCGCGTCCTTGTCCTTGGCAGTGGTGTGATTGGCGTGACGAGCGCCTGGTATCTGGCCCGCGCCGGCCATGAAGTCACCGTGATCGACCGCGAGGCCGCGCCCGCGCTGGGCACCAGTTTTGCCAACGCCGGCCAGATCTCCCCGGGCTATGCCTCGCCTTGGGCCGCGCCGGGCGTGCCGCTCAAGGCCATCAAGTGGATGTTCCAGCAGCATGCTCCGCTCTCCATCCGTCCGGACGGCACCCTGTTCCAGTTGCAATGGATGTGGCAGATGCTGATGAACTGCTCGGCCGAGCGCTACGCCATCAACAAGGAACGCATGGTGCGTCTGGCCGAATACAGCCGCGACTGCATCCGCGCCCTGCGCGCCGATACCGGCATTGCCTACGAAGGACGCCAGCAAGGCACGCTGCAGGTCTTCCGCACCGACGAGCAGCTTGAGGGCGCGGCCAAGGACATCGCCGTGCTCGAACAGGCCGGCGTGCCCTACCAGTTGCTATCGCGCGAGGACCTCGCCGCCAGCGAACCGGCCCTTGCCGCCGTCAGCCAAAAGCTGAGCGGCGGCCTGCGGCTCCCCAATGACGAAACCGGCGACTGCCAGCTCTTCACCACGCAACTCGCGGCCATGGCCGAGAGCCTGGGCGTGCAGTTCCACTACAACCGCTCCATCGACGGCCTGCTCACCAAGGGCGACGCGGTCACCGGCGCCATGGTGGGTGGCCAGCCCGTGATGGCGGACCTGGTGGTGGTAGCGCTGGGCAGCTGGTCGACGCCCTTCGTGAAGAACTTCCTGCCGGGCCTCTCGAACCTGCCGGTCTACCCGCTCAAGGGCTTCTCGATCACCGTGCCGATGACCGATGCAACCCGCAGCCCGGTGTCGACGGTGCTCGACGAAACCTACAAGGTTGCCATTACGCGCTTCGACGACCGTATCCGCGTGGGCGGCATGGCCCAGATCGTCGGCTATGACCGTTCGCTGGACCCGTCCAAGCGCCGCACGCTGGAGCATGTGGTGACCGACCTGTTCCCCGGCGCCGGCGATGTCAGCCGCGCCACGTTCTGGACCGGCCTGCGCCCGATGACGCCGGATGGCACCCCCATCGTCGGCCCGACTCCGCTCAAGGGCCTGTGGCTCAATACCGGGCACGGCACGCTGGGCTGGACCATGGCCTGCGGCTCGGGCAAGCTGCTGTCGGACCTGGTGTCCGGTACCTCGCCCGCCATTCGCGCCGACGACCTGTCGGTGGCACGCTATGTGAAGCAGCCGGGCACGCGCGCCGTGCACCGCCCCGCCGTGGCCTGAGCGATCCGGGCTCGCGCGTAAAAAAAGGCGGCCCCGCGGGGCCGCCTTTTGCTTGCGCACGAACAGGTCAGAACTGCGCTTCGCTCAAGGCATTGACCGGCGCGGCGCCCGCCACGACGGCATCGCGCAAACCCGATGCCTGCGACAGGATGTGCTCGGCGAAGAAATGCGCCGTGGCGATCTTGGCGTCATGGAACGATGCATCCTCGCCGCGCTTTGCCTGTGCCACCAGCATGGCGCGGCCGAGCTGCCAGCCCGAGAACACGATGCCGCACAGCTTGAGGTAAGGCACGCTGCCGGCAAACACGGCGTTGGGATCCGCCTTGGCATTGGACGCCACGAACGCCACCACGGCTTCCAGCGCCGTGCGGCCCTTGGCCAGCTGCGCCTGCACCGCTGCGAACGCCGCGCCATCCTGCTTGCCCAGTGCGGCTTCCGTTTCCGCGATCTGCGCGCAGATGGCACGCGCCACGGCACCGCCGTCGCGCAGGGTCTTGCGGCCGACCAGGTCGTTGGCCTGGATGGCGGTGGTGCCTTCGTAGATCGGCAGGATGCGCGCGTCGCGGTAGTGCTGCGCAGCGCCGGTTTCCTCGATGAAGCCCATGCCTCCGTGGACCTGCACGCCAAGGCTGGTGACATCGATCGACAGCTCCGTGCTCCAGCCCTTGACGATAGGCACCAGGAACTCGTAGAAGGCCTGGCTCTGCTTGCGCACGGCCTCGTCCGGATGCTGGTGCGCCGTGTCGCAAGCGGCCGCGGCAACGTAGGCCACCGAGCGTGCCCCTTCGATCAGCGAGCGCATCGTCATCAGCATGCGCTTGACGTCGGGGTGGTGGATGATGGTGACCGCCTCGCGCGCCGAACCGTCGACCGGGCGGCTCTGCACGCGCTCGCGGGCAAAGGCCACGGCCTGCTGGTAGGCACGCTCGGACACGGCGATACCCTGCATGCCGACCGAGAAGCGCGCCGAGTTCATCATGATGAACATGTACTCGAGGCCGCGGTTCTCTTCGCCCACCAGCGTGCCGATGGCGCCGCCGTGGTCGCCGAACTGCAGCACCGCGGTGGGGCTGGCCTTGATGCCGAGCTTGTGCTCGATCGACACGCAATGCACGTCGTTGCGCGCGCCGTTCGAGCCGTCTTCGTTCACCAGGAACTTGGGCACGATGAACAGCGAGATGCCCTTCACGCCCTCGGGCGCGCTCGGCGTGCGCGCCAGCACGAGATGGACGATGTTCTGTGCCATGTCATGCTCGCCGTAGGTGATGAAGATCTTGGTGCCGAAGACCTTGAACGTGCCGTCGCCCTGCGGCTCGGCGCGCGTGCGCACGGCTGCCAGGTCCGAACCGGCCTGCGGCTCGGTCAGGTTCATGGTGCCGGTCCACTCGCCCGAAATCAGCTTGGGCAGGAAGGTGGCCTTCTGCGCGTCCGTGCCGGCGGTCAGCAAGGCCTCGATGGCGCCGTCGGTCAGCAGCGGGCACAGGGCAAACGAGAGATTGGCCGTATTGAGCATCTCGTTGCACGCGGTGGCGATGACCTTGGGCAGGCCCTGGCCGCCGAATTCCTGCGGATGCAGCACGCCCTGCCAGCCGCCCTCGCCAAACTGGCGGAAGGCCTCCTTGAAGCCGGGCGTGGTCGTGACCACGCCGTCCTTCCAGCTGCTGGGGTCGGTGTCGCCGATGCGGTTGAGCGGCGCCAAGACTTGTTCGTTGAACTTGGCCGCCTCGTCGAGCACCGCCTGCGCCGTCTCCGGCGTGGCGTCCTCGAAGCCGGGCAGCTTGCTGACTGCGTCGAGGCCAGCCAGTTCGTTCATCACGAACAGCATGTCCTTGAGCGGGGCACGGTAGGTCATCGATGTCTCCGATATGTATAAAAAAGCCGTTCTCGGGCGGGCCCGGAACGGCTTGTACTCCCTGGCCCGGTCCGGCGCGCCTGGCGGCGGCCGAACCCTGCGATCAGCCCAGCGCCGCCACCAGTTCCGGCACCACGACGTTCAGGTCGCCCACCAGGCCGTAGTCGGCCACCGAGAAGATCGGCGCTTCGGCATCCTTGTTGATCGCCACGATCACCTTGGAGTCCTTCATGCCGGCCAGATGCTGGATCGCGCCGGAGATACCGACGGCGATATACAGTTGCGGCGCGACGATCTTGCCGGTCTGGCCGACCTGATAATCGTTGGGCACGAAGCCGGCGTCCACCGCGGCGCGCGAGGCGCCCATGGCGGCGTTCAGCTTGTCGGCCAGCGGCGTCAGCACCTTGGTGTAGTTCTCGCCCGAGCCCACGCCACGGCCACCGGACACGATGATCTTGGCTGCGGTCAGTTCGGGGCGGTCGCTCTTGGTGACTTCGCGCGAGACGAATTGCGAGATACCCGCGTCAGCCACGGCCGGCAGGCTTTCCACGGCGGCCGAGCCACCGTCGGCAGCAGCGGCGTCGAAGCCGGTGCCGCGCACGGTGATGACCTTCACCTTGTCCGACGATTGCACGGTCGAGATCGCGTTGCCGGCGTAGATCGGGCGCTCGAAGGTATCCGGGCTGTCGACCTTGGTGATGTCCGACAGCTGGGCCACGTCCAGCCTGGCGGCCACGCGCGGCAGGATGTTCTTGCCGTAGGGGGTCGCGGGGGCCAGGATGTGGCTGTAGTCGTTGGCGATGGCCAGCACCTGCTCGGCCACGTTCTCGGCCAGGCCGTCGCCGAAGTAGGCGGCGTCGGCCAGCAGCACCTTGGACACGCCGGCGATCTTGGCGGCCGCGTCGGCGGCAGCCTTCGCGTTGGCGCCGGCCACCAGCACGTGGACGTCGCCGCCGCACTGGGCGGCAGCCGTCACCGTGTTCAGCGTGGCGGACTTGATGGTTTGGTTGTCGTGTTCAGCAATGACGAGTGCAGTCATGTTTTATCTCCTGGCGCTCAGATGACCTTGGCTTCGTTCTTCAGCTTCTGCACCAGCGTCGCAACGTCCGGCACCATCACACCCGCGGTACGCTTGGGCGGCTCGACGACCTTGACGGTCTTCAGGCGCGGCGCGACGTCGACGCCGAGGTCCTCGGGCTTGACGGTCTCGAGCGGCTTCTTCTTGGCCTTCATGATGTTGGGCAGCGTCACGTAGCGCGGCTCGTTCAGGCGCAGGTCGGTGGTCACCACCGCCGGCAGCTTGATCGACAGCGTTTCCAGGCCGCCGTCCACTTCACGCGTCACCGAGGCACGGCCGTCGGCAACGGTCACCTTGGAGGCGAAGGTCGCTTGCGGCAGGCCAGCCAGCGCGGCCAGCATCTGGCCGGTCTGGTTGGAGTCGTCGTCGATGGCCTGCTTGCCCAGGATCACCAGTTGCGGCTGCTCCTTGTCGACCAGCGCCTTGAGCAGCTTGGCCACGGCCAGCGGCTGCAGGTCTTCGCTCGACTCGACCAGGATGCCGCGGTCGGCGCCGATCGCCATCGCGGTGCGCAGGGTTTCCTGGCATTGCGCCACGCCGCACGACACGGCGATCACCTCGGTCGCCACGCCGGCTTCCCTCAGGCGCACCGCTTCTTCCACGGCGATTTCGTCAAACGGGTTCATGCTCATCTTGACGTTGGCCAGATCCACGCCCGTGCCGTCCGACTTCACCCGGACCTTGACGTTGTAATCCACCACGCGCTTGACTGCGACGAGTACTTTCATGCGCTCACTCCACTGATAGTCGATAGTCAGAAATTTGGTTCGCCCGCCATTATAACCACCGGGTTGGCGGCTCTCTTGTTTTTCGAACGGTCGTACTATTTTATCGGTAAAGAATTGCCGGGCATAGCCCGGCAACGTGAAAACCTTGCGCCATTGTGCTGCAGAATGCCCTGGAGCACGCAGGTCTGGCGGTTTTTTTCAGCTTACCAGGCGGTAATCACCGAGTCCTTGAACGTACTCTGCACATACTGCTTGATCTCGGGCGAGTGGTAAGCCTTCACCAGCTTGGCCACCCAGGGCTTGTTCTTGTCGGCTTCGCGGATGGCGATCAGGTTGGCGTAGGGGCCCTTCGGACCCTCGATGGCGATGGCGTCCTTGATCGGCGACAGGCCAGCGGACTCGGCATAGTTGCCGTTGATCGCGGCGGCGTCGAGGTCATCCAGCGAGCGCGGCAGCTGCGCTGCGTCCAGCTCCACGATCTTGATCTTCTTCGGGTTGGCCACGATGTCCAGCGGCGTGGCCTTCAGGCCTGCATCCGGGCGCAGCTTGATGACGCCCTTGCTCTGCAGCAGCAGCAGCCCGCGGCCGCCGTTGGTGGGGTCGTTGGGCACACCCACGCGCGCGCCTTCCTTGAGCTGGTCGAGCGACTTGAGCTTCTTGGAATACACGCCCATCGGGAACGTCACGGTGAAGGCGATGTGGGTGAATTTGTAGCCACGGTCCTTGATCTGCGCTTCCAGGTACGGCAGGTGCTGGTAGCTGTTGGCGTCGAGGTCGCCGGCGGCCAGCGCGGCATTGGGCTGGATGTAGTCGCTGAACTCGACGACCTGGATGTTCAGGCCGTCCTTGGCGGCGACCTTCTTGACCTGCTCCATGATCTGGGCGTGCGGGCCGCCGGTGACGCCGATCTTGATCGGCTTTTCCTGGGCGATGGCACCAGTGGCCAGGGTGGCGCCAATGGCGGCGCCGGCGATCCATTGCAGCACGTTACGACGTTGCATGTCTGACTTCCTTGTTTCTCGATTTCTGGATGGCTCGATTTCTCGATTGCCCTGATTTCTTTTGTTGCGCGCTGCCGCGCGCCTCGCTCACTTGTGGCTGATGCGCCGCACCAGCCAGTCACCGAAACTCTGCACCGCCTGCACGAAGACGATGAGGATCAGCACTACCGCCACCATCACTTCCGTGATGTAGCGCTGGTAGCCGTAGCGAATGCCCAGGTCGCCCAGCCCGCCGCCGCCGATGGCGCCGGCCATGGCCGAATAGCCGACCAGGCTCACGAAGGTGATGGTCAGGCCGGCCACGATGCCGGGCATGGCCTCGGGCAGCAGCACCTTCATCACGATCTGGCCGGTGGTCGCGCCCATCGACTGGGCGGCCTCCACCAAACCCTTGTCGACCTCGCGCAGCGCGCTTTCCACCAGTCGCGCGATGAACGGAATGGCGGCGATGGTCAGCGGCACGACGGCCGCGGTGGTGCCGATCGACGAGCCGACGATAAAGCGCGTGAACGGGATCACCACCACCAGCAGGATGATGAAGGGAATCGAGCGCACCGCGTTGACCACCACGCCGATGGTGCGGTTGAACAGCGGGTGCGACAGCACGCCGCCGCGGTTGGTCAGGTGCAGCAGCACGCCCAGCGGCACGCCGAACAGCGAGCCGACCACGCCCGAGATGCCCACCATCAGCAAGGTCTCGTTGAACGAGGTCACGAACAGATCAAACATTTCAGACCACATGCTCGATCTCCTCCACGACCACGCCTTGTTCTTGCAGGAATGCCATCGCGGCCTTGACGTCGGCGGGTTCGCCGGTGGCCATGATGGCCAGCGAACCGAAGGCCTGGCCCTGGATCTCGTCGATATGCCCGTGCAGGATATTGAAGTCCAGCCCATGGCGGCGGATGGCCTGGGCCAGCACCGGCTGGTCCACGCCTTCGCCGGTGAAGGCCAGCCGGTAGACATGGTCGCGGCCGTTGCCAAGCCGGCTTTCCACGCGCTTGAGCACGCTTGCCGGCAGTTCCTGGGCAATCACATCGCCGATCATGGCGCGCGTGACCTCGTGTCGCGGGCGCAGGAAGACGTCGATCACGCGGCCGGTCTCGACCACCTGGCCGGCTTCCAGCACGGCGACACGGTCGCAGACCTGCTTGATCACTTCCATCTGGTGCGTGATCATGACGATGGTCAGGCCCAGTTCGCGGTTGATCTGCTTGAGCAACTCCAGGATGGCGCGCGTGGTTTCCGGATCGAGCGCCGAGGTGGCCTCGTCCGACAGCAGCACCTTGGGCTTGCTGGCCAGCGCACGGGCGATGCCCACGCGCTGCTTCTGCCCGCCGCTGATCTGGGCGGGATAGCGGTCCTTCAGCGCCGTCAGGCCGACCAGTTCCAGCAGCGGCAGCACCGTCGCGGAAATCTCGTTCCTGGACTTGCCGGCCAGCTCCAGCGGCAGCGCCACGTTGTCGTACACGGTGCGCGACGACAGCAGGTTGAAATGCTGGAAGATCATGCCGATGTCGCGGCGGGCCTGGCGCAGCGCGCCGCTGTCGAGCGCCGTCAGGTCCTGGCCGCCGACGATCACGCGGCCGGCGCTGGGGCGGTTGAGCAGGTTGATGGCGCGCACCAGCGTGCTCTTGCCGGCGCCGCTGCGGCCGATGATGCCGAACACCTCGCCCGGCGCGATGGACAGGCTGACATCCCGCAATGCATGCACCTCGCCCGACCCGCCGGGGAAGCGCTGCGATAGACCTTGCAGTTCGATCATGTGAAAAGAAAACGGCAACAGGCGAGAATGTCTCAAGCGCTGTTGCCGCATTTTATTTTTAGGCGAAGCTCGCATTTTAAGCGATCCGCTTCATACCAGAAACGACTTTTTGCCGATGTCTTTATATGTTCAAGGCATATAAGACAATAAAAAGCAGTTTATTCGCCACGCCAAGAAGGCGCACGCTTGTCCAGGAAGGCCTGGACACCCTCCAGCGCGGCGGGATCCATCATGTTGCAGGCCATGGTCTGGCCGGCCAGCTGGTAAGCGGCCTCGATGCCCATCTCGAGCTGGCGGTAGAACAGGCCCTTGCCGGCAGCCACCGCGGCGGCCGGCTTGGCGCAGATACTGGCGGCCAGGCGCGCGACCTCGGCATCGA
This sequence comes from Cupriavidus sp. 05N38, assembly GCF_056397345.1. Lineage (NCBI taxonomy): Bacteria > Pseudomonadati > Pseudomonadota > Betaproteobacteria > Burkholderiales > Burkholderiaceae > Cupriavidus > Cupriavidus sp. 05N38. The sequence goes on from NZ_JBFTNF010000017.1 coordinate 28,485, forward strand.
GGCCGTCGGCGGGCACCACGCGATTGACCAGCCCGCGCGTGCGCGCCTCCGTCGCGTCGATCATGTCGCCGGTCAGCAGCATCTCCAGCGCCTGCTTGCGCGACAGGTTGCGCGACAGCGCCACCCCGGGGGTGGCGCAGAACAGGCCGAGATTGACGCCGGATACCGCGAAGCGCGCGTCATCCGCCGCCACGGCCAGGTCGCACATGGCCACCAGCTGGCAGCCGGCGGCGGTGGCGACGCCCTGCACCCGCGCGATCACCGGCTGCGGCATCTTGTGGATCGCCATCATCATGCGCGTGCAGCGGTCGAACAGGCGGCGGTAGTAGTCGTGCGACGGGCTGGCGCGCATCTCGCGCAGGTCGTGGCCGGCGCAGAAGGCTCGCCCTGCCCCGCCCAGCACCACCACGCGCACCGAAGCATCGGCCGCGACGCGCGCGAAGGCGGCGGTCAGCGCGTCCAGCAGGCCCTCGGACAAGGCGTTGAAGGCTTCGGGACGGTTCATCGTCAGCCGCAGCACGCCGGGCGCATCGAGGCTTTCGCTCAGCAGCGACGCCGCATGGCGGTTATCGGTATCTGCCATGGCAGGCCTTCTCCTGTTGTCTATTGCTCGAGCAGCACCTTGAGGTGCGCGAGCACGCTGCGGCCGAGCGCGCTGAGGTTGTAGCCACCTTCCAGGCAGCTGACGATGCGTCCCTTGGCATGCGTGCGGGCGACTTCCATCAGTTGCGCGGTAATCCAGGCGTAGTCCTGCTCGACCAGCCCCATCTGCCCGAGGTCGTCCTCGCGATGGGCATCGAAGCCCGCCGAGATGAACAGCATCTGCGGCTTGAACTCGTTCAGGCGCGGCAGCCAGATCGTCTCCACCACTTCGCGCACCGCCATGCCGCTGGTATAGGCCGGCAGCGGGATGTTCGACATATTGGTGGCGATATGCTCGGTGCCGCTGTAGGGATAGAAGGGGTGCTGGAAGAAGCTGCACATCAGCACGCGCGCATCGCCGCGGAACGCGGCCTCGGTGCCGTTGCCGTGATGCACGTCGAAATCGACGATCGCCACGCGCTCCAGGCCGTGCGCCGCGAGCGCGTGGCGCGCGGCGATCGCTACGTTGTTGAAGAAGCAAAAGCCCATCGCATGGTCCGGCTCGGCATGATGGCCGGGCGGGCGCACACAGCAAAAGGCATTTTCGATCTCGCCCGCGATGACCGCGTCGGTGGCTGCCACCGCGGCGCCGGCCGCGTGCGTGGCGGCGGCCAGCGTGTGGCTGTTCATCAGCGTGTCGGGGTCGATCGGGTGATAGCCGCTGGCGGGACTGGCGGCGGCCAGGCTGGCCACGTACTCCGGCCGGTGCACGCGCCCGATCTGCTCTGCGGTCGCGGCGGGGGCATCGCGCCGGTCGAGCAAACCATCCATGCCGTGCGAGATCAGCTGGTCTTCTATGGCCTGCAGGCGCTCCGGGCATTCCGGATGGAAATGCCCCATCTCATGCAGCAGGAATTCTGGATGCGTGTAATAGCCTGTCGGCATGGCTTATAGCTTTATCGTGGTCTCCAATCGCTACGTTAGCACATGCCGCGCCGGGCACCCAGCGAGGTGCCGCGCGGGCACCATCCGCTATACTCGCAGCGACTTGCAAAGGACACCATGACCGAAACCCAGCGCTCCCTGCGCCGCCCCTTGCTGGGAGCTGCGCTTTCCGCTGCCGCATTGAGCTTGTGCGGCGTTTCTCCCGCACTGCTTGCCGCCGGCAAGCGCCGTGTGAGCGTGCGCGAGGAAGAGATCGAGCCGGGCCGCTATCGCGACAACCCGAAGAGCCGCGCCTTCATCGACGAAATGGTGGCGCGCCATGGCTTCGCCCGCCCCATGCTCGAAGGCTGGTTCGGGCAGGCCGTCTATTCGTCCACGGTAGCGCGCCTGATCATGCCGCCCGCCACGCCGGGCCGCAAGAGCTGGCGCGCATACCGCTCGCGCTTTATCGAACCCATCCGCATCAACGCGGGCGTGCGCTTCTGGCAGCAGAACCGCGACACCCTGCGCCGCGCCGAGGCCGAGTTCGGCGTGCCGGCTTCGGTGATCGTCGGCATCATCGGCGTCGAAACCATCTATGGCCGCGACATGGGCACGTTCCGCGTGATCGACTCGCTCTCCACGCTGGCCTTCGACTATCCGGACACCCCGAACCGCGACGCGCGCACCACGCTGTTCCGCAACCAGCTGGCGGACTACCTGCTGTGGTGCCGCGACACCAACACCGATGTGTTCTCGGTGCTGGGCTCCTACGCCGGCGCCGTCGGCATCCCGCAGTTCATGCCGACCAGCCTGCGCGACTACGCCATCGACTACGACGGCGACGGCCACATCGACCTGCGCAACAGCGCCACCGACGCCATCGGCAGCGTGGGCCGCTTCCTGCAACTGCACGGCTGGGAACAGGGCCGCCCGGTGGTCTGGCGCCTTGCCCCCGACGAGGGCAGCCGCGGCATCGCCACCGCGGCCGCAGACGGCGAGCCGTGGCCCACCCGCACGCTGAACCAGTTGCTCAAGGCCGGCCTGCGCGTGGACGAACCGATCGACCTGGCGCGCGAAGGCGAGACCGGCGTGCTGGTGGTGGACCTGCCCACGCCCGGCGAAACCACCGACTACATGCTGGGCCTGCGCAATTTCTACGTGCTCACGCGCTATAACCGCAGCTTCTTCTACGCGCTGGCGGTGTACCAGCTGGGCGAGGCGGTCAAGTCGGCGATGGGCTGACCCCGAGCGCCGGCGGCACCTGCCGCCGCCGACCACAGAAGACAAAAAGCCCCGCCGTGATCCGAGCGGGGCTTTTTGCTGGCGCGTGCGGTGCGTGCGGCGCGGGCCTCAGGCCGGGAACACCCCTGTCGAGAGATAGCGGTCGCCGCGGTCGCACACCACGAAGACGATGGTGGCGTTCTCCACCTCTTCGGCGATGCGCAGTGCCACGCACAGCGCGCCGGCGGCCGAGATCCCGCAGAAGATGCCTTCCTCGCGCGCCATGCGGCGGGCCATGTGCTCGGCATCGCCCTGACTGACCAGTTCGGTGCGGTCGATGTACTTGGGATCGTAGATCTTCGGCATGTACGCCTCCGGCCACTTGCGGATGCCGGGAATGCGCGAGCCCTCGGCCGGCTGCGCGCCGACCACCTGCACCGCCGCGCTCTGCTCCTTCAGGAAGCGCGACACGCCGGTGATGGTGCCGGTGGTGCCCATGGCGGAGACGAAGTGAGTGATGCGTCCTTCGGTTTCGCGCCAGATCTCGGGGCCGGTGGTCTCGTAGTGGGCCAGCGGATTGTCCGGGTTGCCGAACTGGTCGAGGATCACGCCGCGGCCATCGCGCTCCATCGAGTCAGCCAGGTCCCGCGCGTACTCCATGCCGCCCTTGACCGGCGTGAGAATGATCTCGGCGCCATAGGCGGCCATGCTCTGGCGGCGCTCCATGCTCAGGTCTTCGGGCATGATCAGCACCATCTTGTAGCCACGGATGGCGGCCGCCATGGCCAGCGCGATGCCGGTATTGCCCGAGGTGGCCTCGATCAGCGTATCACCCGGCTTGATGCGGCCGCGCGCTTCGGCGCGGGCGATCATCGACACCGCCGGCCGGTCCTTGACCGACCCGGCCGGGTTGTTGCCCTCGAGCTTGCCGAGGATGACATTGCCGCGCGGGGCACCGGCGGCGCCGGGGATGCGCTGCAGTTGCACCAGCGGCGTATTGCCGATGGTGTCTTCGATCGTCTTGTAGGCCATGGTGAGCGGGGATTCCAAATGTCGGCGGACATTGTAATCCAGTCGTAATACCCGCGTTGGCTGCGCGGCGGGCGACCCTCGCCGCCCGGGCCGCCGCGGCACGGTCATCAGGCGTCGGATTCGCTCTTGCTGCCGCCCAGCAGGTGATACAGCAGGATGGCGCCGAAAGTGGCGGTACCGATACCGCCCAGCGCCATGCCGCCCAGCTTCAGGGTCAGGTCGCCGGCCGCCACGGTGAGCGTGGCGCCCACCGTGATCAGGTTGCGCGAGCTGGAGAAGTCCACCTTGTTTTCCACCCAGATGCGCCCTGCCGTGGCGGAAATCAGCCCGAACACGACAATGGTCAGGCCGCCGATCACGGGACCCGGGATGGTCAGGATCAGCGCGCCGAACTTGGGAGAAAAGCCCAGGATGAGCGCCACCACCGCGGCCACCACGAAGATCAGCGTGGAGTAGATCCGGGTCACGGCCATCACGCCCATGTTCTCGGCATAGGTGGTCACGCCGGTACCACCGCCGCCCGCGGAGATCATGGTGGCAATGCCGTCACCGATGAAGGCACGCCCGATGTACGGATCGAGATTGCGCCCGGTCATCACGCTGATGGCCTTGATATGCCCGAGATTCTCGGCCACCAGTACGATCGCCACCGGTGCGATCAGCAGCATGGCGCTGGCCTGGAATACCGGCGAGGTGAAGACCGGCAGGCCGAACCAGCTCGCCGCGGCCACGCCGGAGAAATCGATGGCCTTGCCCAGTCCCATGACATTGGTGCAAACGTAATACAGCGCATAGCCGAACAGCCCGCCGACCAGCACCGGCAGCCGGCGCAGCATGCCAGGCGCGTGCACGGCGACCATGCCAACGGCCAGCACCGTGGCCAGGCCAACCCAGGTGTCGAGCGCGGCGCCGCTCACGGCCTTGACCGCCACCGGCGCCAGGTTCAGGCCGATGGCCGCGACGATGGCGCCGGTCACCACGGGCGGCATCAGCCGCTCGACCCAGCGGTATCCCACCGCCTGCACCACGAGACCGATCACCAGGTAGAGCGCGCCCGCGGCGATGATGCCGCCCAGCGCCACCGGTATGTTCGGGTTGGGGCCGCTGCCGGCGTAGCCGGTGGCGGCAATCACCACCGCGATAAAGGCGAAGCTCGAGCCCAGGTAGCTCGGCACCCGCCCGCGCACGCACAAGAAGAAAATCAGCGTGCCGATACCGGAAAACAGGATCGCGATATTGGGATTGAAACCCATCAGGATCGGCGCGATCGCCGTCGAGCCGAACATCGCCACCACGTGCTGGATGCCGGCCAGGACGGTCTGCCCCGCAGGCAGCCGCTCGTCAGGCGCGATCACGCCATGCGTCTTCAGCCGCCACTTGGGCAGGAATCCCGCGTCCTCATCATTTCCCATTGTCCAGCTCCCTTTTCTGTCCTTGGCCTGGCCGCCCGCGCGCGGGCAGGTCCGGCTCGATTTGGTTTGTCCTTGCCGCGCGGCCGGCTCGGCCTGCGCGGGCGTCCGCATGATACCGTGCAGCCGCGATCGTGCGAAGCCATCCGGACTAGCACGAGCCGTACCAGCGGCTCGACCGCGCTTTTGGTGCATGAACGCAAAGAAGCCCCGGACACGGCCGGGGCTTCTTCGGTACGACGGGCGGGTTGCCTTGGTGGCGGCAGCCGCGCCCGCTTATCTGGCGGGCTTGGCCGGCGCCTTGTCCGCGACCTTGGCATCCTTCTTTGCCGCAACCGCGGCCGGCTTCGGTGCGGCCGCGGCGCCGATGGTCATGCCGCCTTCCTGCAGCCGCGCCACCGATTTCTGCCCAAGGCCCTTGACGCGGTCGGCCAGGTCGGCCGCATCCTTGAAGGGACCACCCTTGGCGCGCTCGGCGACGATGGTGCTCGCGGTGGCCGGACCGATGCCCTTGAGCGTCACCAGCGAAGTCTCGTCTGCCGTATTGACATCGACCGCGGCATGGGCCGCGCCCATCAGCGAAAAGCACAGCGCCAGGGCCAGCAGTGCCTGCCCGGAAACCAGCTTGAGTACCTTGATTGCCTGATTGCGCATGGAGATTCTCCTATCCGTTGTGAAGGTAGCCGCGCCCTCGCTGGACGCGGCAACACGGAGGATAGGAGCGCGCGGCAGCGTTGGCGCGTCCTGCAACAAATGTTCACCTCGGCTACCAAGGTGTGTCCGCCGCAAGCCAAAAAAACGCGCGCCGAAGCGCGCGTCGATGGCCTGATCTCTCCCGCCTCAGGCTTTGCGCTGCAGCAGCCAGCGGCAGTAGCGCGACACGCCTTCCTCGACCGTGTAGAACGCGTCCTTGTAGCCTGCCGCGCGCAGTCGCGACATGTCCGACTGCGTGTAGCACTGGTATTTGCCGCGCAGCGCATCGGGGAACTTGACGTACTCGACCAGTCCTTCCTGCACCAGCTCGTCCAGGCTCAGCCGGGGCTTGTCCTCGGCTTCGCGCAGCGTGTTGACCACGGTGGTGGCGATGTCGTTGAAGGGCTGCGCGTTGCCGGTGCCGAGGTTGAAGATCCCCGACTTGTCCGGGTGCTCGAGGAAGAACAGGTTGACCTTCACCACGTCTTCCACCGACACGAAGTCGCGCGTATGGCCACCCGGGCCGTAGCCGCCATATTCGCCGAACAGCTTCACGGTGCCGTCGGCGCGGAACTGGTTGAAATTGTGGAACGCCACCGAAGCCATGCGTCCCTTGTGCGCTTCGCGCGGGCCGTAGACATTGAAGTAGCGGAAGCCCACGATCTGCGACAAAGCCGACGGCAGCGTGCGCCGCACCACCTGGTCGAACAGGAACTTGGAGTAGCCGTAGACGTTGAGCGGCTGCTCGTGCTCGCGGTCTTCCTTGAACACCTGCGAAGCGCCGTAGGTCGCCGCCGACGAAGCGTAGAGGAACTGCGTGCCCTGCTCCAGGCAGGCTTCCATCAGCGCCCGCGTATAGCGGTAGTTGTTCTCCATCATGTAGCGGCCGTCGTGCTCCATGGTGTCCGAGCAGGCGCCCTCGTGGAAGACCGCGCGCACCTTGCCGAACTCGCCACGGGCGAAGCGCGCGAGGAATTCGGTCTTGTCCACGTAGTCGAGGATCTCGCAGTCGACGAGGTTGTGGAATTTCTCTGCGCGCGTCAGGTTGTCGACGGCGACGATATTGTCCTCGCCGCGTTCGTTGAGGCCCTTGACGAGGTTGCTGCCGATGAATCCGGCCGCGCCGGTAACGATGATGGTCATGTGCGTGAAGGCTCGTTCGAGCCGGAAGGCAGCGCCGCGCCCTGCGCCTGCGAGCCGAACAATTCAGAATAGGTGACAACGGCCGTGCCGAGCTTGCCCACCACGATGGCGCCGGCGCGGTTGGCGTGCTGCACGGCTTCCTTGAGCGGCACGCCGGCCCCGAGCATGGTCGCCAGCGTGGCGATCACGGTGTCGCCGGCGCCCGATACGTCGTAGACCTCGCGCGCCTGGGCCGAAACATGCAGCACTTCCGCTTCGGTGTAGAGCGTCATGCCCTCTTCCGAACGCGTCAGCAGCAGCGCATCGAGATGCAATTCGCGGCGCAGGTTCTGGGCCCGGATGGTGAGGTCCGATTCGGTCTTCCAGGCACCCACCACATGACGCATCTCGGCGCGGTTGGGCGTGATCAGCGTGGCGCCGCGATAGCGCGAGTAGTCGTCGCCCTTGGGATCGACCAGCACCAGGCAACCGGCCGCCCGGCCGGCTTCCACCATGCGGCCCACGTGCGCCAGCCCGCCCTTGCCGTAGTCGGACAGCACCAGCACCTTGTATTCCTTCACAAGGGCCAGGAAGCGGTCCTGCACGGAGAGCAGGACTTCGTGCGCCGGCGGGTTCTCGAAATCCACGCGCAGCAGTTGCTGCTGGTGCGCCATCACGCGCAGCTTGATGGTGGTGTTGACGCTCCGGTCGCGGTGCAGGTAGGGCTGCACATGGCTGGCCTCCAGCAGCGTCTCCAGCGTGCGGCCGGGCTCGTCGTCGCCCACCACGCCGAGCATGCCGACCGTGGCGCCCAGCGCGGCCGCGTTGCGCGCCACGTTGGCGGCGCCGCCGAGCCGTTCGTCGCTGCGCTTGATCTGCACGACCGGCACCGGCGCTTCCGGCGAGATGCGTTCCACGTCGCCGAACCAGTAGCGGTCCAGCATCATGTCGCCCGTCACCAGGATGCGGGATTGATTGATCTGTTGCAGCGGAATGTGGTTCTTGCTCATGGAATCCTTGGCAACGCGGCCCGGTCCGTCAGCCAGGGCGTCGGCTTGTCGTTCCCGTTGGTTTTCTCGGTTCAGCGCGTCGTGGTCGGCCGCCCGATCGCATGGTATTCGATGCCTGCTTCCTGCATGGCCTCGGGCTCGTACAGATTGCGGCCGTCGAAGATGACGGGTGCCTTCAGGCGGCGCTTGATCTGGTTGAAATCCGGGCTGCGGAAGACCTTCCATTCGGTGAGGATGACCAGCGCGTCGGCGCCGTCCAGCGTATCCATCTGCGCTTCGCTGAAATGCACGCGGGCAAAGCCGCCCTCGATATCGGCGAGGTCTGCCTCCAGCGCGTGGCGAGCCTCCTCCATCGAGATCGGATCGTGCACGCGCAGCGACGCACCGCGTGCAACCAGTGCGCGCGCCAGCACCCGCGACGGCGCCTCGCGCATATCGTCGGTGTTCGGCTTGAACGCCAGGCCCCAGAACGCGAACGTGCGGCCTGCGAGATCCTCGCCGAAGCGGCGCACGACCTTGTCGGCCAGCACCTGCTTTTGCGCCTCGTTGACCGCTTCCACTGCCTCCAGCACGCGCATGGGCTTGCCGTGCGCGCTCGCGGTACGCATCAGTGCCTGCACGTCCTTGGGGAAGCATGAGCCGCCGTAACCGGCGCCGGCATAGAGGAAACTATAGCCGATGCGCGGATCGGAACCGATGCCCATGCGCACCAGCTCGATATCGGCGCCGACCTCGTCGGCCAGGTTGGCCAGCTCGTTCATGAACGAGATGCGCGTGGCCAGCATCGAATTGGCGGCGTACTTGGTGAACTCCGCCGAGCGCACGTCCATGTAGAAGGTACGTTCGTGGTTGCGGTTGAACGGGGCATACAGCTGGCGCATGATGGCCTTGGCATGGCGGCCCGCGACGTCGCCGTCGCAACCCAGCACGATGCGGTCAGGCCGCATGAAGTCTTCCACCGCGGCGCCTTCCTTGAGGAACTCGGGATTCGACACCACCGAAAACTGCAGATCTTCGAGCGCACGCGTAGCCAGTTCGGCGCGGATGGCCTGCGTGACACGATCCCCGGTGCCGACCGGCACCGTCGACTTGTCCACCACCACCTTGAAGCCCGTCATATGGCGGCCGATATTGCGCGCCGCCGCCAGCACGTACTGCAGGTCTGCCGAGCCGTCCTCGTCCGGCGGCGTGCCGACCGCGATGAACTGCACATCGGCGTGCTCCACGCTGGCCGCCACGTCGGTGGAGAAGGTCAGTCGCCCGGCTTCGCGGTTGCGCTGGATCAGCTCCTTCAGGCCCGGCTCGTAGATCGGCACGCCGCCGGCATTGAGCAGAGCGATCTTGCGCTCATCCACATCCAGGCAGAACACATCGTTGCCCAGTTCTGCCAGGCAGGCGCCGGTCACTAGACCGACGTAGCCGCTGCCGATAACGGTGACTTTCATAACTCGTACTCCAGATAGGGATTGGCGCGCGCTACGACGGCGTCAGCCCAGCGCCTCGGAACGGCGCGGTGCATAGGTTTCCCAGCGATTGCAGCCGGGGCACTGCCAATAGAACAATCGCGCGCGGAAGCCACACTCGCGGCAGGTATAGCGCGCCAGGTTGCGCGTACGATGCTGCAGCAGGTCGCGGATCGCCGATACCTCCTGCGCATGGGCGAGATCCTGGCCTGCGTCGGGCTGCGCCACCGCGGCGGCGGCGCCGGATCCGGCCGCGGCCACTTCGGCGGGCGCACCCTGCGCCTGCGCGACCTCGGCGGCCTGGGCCTCGAAATACTTGGTCAGGGCCAGCAGCGAAGGCTGCCGGCGCAGTTGCTCGCGCATCAGCGTCGCGGCCGCTTCCGCACCATGCAGCTCGAGCTCCGTCCGATAGGCGCTGTCGAGCAATTCCGGGGCCAGGTTGGTCTTGAGCAGGCCGCGCAGCCACTCCAGGGCCCGGCCTTCATCACCGAGCTGGCGATAGGCCTTGATCACGCGATCCGCCACCAACGGCAGGTAGGACGCATCCTGCTTCTCGATGCCCAGCCAGTGGCCCAGCGCGCCGGTGACATCGCCTGCCGCCATCGCCACGTCGCCGAGCAGCATCGGCGCGCGCACATTGGCGGGGTTTTCCTCGATGGCCTGCCGCAACCAGCCGGTCGCATCCTCTGGCTGCTTGCGCTGCAGCGCGTCCTGCGCCAGTTCGCAACAGAACTGCGCGATCTGCACCTTGTAGTCCTTCTGCTCGAGCGGCTGGAGTTCGCGCGCGGCCTCGATGGCCTTCTTCCATTCCTTCTCGACTTCGTAGAGTTCGAGCAGCACATGCTTGGCCGGCGCCGCGTAGGGGCCCGACATCAGCCGCCGCAGCGACTCTTCGGCACGGTCCAGCAACCCGGCGCGCAGATAGTCCTGCCCGAGTTCGTAGAGGGCGTGCTCGCGCTCTGCATCGGGCAGGTCCTGGCGGCTGGCCAGGTTCTGGTGCACGCGAATGGCGCGCTCGGTTTCGCCGCGCCGGCGGAACAGCGCACCGAGGGCGAAGTGAAGCTCGGTGGTCTCGGGGTCCAGGCGCACCACTTCGATAAAGGCATCGATGGCCTGGTCGGGCTGCTCGTTGAGCAGGAAATTCAGCCCTTTGAAATAGGAACGGGGAAGCGCGCCCTGCTCGCTCAGGAGCTGGCGCGCATCGAAGCGCGCGGCCATCCAGCCGAGGCCAAAGATCAGCGGCAGCGCAAGCAGCCACCAGGTTTCAAAAATCATGGCTCAGACTTTCGGGCCGACTACGTTGTAGGGAACGCCGGATGCGGCCGCCTGCGGATCGCTTGCGGCCGGCTGGCTGCGCGCCTCGCCGAGCGCACGCCGCAGCCGGCCCACTTCCATGCGCTGGCGCATCAGCGCGGGCGCAATGGCGGCGAGCGCGGCGACGATACCGAGGCCGAATGCGGCAAGCAGGATCAGGATCAGCGGCGCGCGCCAGACTGCGTCGAAAAACAGCCGCAGCGAGGCGTCGGCGGTGTTGCGCAGCGCCAGCACGAACAGCAGCGCGAACAGGACGATGCGGATGATCCAGGCGACAAGTTTCATGCGGGCTTCATGCGGACATCATGCGGACTTCATGCGACAGGTAGGAACTCGGGCCCAGGCAATGCGGCTATCAGGGCAGTCCCCGGTGGATTTCCGGCATTGTAGCGGAATCGCCTCGTGCCAACGGTAACGTCTTGTATGCCCACACAATGAAAAAGCGCCCCGATAAGGGGCGCTTTCTCGACTATCCAGGCATGTTGCGAGCGAATCGCAGCAAATCAGGACCGGGCCAGCTTCAGCCCGGCATCCTCGTGCAGCGCACCGCCGGCAACCGTCGCCGGCTTGGACTGGACATGCGTTGCCGCATGTGCCGCCCCAGGCGCGGCGCCGTGGCCGTTGCCGTTGGCGATGCCATTGCCGTTGCCGACGTGACTCCCGTTGGCAATGGCACCGGCACCACCGTTACCGGCCTGTGGCACCGGGCTGCGGTCGACCCGCTCGCGCAACTCCTTGCCCGCCTTGAAGTGCGGCACCCGTTTCTCGGGCACCAGCACACGTTCGCCGGACTTGGGGTTGCGCCCCACGCGCGGCGGACGCCGGTTCAGACCAAAACTGCCGAATCCGCGAATCTCGATTCGGTGGCCGTCGGCCAACGCTTCGGACATCGCATCGAGGATCGTCTTCACCGAGATGTCCGCATCCCGCAGCAACAACTGCGGGAACCGGGCAGCCAGTTTTTCGACAAGCTCGGACTTGGTCATGGGCATCCGCTGGCAGGAGTGAACCAATGCTTACTGGTTGTCCTGGCCGAGCTTGGCCTTCAGCAGCGCGCCCAGGTTGGTCGTGCCAGCCGTGCCGGTGTCAGCCGCGAACTTTTGCATCGCTTCTTGCTGCTCGACGTTGTCCTTGGCCTTGATCGACAGGTTGATGTTGCGCGACTTGCGGTCGACGTTCACAACCAGAGCGGTGATCTGCTCGCCTTCCTTCAGCACGTTGCGGGCGTCTTCCACGCGGTCAGCCGAGATCTCGGATGCGCGCAGGTAGCCTTCGACGTCATCAGCCAACTGCACCACGGCGCCCTTGGCATCAACCGTCTTGATCGTGCCGTTGACCAGGGAACCCTTGTCGTTGGCCGAGATGAAGTTGTTGAACGGATCGCCCGACAGCTGCTTGATACCCAGCGAGATGCGTTCCTTGTCGACGTCGATGCCCAGAACCACGGCTTCCACTTCGTCGCCCTTCTTGTACTTGCGCACGGCTTCTTCGCCGGTTTCTTGCCAGGACAGGTCGGACAGGTGCACCAGGCCGTCGATGCCACCGGGCAGGCCGATGAACACGCCGAAGTCGGTGATCGACTTGATCTGGCCGCCCAGCTTGTCGCCCTTCTTGTGGTTACGGCTGAAATCGTCCCACGGATTGGCCTTGCACTGCTTCATGCCCAGGCTGATACGACGCTTGTCTTCGTCGATATCCAGAACCATGACTTCGACTTCGTCGCCCAGCTGGACAACCTTGGACGGAGCAACGTTCTTGTTGGTCCAGTCCATTTCCGACACGTGCACCAGGCCTTCGATGCCGGCTTCGATCTCGACGAACGCGCCGTAGTCGGTCAGGTTGGTCACCTTGCCGAACAGGCGGGTGCTTTGCGGGTAACGACGCGAGATGCCGACCCACGGATCTTCGCCCAGCTGCTTCACGCCCAGCGAGACGCGGTTCTTCTCTTGGTCGAACTTGAGGATCTTGGCGGTGATTTCCTGGCCAACCGACAGCACTTCGCTGGGGTGACGCACACGACGCCATGCCAGGTCGGTGATGTGCAGCAGGCCGTCGATGCCACCCAGGTCCACGAACGCGCCGTAGTCCGTGATGTTCTTGACGATACCGTTGACGATGGCGCCTTCCTTCAGGGTTTCCATCAGCTTCTGGCGCTCTTCGCCCAGGGTCGCTTCCACGACAGCGCGGCGCGACAGCACCACGTTGTTGCGCTTGCGATCCAGCTTGATGACCTTGAATTCCAGGGTCTTGCCTTCGTACGGCGTGGTGTCCTTGATCGGACGCACGTCGACCAGCGAGCCCGGCAGGAACGCGCGGATGCCGTTGACCATGACGGTCAGGCCGCCCTTGACCTTGCCCGTGACCGTGCCCGAGATGATCTCGCCGTCTTCCAGCGCCTTCTCGAGGTTCAGCCACGATGCCAGGCGCTTGGCCTTGTCGCGGGAGAGGATGGTGTCGCCATAGCCGTTCTCGAGCGCGTCGATGGCCACGGAGACGTAGTCGCCGGCCTGCACTTCGAGTTCGCCCTGGTCGTTCAGGAACTCCTCCACCGGCACAAAGGCTTCCGATTTGAGGCCGGCGTTGACGACCACGAAGTTGTGGTCGATGCGCACGACTTCAGCGGAAATCACTTCGCCAGCCTTCATATTGGAGCGGGCGACGGATTCCTCGAACAGTGCGGCAAAGGATTCGTTAGTTTGCAGGTCGGACATAAACTTGAGTATCAATCCGCAGTACTCGGGCCGGCGCGAGGATCGCGCACAGTCTGCCAGGGCAGCGGGGTCAGGTTGGACAACACCGGCAGGTCCGCTCGGGCGGGCGCTGCCGGCACTTCAGTGCGAAGTGGTCAGGGCGCGGGTCAGGAACCCTGCACCGCAAACCACTGCAGCACTTGCGCCACCGCCTGATCCACCGTCATGTCGGAGGTATCGAGCAGTTTTGCATCCGTTGCGGGACGCAGCGGCGCGGCCGTGCGGGTGCGATCCCGCAGGTCGCGCGACTCGAGGTCACGCAAAAGGTCTTCGATATTAGCAGAAATTCCCTTATCAATCAATTGTTTATAGCGCCGGCGAGCGCGCGCCTCGACACTTGCGGTCAGGAATACCTTCAGGCGGGCGTCCGGGAAAATCACGGTGCCCATGTCGCGCCCGTCGGCGACAAGCCCGGGCAGCTTGCGAAAGCCCCGCTGCAGCGCCGTAAGCGCATCGCGCACCGGCTGATGCACGGCGATGGCCGAGGCGCGGTTGCCGGTCGCCTCGGCGCGCAGGGCCAGGCTGACCTCCTCGCCACTGAGCCAGACCCGGTCCGGGCCGAACTTGACATCGAGGTGGGCAGCCAGCCTTGCAAGCGCCTCGATGTCCTGTATATCGATGCCTGCACGCTCGCTGGCGAGCGCCACAAGGCGATACAAGGCCCCGCTGTCCAGCAAGTGGAAGCTGAGCGCATCGGCCACCTTGTGCGCTACGGTGCCCTTGCCAGAGGCAGTGGGCCCGTCGATTGTGATGACGTCGACAATAGTCATTGCTTATTGAAACAGAACAAAAAATTGAATACTTAAATCAGAACGGGAATTCGCCACGACAAGTCCTCCTTGTCCTTCGTCCGCGCGCAGGCGGCATCGTTCACACCGCAATTCCATACTGTGGCGCATTCCGCGCCCGGCCGCTACTGGGGCAGGCGCGCATGCGCGTATGCGGGCCTCCCGGCCCGCGCCGGGTGATCAGCGCGCCACCGTGGCGAACACGTCGAAGTAGTCCGGGAAGGTCTTGGCCACGCAACCCGGCTCGTTGATGCGTACCGGCAGCGGCCCGAACGCGGCCAGCGAAAAGCACATCGCCACGCGGTGGTCGTCATAAGTGTCGATACCGGCCGCCGGCGTCAGCCACTGGGTCGGTGGCGTCACTTTCAGGTAGTCCGCGCCCTCCTCCACCTCCGCGCCGAGCTTGCGCAACTCGATGGCCATGGCGCTGATGCGGTCGGTTTCCTTGACCCGCCAGCTGGCGATATTGGTCAGCGTGGTCGGGCCGTCGGCAAACAGCGCAGCCACCGCCAGCGTCATGGCGGCGTCGGGAATGTGATTGCAGTCGAGTTCGATGCCGCGCAGGCGGCCATCGTCACGCTCGGTGCCGCGCACCTCGATCCAGTTGGCGCCGGCCATGACATTGGCGCCCATGCGATTGAGCGCCTCGGCAAACTTCACATCCCCCTGGATGCTCGACATGCCCACGCCTTCCACGCGCAAGGGGCCGCCGCCGATGGCACCGGCGGCCAGGAAATACGACGCCGACGACGCATCGCCCTCGACGAAGATCTCGCCCGGCGAGCGATAGGCGGCACGCGCCGGAACGATAAAGCGCGACCAGCCTTCGCGCCTGACGTCGATGCCGAAGCGCGCCAGCAGGCTGAGCGTGATCTCGACATAGGGCTTGGAGATCAACTCGCCCACGATCTCGATCTCGATGGTGCCGGCGGCCGCGTCGGCCAGCGGCAACGTCATCAGCAGGGCCGTCAGGAACTGGCTGGAGACATCGCCGCGCACGCGGATGGGCGCATCGATGCGGATCTGGGCGGGCGAGATCTGCAGCGGCGGATAGCCCTCGGTCCCCAGGTAGTCGACCTTGGCGCCGATCTGGCGCAGGCCGTCGACGAGATCGCCGATCGGCCGCTCGTGCATGCGTGGCACGCCGGACAGCTTGTAGCTGCCGCCCTGCAGGGCCAGCGCCGCGGTCAGCGGGCGGATGGCGGTGCCCGCATTGCCCATGAACAGGTCCGCCGCCTTGCCGGGGAATTTGCCGCCCACGCCGCGCACCACGCACACGCCGTCTTCCTGGCGCCATTCCACGCCGAGCGTGCGCAGCGCCTGCAGCATCACGCGGGTGTCGTCGGAATCGAGCAGGTCGCATACGCGGGTCTCGCCCTCGGCGAGCGCCGCCAGCAGCAGCACGCGGTTGGAGATGCTCTTGGAGCCCGGCAGGCGAACCGTGCCAGAGGCGCGAGTGAGGGGACCGAGCGTGAGGTGTTCCATGGTCTGCAAGCGGGTTGGGCGACGGCCGTGCCGATGGCGGGCCGCCGTGGTGTGAATGACGCGAATGACGCGAAGGACGCGAAGGACGTGGCGGTCAGGGTTCGACGTTGACTGCAGGCGCACGCTGCGCGCCCCACTGAAGGCGGGCCTGGCTGGCACGCTGGAAGACGCGTTCAAGGCCCGCGCCGTCGCTTTTCTCGATCAGGGTCTTCAGGTGCGCGAGCATGGCCTGGTAGGTAGTCAGCTCGCTGAGCATCGCCTCGCGGTTGCCCACGCAGATGTCTCGCCACATTTCCGGGGAGGACGCCGCAATGCGCGTGAAGTCACGGAAACCGCCACCGGCGAAATCGAGCTTGAGCGCCGCGTCTTCGGCATTGGCCACCTGGGCGACCAGCGCGTACGACAGCAAATGCGGCAGATGGCTGACCGAGGCGAACACGGCGTCGTGCTGCACCGCAGACATCACATGGCAGAGCGCGCCCGCGGTCTCCCACATGGCGCGCACGGCGGCCACATCGAGGCGGGAGTTTTCCTGCAGCGGGCACAACACGACCCGCTTGCCGTCGTAGAGATCGGCCAGCGCGGCCTCGACTCCGTGCAGCTCGCGGCCGGCGATCGGATGCGCCGGCACGAATTGCGCTGCCTTGTCGCCCAGCGCGGTCTTGGCGGCCACGATCACATCGGACTTGGTGCTGCCCGCGTCGGTCACGATGGTGGCGGGCTCCAGGTGCGGCTCGAGTGCGTGCAGCAGCGCAAAGGTCTGCGCCACCGGCGCGCACAGCACGATCACGCTGGCGCCTTTGGCGGCTTCTTCCAGCGTCGCCGCCTCGTCGATCACGCCAAGCTTGAGGGCGCGCTCGAGCGCAGCCTGCGAGCGGCCCACGCCGACCACCGTGCCGACCGCGCCGGCCCGCTTGAGCGCAAGCGCGAGCGAGCCGCCGATCAGGCCGACGCCGACAATGACGACACGAGAAAAATAGGGGGCGGACGCAGGATCGGTCACGGGAATACGCTGCCAGGCACGAAAGTTCGGGAATCCGGCATTGTATCCGCTCCGCCCGGCATCGGCGCCGCCAAATGCGCGGGTGGCGGGCCGCGACGCGGGGACGGCGCCGGCCCGGGTGCCTTTACCTGAGCGCTTTTTCCAGCGCCGCGATGAAGGCGGCGTTCTCTTCGGGCAGGCCGATGGTCACGCGCAGCCACTTCGGCAGGTTGTAGTTGCCCACCGGGCGCACGATCACGCCCTGCCTGAGCAGCGCCAGGTTGACGCGCGCGCCGGCACCGTCGTCCTCGCCCACGCGCACCAGCACGAAGTTGCCCGAGGACGGCACGTATTGCAGGCCGAGCCGGTCGAACGCGGCCACCAGTTGCGCCTTGCCGGCGCGGTTCAGCTCGGCGCTGCGCTTGAGGAAGGCCGCATCGCCCAGCGCCGCGATCGCCGCCACCTGTGCGAGGCTGTTCACGTTGAACGGCTGGCGGACGCGGTTGAGCAGGTCGGTCAGCGCCGGCTGGGCCACCGCGTAGCCGACACGCAGGCCGGCCAGGCCGTAGGCCTTGGAGAACGTGCGCGACACCAGCAGGTTCGGATACCGGCGCACCCACGCGACCGAGTCGTACTGCTGCGCATCGTCCAGGTACTCGTTGTAGGCCTCGTCCAGCACCACGACCACGTCGGCAGGCACCTTGGCCAGGAACGCTTCGAGGGCGGCGGCCGGCAGGAAGGTGCCGGTCGGGTTGTTGGGGTTGGCGATGAAGACCAGGCGCGTATCCGGCGCGATGGCGGCAGCCATCGCGTCCAGGTCGTGGCCGAAGTCGCGCGCCTTGACCTCGATGGCGCGCGCGCCGACTTCCTGTGTGGCGAGCGCGTACACGGCGAAGGAGTGCTCGGCATAGACGATCGACTCGCCCGGCTTGACCAGCGCGTGCGCGGCGATTTCCAGGATGTCGTTGCTGCCGTTGCCCAGCGTGAGCCATTCCGTGTCTACGTCGAAGCGGGCCGACAATGCGGCCTTCAGCTCGAACCCGTTGGCGTCGGGGTAGCGGCCCAGCTCGCCCACCGCGGCAGCGATGGCGGCGCGCGCCGAATCGGGCATGCCAAGCGGGTTCTCGTTCGACGCCAGCTTGACGATGGCGGCCTCGTCCAGGCCAAACTCGCGCGCCACCTCGGAAATGGGCTTGCCCGCCACGTACGGGGAAATCGCACGCACGTAATCCGGACCGAATTGCTTGCCCTGCTCTGCCATATCGACTCCTCGCTGTTCGCTTTCTTGTTGCTCTGACGTGATGCCCTACCTGCTGGACGGGTACGAGCCCAGCACCTTGAAGTAAGCCGCATTGCGGCGCAGTTCCTCCAGCGCCCGCATCACCGCGGCGTCATGCTGGTGACCTTCCACGTCCACGTAGAAGTAGTATTCCCACGCGCCGCTGCGCGCCGGACGCGACTCGAAGCGGCACATCGACACACCGTTGTCGGCCAGCGGCGCGAGCAACTGGTACACCGCGCCGGCCTTGTTCGGCACCGACAGGATCATCGAGGTCTGGTCGCTGCCCGAGGGCTCGGTCTCGTAGCGCCCGATCACCGCGAAGCGCGTGCGGTTGTGCGGGTCGTCCTGGATATGCGTGCGCACCAGGTGCAGGTGGTAGCGGTTGGCCGCCGATTCGCCGGCAATCGCCGCCACCGTCGGGTCCTCGCTTGCCATGCGCGCGGCTTCCGCGTTGCTCGACACCGCCTGGCGCTCCAGGTGCGGGTAGTTCGCCGTGAGCCAGTGCTGGCATTGCGCCAGCGCCTGCGCATGGGCCCGCACCACGGTCACGCCCTTCATGTCCGGCGACGACGCCATCAGGTTGTGATGGACCTTGAGCGCAATCTCGCCGCTGATCTTCAGCGAGGTCTGCAGGAACAGGTCCAGCGTGCGCGACACCGCGCCCTCGGTGGAGTTCTCCACCGGCACCACGCCATACTCCACGGTGCCGGCTTCCACCGCGCGGAACACCTCGTCGATGCTCGGGCACGGCACGCCGCTCACCTCATGGCCGAAATGCGAGTACAGCGCCTGCTCGGAGAACGTGCCGGCCGGCCCCAGGAAGGCCACCTCGAGCGGCTTCTCGAGTCCGCGGCAGGCAGACATCACCTCGCGCCAGATCGATGCCACGCTTTCGTCGAGCAGCGGGCCGGGGTTGGCGCCCTGCACCTTGCGAATCACCTGCAATTCGCGCTCGGGACGGAACACCGGCGCGCCGTACTTTTTCTTGACCTCGCCCACGTCGAGAGCCAGTTGCGCACGGCGGTTCAGCATCGCGAGCAGTTCGCGGTCGAGCGTGTCGATCTGCTCGCGCAGCGGCGCCAGCTCGACGCCGAGCGCCTTGTCGGCAGCGGCATTGTCCTGCGGCGCCGCCTCCTGCGCGATGTGCTTGTCTTGATTTGTCATTGTATGGATCCGCTTCGCCACCTCATTGCGAAATGGCTCTGAAAATGGCCGGCTTGCGCGGTCTGCGCGCAGCCCTGCGCGATGGTGCCCGGCAGTGTGGCGGCGCCGCGCCACTGCCGCCGGGCAAGGTCACCGCATGAAAATCAAGCCGCGCTGCGCTCGAACTCGCGCATGTACTCGATCAGCGCCAGCACACCTTCGAGCGGCATGGCGTTGTACAGGCTGGCACGCATGCCTCCGACCGACTTGTGGCCCTTGAGCTGGACCAGCCCGTTGGCGCGCGCACCGGCCAGAAACGCATCGTTGCGCGACTCGTCGGCCAGGAAGAACGGCACGTTCATGCGCGAGCGGCTGCCCGGATCGATCTCGTTGCGATAGAACGCGCTCTGGTCCAGGAACTGGTACAGCGCGYSCGACTTGGCGATATTGCGCTGCTCGATSGCGCCYACSCCGCCCTGGGCCTTGAGCCACTTGAAGACCAGSCCGGCGATATAGATSGMRTAGGTCGGCGGCGTGTTGTACATCGAGTCATGCTCGGCCACCACGCGCCAGTTGAAGGCGGAGGGGCACAGCGGATGCGCGTGGCCCAGCAGGTCTTCACGCACGATCACGATGGTCACCCCGGCCGGGCCGATGTTCTTCTGCGCGCCGCCGTAGGCAACCTGGACGCGCGACCAGTCCACCGGGCGCGAGAGGATATGGCTGGAGACATCGGCCACCAGCACCGGTCCGCCATCGCGGCTCTGGCCGATATCGGGCACGTCCTGGAACTCGACGCCGTCGATGGTCTCGTTGGTGCAGAGATGCACGTAGGCCGCGTCGTCGGACAGCTTCCACTGGGACACGTCGGGAATGCGCGCGAACTTCTGCGCGGCACTGCTGGCGGCGATATTGACCTCGCCATAGCGGCGCGCTTCCTTCTCGGACTTCACCGACCAGCTGCCGGTCACGACGAAATCCGCCTTCGGACGCTCGGCGTCCACGCGGCGCATCAGGTTCAACGGCACGATGCCGTTCTCGCCGATGGCACCGCCCTGCAGGAACAGGATGCGGAAGTTCTTCGGCACATGCAGCAGTTCGCGCAGGTTGGCCAGGGCCTCGGCCTGGATGCCTTCGAACTCGCGGCTGCGATGGCTCATTTCCATCACCGAAACCCCGGTGCCGTGCCATGACAGCATTTCTTCGGCCGCCTGCATCAGCACTTCGGTCGGCAGCGCTGCCGGACCGGGCGAGAAGTTATAGACACGCTCGGCCACGGCGCGCTGCATCATGGCGGCAAGTGCGGGATTCTGGGGTTCGTTCATGGAATGAAAAATGGCTGCCGGTGTTAACCAAGCAGCCATTATCCCTCAAACCCGCGCCGCAATGGGCAGACGAGGACAGCGCCCCGCTCCCGCGGCCGGTTGCCCGGGCTTACTTCGCAGCAGCGGCGATTTCCTTCTCGGCGGCGTCGCGCATCGACTTGCCGACCTGCGGGCCGTACTTCTGCATCATCGAGCCCCAGATTTCCTGGGTGGCCTTGCCCTGGTTGGCCATGAACTTCTGTCCGGTAGCCGATTTCAGGAAGGTGGTCAGGTCACGGATTTCCTGCGCGCTGTAGTACTTGCCGAAGGCGTCGTAGTGCGCCTTCATGGCGTCGCTCTTGAAGCCGTCGGTCGAGAACGCCTGGCCGGCGCCATCCACCATGCGCTGCACCGCGCCGTTCTTCTTCAGCTTGTCGACCGCAGCCTGCTTCTGCTTGTCGTTGAGGGTCTTGTTGTCGACAAGTACCTGCTCCAGGACCATGGGCGCTTCCTGCTTGGCGCCCTGCTGCCAGTTGTCAGCCTGACCCTTGACGGCCTGGTCGGCCTGCATGACGGTCAGGAGCTCCTTGATGGCAGCGGTCTTGTCGGCGTCCTGGGCTTGCGCCGCGTTGGCCAGCATCATGGCCGGCACGAAGGCAGCCAGAACAGCGATACGTCGATAGGTCTTGAGCATTGTGACTCCCTGGTAAATATGTCCGTTTTAGTCCGACGGCCGGCAAACGAGTTCCGGCCAGCGGTTCAATGTTGCAACAACTTACGAATTCGATCCCGTGTCAGGCGTGCCTGCCTGGGTGCCGTCCGGCGCACCGGCCTGCTCGCCCGGCGCCGCGCCGTCAGCACCACTCGCCTCGGCCGCGTCGAGATCGTCACCCGCGACGCCGTTGTCGGCATCGCTCTCGACAATCCGCTGCAGACCCGACAGCTTGGTGCCTTCGTCCACATTGATCAGCGTGACGCCTTGCGTCGCGCGACCCATTTCACGGATCTCGGACACGCGTGTGCGGATCAGCACGCCGCCGGTCGTGATCAGCATGATCTCGTCGTCCGGCGACACCAGTGCGGCAGCCACCACACGGCCATTGCGCTCGCTGGTCTGGATCGCAATCATGCCTTTGGTGCCGCGGCCGTGTCGAGTGTATTCGGCAATCGGCGTACGCTTGCCGTAGCCGTTCTCGGTGGCGGTCAGCACGCTGCCGACGGTGCCGGCCTGGTCGCTGGTTTCGGCCGGCGCCACCAGCATGGCAATCACGCTCTGGCTGTCTTCCAGGTTCATGCCGCGCACGCCGCGTGCCTGGCGACCCATCGGACGCACATCGTTCTCGTCGAAGCGCACGGCCTTGCCAGCGTCGGAGAACAGCATCACGTCATGCTGGCCGTCGGTCACGGCCGCGCCGATGAGGTAGTCGCCCTCGTCCAGGTCGACAGCAATGATGCCGGCCTTGCGCGGGTTGGAGAACTCGGTCAGCGCGGTCTTCTTCACGGTGCCGCGGGCAGTGCCCATGAAGATGAAGTGCTCGGCGTCGAACTGGCGCACCGGCAGGATGACGTTGATCTTCTCGCCTTCGGACAGCGGGAACATGTTGACGATCGGCCGGCCGCGCGCATTGCGCGAACCCTGCGGCACCTCGTACACCTTGAGCCAGTAGAGCCGGCCGCGGTTCGAGAAGCACAGGATGTAGTCGTGCGTGTTCGCCACGAACAGCGTGTCGATCCAGTCGTCTTCCTTGGTGGTGGTAGCCAGCTTGCCGCGCCCGCCACGCTTCTGCGCGCGGTACTCGGAAATCGGCTGGCTCTTCATATAGCCGCTGTGGGACAGCGTCACCACCATGTCCTGCGGCGTGATCAGGTCCTCGGTATCGAGCTCGGTCGCGTTGAGCTCGATGTGCGAGCGGCGCAGGTCGCCGAACTCGGTGCGGATGGCGGTGAGCTCTTCGACGATGATGGTGCTGATCCGCTCGGGGCGCGACAGGATGTCGAGCAGGTCGGAGATCACCGCCATCACGTCGCGGTACTCCTGCACGATCTTGTCCTGCTCCAGGCCGGTCAGGCGCTGCAGGCGCATCTGCAGGATTTCCTGGGCCTGCGAATCGGACAGGCGGTACAGGCCGTCGGCCTGCATGCCGAAGATGGCGGGCAGGCCATCCGGACGATAAGAGGCACGGCCGCCCGGCGTATCGCCTTCGGCGCGCGCCAGCATCTCGCGCACCAGGCTCGAATCCCACGCCTTGTTCATCAGCCCTTGCTTGGCGATGGGCGGGGTGGGCGCAGCCTTGATGATGGCGATGAACTCGTCGATATTGGCCAGCGCAACCGCCAGGCCTTCCAGCACGTGGCCGCGCTCGCGCGCCTTGCGCAGCTCGAACACGGTGCGGCGGGTCACCACTTCGCGCCGGTGCGACAGGAAGCACTCCAGCATCTGGCGCAGGTTCAGCAGGCGCGGCTGGCCGTCGACCAGCGCCACCATGTTCATGCCGAAGGTGTCCTGCAGCTGGGTGTGCTTGTAGAGATTGTTGAGCACCACCTCCGGCACTTCGTTGCGCTTGAGCTCGATCACCACGCGCATGCCGGACTTGTCGGATTCGTCGCGGATATCCGAGATGCCCTCGACCTTCTTGTCGGTCACCAGCTCGGCGATGCGCTCGAGCAGCGTGCGCTTGTTGACCTGGTAGGGGAGCTCGTCGACGATGATCGCCTGGCGCTGGCCGCGGTCGATATCCTCGAAGTGCGTCTTGGCGCGCATCACCACGCGGCCGCGGCCGGTGCGGTAGCCCTCGCGCACGCCCTGGATGCCGTAGATGATGCCGGCGGTCGGGAAGTCCGGCGCCGGGATCAGCTCGATCAGCTCGTCCACCGTGGCCTGCGGATTACGCAGCAGGTGCAGACAGCCGTCGACGACCTCATTGAGATTGTGCGGGGGAATATTGGTGGCCATACCCACCGCGATACCCGACGAGCCATTAATCAGCAGATTGGGGATGCGCGCCGGCAGAATCAGCGGCTCATTTTCGGAGCCGTCGTAATTCGGCCCGAAATCGACAGTTTCCYTGTCGATGTCCAGCAGCATCTCGTGGGCAATCTTGGAAAGGCGGATTTCGGTATAACGCATCGCGGCGGCGTTATCACCGTCCACCGAGCCGAAATTACCCTGGCCATCGACCAGCATGTATCGCAGCGAAAAATTCTGCGCCATGCGGACGATCGTATCGTACACAGCGGTGTCGCCGTGGGGGTGATACTTACCAATCACGTCCCCCACGATACGCGCCGATTTCTTGTACGGCCGGTTCCAGTCGTTGTTAAGCTCATGCATCGCATAGAGCACACGCCGGTGTACCGGTTTCAGGCCATCCCGCACATCGGGAAGCGCGCGCCCGACAATCACGCTCATCGCGTAATCGAGATAGGAGCGGCGCATTTCCTCTTCTAGGGAGACCGGAAGGGTTTCTTTGGCGAATTGATCCATTGCGGCGTGGGTTATGCGGCGAATTTAAACAGAAGGCGCCCATGTGAATCGCCATTCGCCGGGACGGCGTCTGACAGCTGGGCAACGTGGCATTCTAACATGCCCGGCACCCCTCCCCCGCGGCTGCGGCAACCCCCGGTTCCGGGCCTCCGGCGGGGCCCGGAAGCGCCGCCCGGAAGCGGGACCAAAAACCTGCAAGCCCGGCCAGGCAAGGGTTTGCGGGCATCGCAAGGGCCATGTTGCACAAACACCACAGGCCTAAAACCCATTGATGGAATCGAATATATTTACTTCTTAGGAAACGACCCTTGTGGCACAATTCCCCAGCGAAGAGCCAGACATTGTTCGAAGTGGAGCATACACCGCATCGAGAATGTTATACTCCGAAGAATGTATGACTTGTTTCCGTCCATTTGCTCGCAGTAACCCTGCGGTGATCTCATCCTGAGAGGAGAAATATGAAAAAATTTGCCAAGCTCGCGCTCGTTGCAGCTACCGCAGTAATGGCTGCATCCGCTCAAGCCCAGTCCGTCCCCTACGAAAAGAAGGCTGTGAACGATAACTGGGGCAACGGTACGAGCGAGTACGTGTGGAAGAACGGCACGAACGAGCTCTGCTGGCGCGACAGTTCGTGGACCCCGGCCACGGCCAACGCCCTGTGCGACGGCGCCCTGGCTCCGGCGGTCGCTCCGGTAGCTCCGCCGCCGGCTCCGGTTGCTCCTCCGGTTGTTTCCAGCGAGAAGGTCACGTTCGCTGCTGACACCCTGTTCGATTTCGACAAGGCCGTGCTGAAGCCCGAAGGCAAGGCAAAGCTGGACGACCTGGGCTCCAAGCTGTCCGGCATCACCCTGGAAGTCATCATCGCCGTTGGCCACACCGACTCGTTCGGTTCGGACAAGTACAACGATCGCCTGTCGATCCGCCGTGCTGAAGCCGTCAAGGCCTATCTGGTGAGCAAGGGCGTGGAAGCCAACCGTGTCTACACGGAAGGCAAGGGCAAGCGTCAGCTGAAGGTTGACCCGAAGTCGTGCAAGGGCAACCGCAAGGCGCAAATCGCCTGCCAGCAGCCGAACCGCCGCGTGGAAGTCGAAGTGGTCGGCACCCGCAGCGCACGTTAATCGGATTCTTTCCGATGAAGAAAAGCCCAGCGCAAGCTGGGCTTTTTTTTTGATACAGTGCAGCATACCCTCCGCTTTCTCGCTGCCGCACCGGCCGCGCGCCAAACCCCATGACGCAGATCTCCCCGCCGCACCACCCGACCGTTGAAACCACCCTGCTCGGCAAGAATGCCGACGCCCGGGAAATCGACAAGTTCAGCGAACTGGCCCACCGCTGGTGGGACCCGGAAAGCGAGTTCAAGCCGCTGCACGAACTCAATCCCCTGCGCCTGGACTGGATTGACGGCATTGCCGGGCTGAACGGCAAGCAGGTGCTGGACATCGGCTGTGGCGGCGGCATCCTGGCCGAGAGCATGGCGCGCAGCGGCGCCACCGTGCGCGGCATCGACCTGTCCACCAAGGCGCTGCGGGTTGCCGACCTGCACAGCCTGGAGTCCGGCGTATCCGTGACTTACGAGGAGATCGCCGCCGAAGCGCTTGCCGCGCGCATGCCCGCCAGCGTCGACGTGGTGACCTGCATGGAGATGCTCGAACATGTGCCCGACCCGCAGTCCATCGTGCGCGCCTGCGCCACGCTGGTGCGGCCCGGCGGCACGGTGTTCTTCTCCACCATCAACCGCAACCTCAAGGCCTACCTGCTGGCCGTGGTCGGCGCCGAATACGTGCTCAAGATGCTGCCGCGCGGCACGCACGACTACGACAAGTTCATCACGCCGTCGGAACTGGCGCGCTACGCCCGCAATGCGGGCCTGGAGCTGATCGAGATGCGCGGCATGAGCTACAACCCGCTGACCCAGGTCTATTCGCTGGGCCGCGACACCGACGTGAACTACCTGATGGCATTCCGCCGGCCCGCCTGAACATGCAGACATTCGACGCAGTCTTCTTCGATCTCGACGGCACCCTTGCCGACACCGCCCCCGATCTCGCCGCGGCGGCCAACCGGCTGGTCACCGAGCACGGTCGCCCGCCCGTGGCTTATGAAAAGCTCCGCCCGGTGGCATCGCACGGCGCACGGGGCCTGATCGGCGCGGCCTTCGGCAAGAGCCCCGCCGACCCCGAGTTTCCCGCCTTGCGCGATACCTTCCTCGACTACTACGAGGCGGATATCGCCGTGCATACCCATCTCTTCGAAGGCATGGGCGAGGTGCTGGACGCGCTCGAGGCGGCCGGCATCCGCTGGGGTATCGTCACCAACAAGATCACCCGCTTCACCGCCCCGCTGGTGGCCGCGATTGGCCTGGCGCCGCGCGCCTCGGCCGTGGTCAGCGGCGACACCACGCCGCACGCCAAGCCTCATCCCGCCCCGCTGCTGCACGCCGCTGAAGTCAGCGGCGTCGCGCCGGCGCGCTGCGTGTATGTCGGAGACGACCTGCGCGACATCCAGGCCGGCAAGGCGGCCGGCATGGCCACCATCACGGCCGCCTACGGCTATTGCGGCGAAGGCGAGCCGCCCGAAGAATGGGGCGCCGATTATCTGGTGCGCCATCCGAGCGAACTGATCGCCCTGCTGACACCGGCCGCGCGGCGCCGATAGAGACGACGCGCCGCGTGCGGGACAACACGCCGGGTCGACAACGGAGTACAATTCCACTCCTTGACACTGTTCACACGGGGCCGACCTGGTTTCGACGTGGGTTACAAAGCAGTGGAGGGCATACCGAGGACCCGTCACCTCGTTAATCAATGGGAATGCAATAACTGCTAACGACGAACGTTACGCACTGGCCGCTTAATTGCGGCCGTCCTCGCACTGGCTCGCTGACGGGCTAGAGTCGCAAGACTACGCGAGGTCATTTACGTCAGATAAGCCCCAGGTGAGTCACGAACCCGGGGACGAAAATCTAGTGACTCGTCGTTGTAGAGCGTGTTCGTCCGCGATGCACCGGTTAAATCAAATGACAGAACTAAGTATGTAGAACTCTCTGTGGAGGGCTTGCGGACGCGGGTTCGATTCCCGCCGGCTCCACCAATATTCGATTCCGGTTATTGCCGGGATCATGCAAAACCCCGAGGATCGTATCCCCGGGGTTTTATTTTTTGGGGCCGACATAATCGGGGGCCATGGTAGACGCCATATCGGGGCCCATATCCGGCCCCATATCTGGCACCCCGTGTCCGGCACCCTATCGTGCCGGCATCATGTCGCAGGCCATCGCGCACCGCCGCCCGCGGCGCCGAAAATTTCCCAGCACAATGAGAGTCGTCTGATTCACATTTGCTGGCGAAGGGGGCATGATCTCCCCAGGCCATCCCGGCATACCAGCCGGGTCGGCCTTCCGGCCTGCCTTAAACCGGCCGTTCCGGAGCATCCCTCCAGCGCCCGCCTGCCTCATCCAGTGCGGGCGCCTTTCTTTTGGCCGACGCCGCACGAAAATGGCGGCGCCCTGCCGGTCCGTCCCCTATCCCCCGCCTTCGCCGGCAAATTGTAATCATCTGTTACAGTCGATATTTTTTTCGACCGGCTGGCGGCGTCGGCTTTGCCCCGGCACACAGGAACGGGCAACGGACAACATGAAGAGAATCTTCGGGGCTGCAGGGATCGCGCTGACCCTCGCAGGATGTGGCGGATCGGGCGACAACGATAGCGGGCTGGCGGTGGTACGCACGCCCCCGGCCGCCACGACGACCCCGACCACGCCCACCACGCCGGCCGTGCCGGCAGCACCTGATACCAATGCCATCGGCACGGGCATCTTCAACGGCTTTACCCCGGATGGGCAGCGGGTCAATGTGCTCGTGCTCGACGAGAACGCCTTCTACATCTTCTACTCGTCCCCGGGCGTACCCGACGTACCGATGGGCGTCATCACCGGCAACTACAGCACCAACGCCGATACGCTCACCACCAACAACAACGGGCTCGACTTCAATCTCGAGGCTGCCGGCTACAACCTCGCGGCAGCCGATTTCACCGGCCGCTTCGTGCCCAGTTCGCTGATGCAGACGCAGCTGACCTACCGCAACGCCCGCAAGACATCGTTCACCGCCAACTACAGCACCGACTACAACTACATCGCCACCGTCGACGGGCTGCAAGGCGACTACGCGGGCAATGCGGTGGCACTCGACACCACCGGCATGCGTTCGGACGGCATCGCCATGCATATCGATGCCACGGGCAACATCACTGTCAGCGCCGGCGCGGGCTGCACCTTCACCGGCACCGCGACGCCACGGCGCCAGGGCAAGGTCTACAACGTGAACCTGCAGTTCGGCGCGGCGCCGTGCCGCTATCCGAATACGACCATGACGGGTATCGCCTACTACGATCCGACCACCACGCACAGCCTGCCGACCCTGGGCCAGCTCTACCTGTTCGCCATGCGCGCAGACCGCCAGGCCGGCGTGATCTTCACCGGCAAGCATTGAGCGCCAGCTGCCGGCCGCATGCACGGCGCCGCGGGCGGCGCGCTCAGAGGAAGCGGTCGAGTATCTTGCGGCTGGCCTTGTCCAGGCCGGTGAGGTTGCGTACCAGGTAGTGGATGCCGTGGCTGTCGGAGATCAGCAGCGTGGAGCCGGCCAGGCGGCGGATGTCTTCTTCGCCGCGCAGCACCAGCGAGGTGATGCCGCGATCGGTTTCGACTTCCCAGGTACTGGGCGTGGCGAACGTCGACACCGAACGGATGCGGCGGATCTCGGGCATGAATTCGCGGCTGGCCAGTTCGGCCTCGATCAGCTCGCGCAGCGGCGCGGGCAAGCTGTCCAGGCGCGGCAGCCAGGCCAGCTCGCGGCCATCGGTACTGATCATGCCCACGCCGTCGTCGGGCGCGGCAATGGGGAACGCGCGCACGGGTACCACGCCTTCGTGCACGACACCGTCCGCCATGGTCATCACCAGGCGGCCGAAGGCATTGCGGGAGAGCTTGAAATCGACTTGTTGAACGGCTTGTTGAACGGCGTGTTGATCGTTTTGCTGCTCGTGTTTCTGCATGAGTGCCGCCTGCTTACACGTTGACCGCTTCGGCGGTATCGAGATCCTGGTCCGCGTCGGTGTCGACATTGCGGGCCTGCGCCTGGTAGAGCTTGTAGTAGGCGCCTTCGCGGGCCAGCAGCTCTTCGTGCCCGCCCACTTCCACGATCTGCCCGCGGTCCATCACCACCAGCCGGTCCGCCTTGCGCAACGTGGAGAGGCGGTGCGCGATGGCGATGGTAGTGCGGCCCTGCACCAGGTTGTCCAGCGCCTTCTGGATCTCCTTCTCGGTGGCGGTATCCACCGACGAGGTGGCCTCGTCCATGATCAGGACGCGCGGGTTGATCAGCAGCGCGCGCGCGATCGAGATGCGCTGGCGCTCGCCGCCGGACAGCGCCTGCCCGCGCTCGCCCACCAGCGAATCGTAGCCGTGCGGCAGGCGCAGGATGAATTCGTGCGCGTGGGCCGCGCGCGCGGCGCCGATGATTTCCTCGCGGGTCGCGCCCGGCTTGCCGTAGGCGATGTTCTCGGCAATCGTGCCGAAGAACAGGAACGGCTCCTGCAGCACCAGCCCGATATGGCGACGGAACTCCGACACCGGCAGCGAGCGGATATCCACGCCGTCSACGCGGATCGCCCCYTCGGASACRTCRTAGAARCGGCAGATCAGRTTGACCAGCGTGCTCTTGCCSGAWCCGCTGTGMCCCACCAGGCCGATCATCTCGCCCGGCKSGATCGACAGGTTGAGCCCGCGGATCACGGCACGGTTGCCATAGCGGAAGCCCAGGTCGCGCAGCTCGATTGCGCCTTCCACGCGCTCCAGGTGCACCGGACGCACCGGCTCCGGCACGCTCGATACATGGTCGAGGATGTCGAAGATGCGCTTGGCGCCCGCGGCCGCCTTCTGCGTGACCGAGACAATGCGGCTCATCGAATCCAGGCGCGTGTAGAAGCGGCTGATATAGGTCAGGAAGGCCACCAGCACGCCGACCGTGATGGCGTTATGCGACACCTGCCAGATGCCGAAGATCCACACCACCAGCAGGCCGATCTCGGTGAGCAGCGTGACGGTCGGCGTGAACACCGACCATACCGCGTTGACGCGGTCGTTGATCGCCAGGTTGTGTCGGTTGGCCTCGCGGAAACGCTCCACTTCGCGCTTTTCCTGGGCGAAAGCCTTCACCACGCGGATGCCCGGGATGGTATCGGCCAGCACGTTGGTGATCTCGGACCAGATCCGGTCGATCTTCTCGAAGCCGTGGCGCAGGCGGTCGCGCACCAGGTGGATCATCCACGCGATGAACGGCAGCGGCACCAGCGTCACCAGCGCCAGCCACGGATTGATGGAAATCAGGATGGCCGCCGTCATGACGATCATCAGCACGTCGGTGGCGAARTCSAGCAGATGCAACGACAGGAACACGCAGATSCGGTCGCTCTCCGAGCCGATGCGGGCCATCAGGTCGCCGGTGCGCTTGCCGCCGAAATACTCCAGCGACAGGCGCAGCAGGTGTTCGTAGGTGGTGGTGCGCAGGTCGGCGCCGATGCGCTCGGATACGCGCGCCAGCAGGTAGGTGCGCGCCCATCCCAGGCTCCACGCCACCAGCGCGGCGCCCAGCAGGCCGGCCAGGTAGAGCTTGACCCGGTCATGGTCGATCGGCACGCCGTTCTGGTACGGAATCAGGACATTGTCCATCAGCGGCATGGTCAGGTACGGCGGCACCAGCGTGGCGGCCGTCGACAGCAGCGTCAGCAGGAAACCGGCCAGCAATTCGAAGCGGTACGGCCGGGCAAAGCGCCACAAACGCAGCAGTGCCCACGTCGAAGGCGGCGTTTCCAGGTCGCGGCTACATTGCGGACATTGTTCGTCGTCCGGCGCCAGCGGCGCCTTGCAGGTCGGGCAGATGTTCTCGGTCTCGGCACCGGCCAGCCCCAGCCGGCCCGATTGCGTGAGGTCGCGCTGGGCATGGAACTGGTCGATCAGGCGCAGCGCGGCCGGGTTGTGGCCCAGCGTGTAGCGCCAGCTGGCCAGCACCCGCCCGGCGCCCTGCAGTTCGAGCGTGCCGACGCCGGCATGATCGATGTGATGCAGCGATAATCCGGCCTCGATGGCCCATTCCTGCCAGTCATCCTGGCCCGGCGTGCGTGCCAGCAGACGACGATCCGTCACAAGTACCCAGCCTTGGGTAAAATGCAGCCTCGCGTCGAGATCCACCTCCAGCCAGGCCAGCACGGCCTCGCCGGGCACCAGGCGGGTGCCGAGTTCGTTGCGCCACGGTTCGTTCTGGGCGTCGGTATCAATCGCGGGCAAGGAAGGTCGGGTCATCGTTGGCACGGCATGCTGCGTCCCTGGCATGGACATAACTTGAAACAATTTAGGGCGGGCACGCTCTGGCGGCCCGTCAATTTGCCCGCAGTATACATAAGGCCAAACGCACGGGCGTCCTGATGCATTGCACAATCGCTTTTTAATCAAGAAAGTCAACCGGCTGACCGTTGTAACGTTAGTGAAAGGTTAGGCTTCTATTTCTCGGGCACTCGCCCACTGCCTCAAGCTAAATCAATGAAAAAGAAGGACATTGAGATTTTCGATGTCATGTCGCTGCGCGGCCCGAATATGTGGACATATCGGCCCGTGCTGGAGGCGTGGGTCGATATCGGGGAACTGGAGGATTTTCCCTCCAACACTATCCCGGGATTCTACGAACGCCTGTCGACCTGGCTGCCCTCGCTGATCGAGCACCGCTGCAGCATCGGCGAGCGCGGCGGGTTCCTCCAGCGCCTCAAGGAAGGCACCTGGCCGGGCCATATCCTGGAACACGTCACGCTTGAACTGCAGAACCTGGCGGGCATGCCCGGCGGCTTCGGCAAGGCGCGCGAGACCCCGATCCGCGGCGTCTACAAGGTGATCGTGCGGGCCTGGCACGAAGACGTCACCCGCGCCGCCCTGTTCGCCGCGCGCGACCTGGTGATGGCTGCCATCGAGGACCGTCCCTACGACGTCCAGGAGACCGTGGACCACCTGCGCCGCCTGGTCGACCGGCATTGCCTGGGCCCGAGCACCGCCTGCATCGTCGATGCCGCCGATGACCGCGACATCCCCGCCCTGCGCCTGTCCGAAGGCAACCTGGTGCAGCTCGGCTACGGCAGCCGCCAGCGCCGCATCTGGACCGCCGAGACCGACCGCACCAGCGCCATCGCCGAGAGCATCTCGCGCGACAAGGACCTGACCAAGAGCCTGCTCGAATCCTGCGGCGTGCCCGTGCCCGAAGGCCGCCTGGTGGAAAGTGCCGCCGACGCCTGGGACGCCGCCGAGGACATCGGCGTGCCGGTGGTGGTCAAGCCGTATGACGGCAACCACGGCCGCGGCGTGTTCACCAACCTGACCACGCGCGAAGAAGTCGAGACCGCCTATGCGGTGGCCATCGACGAAGGCAGCGGCGTCATCGTCGAGCGCTTCGTGCTCGGCAACGAACACCGCCTGCTGGTGGTGGGCGGCCGCCTGGTCGCCGCCGCCATGGGCGAGACCGCCAGCGTGACCGGCGACGGCAAGTCGACCATCGACGAGCTGATCGAGCTGCAGATCAATTCGGATCCGCGCCGCGGCAGCACCGAGGACCACCCGCTCAACAAGGTGCGCCTGGATTCCGCCGCGCGCCTCGAACTCAAGCGCCAGGGCTACGACGCCGCCTCCGTGCCGCCGGAAGGCAAGCACGTGCTGATCCAGCGCAACGGCAATGTCGCCTTCGACGTGACCGACCGCGTGCACCCGAGCGTGGCCGCGCATGCCTCGCTGGCCGCCCGCGTGGTGGGCCTGGACATCGCCGGCGTCGACCTGGTGGCGCAAGACATCTCGCGCCCGCTGGCCGAGCAGCGCGGCGCCATCGTCGAGGTCAATGCCGGCCCCGGCCTGCTGATGCACCTCAAGCCCTCCAACGGCGAAGCGCGCCCGGTCGGGCGCGCGGTGGTGGACCACCTGTTCCCCGCCGGCGAAGGCGACGACAACGGCCGCATCCCGGTGGTGGGCATCACCGGCACCAATGGCAAGACCGTGGTGGCCAAGCTGGTGGCGCGCCTGCTGCAACTGTCCGGCAAGCACACCGGCCTGGCCTGCAGCGACGGCCTCTACCTCGACCGCCGCCGGGTCGAAGGCGGCGATTGCGCCAACTGGGACGCCGCGCACCGCATCCTGATGAACCGCGCGGTCGATGCCGCCGTGCTCGAGAACGACAGCGGCGCCATCCTCTCCGAAGGCCTCGCCTATGACCGCTGCCAGGTCGGCGTGGTCACCAATATCGACGTGCCAGACCACCTCGGCCAGTACTACGTCGAGGAAGTCGAGAAGATGTACAACGTGCTGCGCACGCAGGTCGACGTGGTGCTCGACGGCGGCGTGGCCGTGCTCAACGCGCGCGACCCGCTGGTGGTCGAGATGGCCGAGCTGTGCGATGGCGACGTGATCTTCTTCGGCCTCTCGGCCGACCTGCCCGCCATCGCCGCGCACCGCGCGGCCGGCCGCCGCACCGTGTATGTGCGCGACGGCAAGGTGGTGCTGGCCACCGGCAGCCGCGAGACGCCGCTGACCGATGTCGCCGCCATCCCCCTGACCTATGCCGGGCGCGTGGCCTTCCAGGTCGAGAACGTGCTGGCGGCAGTGGCCACCGGCTGGGCGCTGGGCATCTCGCACGACCTGATCCGCGCCGGCGTGGTGACCTTCGACGTCGGCCAGGTGGACGTGCCGGGCCGCTTCACGCTGTTCGAGCGCAACGGCGCCATCGTGGTGATCGACGACGCCCACAACGCCCCCGCGCTGGAAGCGCTGGTGGCGGCGCTGGAGCGCTTCCCGACCGAACGCCGCGTGGTGGCGTACGGCGCCGGACTGCGGCGCCGCGACGAAGACATGGTCAAGCAGGGCAAGGTGCTGGGCGCCTCGTTCGACCGCGTCTTCCTGTGCGAGGACCGCTCCGTCGAGAGCCCCCTGCCCGATGCCGAGGCGCGCGCGCTGCTCAAGCAAGGCCTGTACGAAGGCCGCCGCGTGACCAAGATCATCGACGAAGGCTCGCGCCGCCAGGCCATCGAGGCCGCGCTCGCACAAGTGGTGGCCGGCGACCTGCTGGTCCTGCAGTGCGACGAAGGCTCGACCCTGCCGACGATCGACCTGGTCCACCAGTGGATGGGCCAGCCGGGCCGCCGCGCCTGATCCGGACCGCAGAAGAACGGATCCAAGAGGAAACTGATTTCATGGAAGTCTCACGTATCCGGGCCCTGCGCGGCCCCAACCTGTGGTGCCGCCACACCGCCATCGAAGCCATCGTTTCGTGTTCGGACGAGGCCCACACCCTGGCCCAGCTGCCTGGCTTCGAAGAGCGCCTGCGCGCGCGCTTTCCCGAAGTCGGTCCGCTGCGGCCCGACGACAACGAAGGCGTGGTGTCGCTGGCGCACGCGCTCGAATGCGCGGCGATGCGCCTGCAGGCCGAAGCCGGCTGCCCGGTCAGCTTCAGCCGCACCGCGCCCACGGTCGAACCCGGCACCTACCAGGTGGTGGTCCAGTACAGCGAGGAAGAAGTCGGCCGGCTCGCGCTGGAACTGGCCGCCACGCTGTGCCGCGCCGCGCGCGACGACATGCCCTTCGACCTTGCCGATGCGCTGCATCGCCTGCGCGAGCTCGACGAGGATGTGCGCCTGGGGCCGAGCACCGGCTCCATCGTCTATGCCGGCGTGGCTCGCGGCATCCCTTACCGCCGCCTGACCCAGGGCAGCATGGTGCAGTTCGGCTGGGGCAGCAAGCAGCGCCGCATCCAGGCTGCCGAGACCGACATGACCAGCGCGGTCTCGGAATCGATCGCGCAGGACAAGGACCTCACCAAGACCCTGCTGCACGCCGCCGGCGTGCCGGTGCCGCTGGGCCGCACCGTGACGGATGCCGACGAAGCCTGGGCCGCGGCCCAGGAAATCAACGCGCCGGTGGTGGTCAAGCCCCGCGACGGCAACCAGGGCAAGGGCGTGGCCGTGCGCATCCGCACCCGCGAGGAAGTCACCGCTGCCTTCGAGGTTGCCGCCGACATCAGCTCCGACGTGATCGTCGAGCGCTATATCCCCGGTCACGACTTCCGCCTGCTGGTGGTCGGCAAGCACCTGGTTGCCGCCGCCCGCCGCGATCCGCCGCAGGTCACCGGCGACGGCAGGCACACCGTGCGCGAACTGGTCGACGAGGTCAACCGCGACCCGCGCCGCGGCGAGGGCCACGCCACCTCGCTGACCAAGATCCGTTTCGACGATATCGCGCTGGCTACGCTGGCCAAGCAAAACCTGACCGCCGACTCGGTGCCGGCCAAGGGCACCCGCGTGGTCCTGCGCAACAACGCCAACCTGTCCACCGGCGGTAGCGCCACCGACGTCACCGACGACGTGCACCCCGACATGGCCGCGCGCGCCGTGGCCGCGGCGCAGATGGTCGGGCTCGATATCTGCGGCGTCGACGCAGTCTGCGAAACCGTGCTCAAGCCGTTCGAGGAACAGGCCGGCGGCATCGTCGAGGTCAACGCCGCGCCGGGCCTGCGCATGCACCTGCAGCCGTCCTACGGCAAAGGCCGCGCGGTTGGCGAAGCCATCATCTCCACCATGTTCGCCGACGGCGACGACGGCCGCATCCCGGTGGTGGCGGTGTCGGGCACCAATGGCAAGACCACCACGGTCCGCCTGATCACCCACCTGCTCGCCTCCAGCGGCCTGCGCATGGGCATGACGGGCACCGACGGCGTCTATATCAGGGGCGAGCGCATCGACACCGGTGACTGCAGCGGCCCGCGCAGCGCGCGCAATGTGCTGATGCACCCGGACGTGGACGCCGCCGTGTTCGAGACCGCGCGCGGCGGCCTGCTGCGCGAAGGCCTGGCCTTCGACCGCTGCGACGTCGCCGTGGTCACCAATGTGGGCGAAGGCGATCACCTCGGCCTGTCCTACATCAGCACCGTGGAAGACCTGGCCGTGCTCAAGAGCGTCATCGTGCAGAACGTGGCGCCGCACGGCATGGCCGTGCTCAACGCGGCCGATCCCATGGTGGTGCGCATGGCCGATGCCTGCCCCGGCTCCGTGACCTTCTTCACCGCCGACACGAACAACCCCGTGATGGCCACGCACCGCGCGCAAGGCAAGCGTGTGGTGTTCGTCGAGGACGGCCATATCGTGGCCGCCGAGGGCGACACCCAGGTCCGCCTCGCGCTGTCCTCCATCCCGCTCACGCGCGGCGGCGCCATCGGCTTCCAGGTCGAGAACGCCATGTCGGCCACCGCGGCGGCATGGGCGCTCGGCATCGACTGGGAAGTGATCCGCCGTGGCCTGGCCACCTTCGTCAACGATGCGGCCACCGCCCCGGGGCGCTTCAATGTGTTCGACTACAAGGGCGCCACCCTGATCGCCGACTACGGCCACAACCCGGACGCCATCCAGGCCCTGTGCGACGCCATCGAAGGCATGCCGGCCAAGCGCCGCTCGGTGGTGATCAGCGGCGCCGGCGACCGCCGCGACGTCGACATCCGCCGCCAGACCGAAATCCTCGGCGGCGTGTTCGACCAGGTGGTGCTGTACCAGGACCAGTGCCAGCGCGGGCGGGAAGACGGCGAAGTGCTGGCCTTGCTGCGCGAAGGCCTGGAGGGCGCAAAGCGCGCCAGCGCGGTGCAAGAGATCCGGGGGGAATTCCTCGCCATCGATACCGCCCTGGAGCACCTGCAGCCCGGCGACCTGTGCCTGATCCTGGTGGACCAGGTGGAAGAGGCGCTTGACCATATCGCCAAGCGCATCGGCGAAGCGGCGTAGGGTGCACGGCACGCCTGCCCCTCTTTCATGAAATGGGAGAGGGGGAGAAAAACTTGCCTTCCGTGTTCCGTGGTATCGCCGGCAAAGAAAAAGCCAGCCTTCGGGCTGGCTTTTTCTTTGCCCGGGCAGTCAGCGCCTAGTGCCGCCCCGGCAGCGACAAGCGCCGCTCCAGCACCCGCTGCACCTGCGACAGCGCCGTGCTGAGCACCCAGTAGATGGCCGCCACCGCAAGATAGAGCGGCAGTGGCTGGTAAGTGGCCGCGATCACTTCCTGCGCGGTACGCAGCAACTCGGTCACCGTGATCACCGACACCAGCGAGGTGTCCTTGATCAGGCTGATCAGGCTGTTCGACAAGCTGGGCACGGCCAGCCGCAGGGCCTGCGGGCCCACCACGTAGCGCAGCGTCTGGCCCTGCGTCAGGCCCAGGCTGTAGGCCGCCAGCCACTGGCCGCGCGGGATCCCCTGGATGGCGCCGCGCATGCTCTCGGAAAGATACGCGCCCACGTTCAGGCTGAGCGTGAGCACGCCTGCCGGTGTCGGCTCCAGCGCGATGCCGATGCCGGGCAGCCCGTAGTACACCACGAAGATCTGTACCAGCAGCGGCGTGCCGCGCATCAGGCTGACATAGGTGCGCGCGATCGCGCGCGGCACGGCCCGGTGGCTGATGCCCATCAGCGCCACCACGATGCCGATCACCAGCCCGAAGGCCATCGACGACAGCGCGAACTTGATGGTGAGCAGCATGCCCTACATCAGCACTGGCAGCGAATCGACGACGAGCTGGAGAGCGGACATGAACTAAGGCAGGAGGTGCCGCCCGCTTACTTGACTGGCTTGGTCACGTCGCTGCCGAACCACTTCGCCGACAGCTTGCCGAGCGAGCCGTCCTTGCGCATGTCGTCGAGCGCGCGGTCGATGGCCTGCGCGAACCTGGGATTGTCCTTGCGGAAGGGGATCGCCACCTCGGAACTGCCGCCTTCGACGATGGCGCCGGGCCGCAGCGGCAGGTTGGAGGTCTTGATCAGGTAGCCGATCATCAGGCGGTCGTTGAGCGCCGCGTCCACGCGCTGCGAGGCCAGGTCGCGCAGGTACTCGGGCGCGCCGGGATAGGTCTTGACGTCGATGCCGGCCACCGACTTGGCCAGCTCGTTGTAGTTGCTGCCCAGGCTCACGCCCAGCTTCTTGCCCTTGAGGTCGTCCAGGGACTTGAACTGGCGCTTGTCGTCCTTGCGCTGGATCAGCTGCGCCGCCGAGTAGACGTAGGGCGTGGAAAAGTCCAGCACCTGCTTGCGCGCCGGTGTCACCGCGACCTGGTTGACGATGACATCGAACTTGCCGGCCTGCAGCCCGGCAATGATTCCGCTCCACTCGGTGGTGACGAACTCCGGCTTGACGCCCAGCTTGGTCGCCACGCCCTTCGCCACGTCGACGTCGAAGCCTTCGAGCTGGTTGCTGGTGCCGCGGTAGTTGAAGGGCGGATAGGTGCCCTCGAGCCCGATCCTCAGCACGCCGGCCTGCTTCACGGTGTCGAGCAGGTCGGCGGCCTGGGCGGCGGCGCCGGTCGCCAGCAGCGCGGCGGCGAACAATGCCCGCAGGCAGCCGGTACGAAGTGATCGCATAAAATCTCCAGTCAGAACAGGCAGCGCGCAACCGGAGCCCGCGCCACCCGCGGCGAATACCGTCCGCCCTTGCATGCCGGCCGCGATTGCGGCCCACATAGGAGCGTAGTCCGGCTTGGAGCCTACCGCAACTCCGCGCCGCTCAGCAATAACGATTCGCCCTGCCTGTCCTTGCCTTCGTCCTTGCCTTCGTCCCTGCCTTCATCCCCGCCTTGGTCCGCGCCTTGGTCCGTGCCCTCCGCCCTGCCCTCTTCGCCCGGACGCCCGCTTACTGGAACGCCTTGTCGTTCGGATGGGCGTACAGATCCTTCATGTCGGCGGACAGCGGGTAGTTGAGGTTGATATTGCGCGGCGGAATCGGCGACTGGAACCACTTCTTGTAGAGCTGCTCGGCACGCCCGCTGGTCATCAGCCCGGCGATCACGTCGTCGGCCAGCTTCTTGAAGGAAGGATCGTCCTTGCGGAACATGCAGGCGTAGTTCTCGGTCTGCAGCGGCGTGCCAACCACGGTCCAGTCGCCGGCGCTCTTGGCCTTGGTCAGCTCGCCGTAGAGCAGCGGCTCGTCCATGACGAAGGCCACCGCGCGGCCGCTTTCCAGGATCAGGAAGGACTGGCCATGGTCCTTGGTGCTGATCAGGTTCATGTTCATGGCCTTCTCGCCGTTCATCTTGACCAGCAGGCGCTCGTCGGTGGTGCCCGCGGTGGTCACCACGTTGCGGTCCTTCAGATCGGGGAAGTCCTTCACGCCCGAGTCCTTCCTGGTCAGCATGCGCAGGCCATAGACGAACAGGCTGTTGGAAAACGCCACCTGCTTCTGCCGCTCGATATTGTTGGTGGTGGTGCCACACTCGATATCGATGGTGCCGTTCTGCATCAGCGAGATGCGGTTCTGCGAGGTGATCGGGATCAGCTTGACCTGCAGGCCAGGCATCTGCAGCTGGGCTTTTACCTTGTCGACGATCTGCAGCAGGATCTCGTGCGAATAGCCCATCACGTCCTTGCCGTTCGTATAGGAGAACGGGATCGACGACTCGCGGTAGCCCAGCGAGATCACGCCGGTGTCCTTGATCTTGCGCAGCGTGTCGCCGTCGTCGGCGCTGGCCGCGCCGGCGGCGCCCGCGAGCATGGCGGCCGCCAGCAGGCAGCGGGAAATCCTGTTCAGGCGGGGCAGGCGTGCGTGCAGTTTCATCTCGTTTTTCTCCTTGGGTTGAAGGGACGGCTCGTGTCGTTGCCAGGCCGCTTGCCGGCCTGTGCTGCGGTACTTCTGCGCGATTTGCTGCGCCATGGCCGCGCGGCTATATGACTACGCGGCGCAATGTCTGTGCAACTGTGATCTACCCTCGATGCCCGGCCGGCTCACGCCAGCACCGCGCTGAAATCCCCGGCCTCGACCGCCGGCTTGCGCCCGGCAAGGAGGTCGGCCAGCAGGCCCGCGCTGCCCATCGCCAGCGTGAAGCCCAGCGCGCCGTGGCCAATGTTGAGCCACAGCCCGCGCAGGCGCGACTGCCCCACCAGCGGCAACCCGCTCGGCGTGGCCGGGCGCAGTCCGGTCCATGGCTGCAGCAGCTCCGGCATCGCCGCGTCCCGCGCCATGCCGCCGAACAGCGCGCCGGTCTCGCCGGCCAGCGTGGCAATGCGACTGCGATCGATGACGGTATCCCCGCGCACCAGGTCGGCCATGCCCGCCACGCGCAGCGTATTGCCGATACGGGCATAGACGATCTTGCGCGCGAAGTCCGTGATGCTGATGTGCGGCGCGGTGGCGCCGTCGCGGATCGGCACGGTGATGCTGTAGCCCTTGAGCGGCCACAGCGGCGCACGCAGTCCCAGCGGGCGCAGCAGCGCCACGCTGCCCATGCCGCCGGCCACCACCACCGCGTCGGCCTGCTCGATGCCGTTGCCGGTGCGCACGCCGATGACGCGCTCGCCCTGGCGCTCGATGCCCTGCACATCGGTACCGAAGCGCAGCGACACGCCGGGACGGTCTCGCAGCAACCATGCCAGCGACAGGCAGAAGCGATGGCAATCGGCCACCTCCTCGCTGGGCGTGTAGATGGCGCCGGCGATGTCGCCGCGGATGCCGGCCAGCGCCGGCTCCAGCGCCACCG
Source organism: Cupriavidus sp. 05N38 (assembly GCF_056397345.1). Lineage (NCBI taxonomy): Bacteria > Pseudomonadati > Pseudomonadota > Betaproteobacteria > Burkholderiales > Burkholderiaceae > Cupriavidus > Cupriavidus sp. 05N38. The sequence goes on from NZ_JBFTNF010000017.1 coordinate 69,050, forward strand.
TGGCATCGCGGTCCAGCGCCTGCTGTTCGCAGCCCAGGCTGGCCTGGTAGTCGAGCAGGCGGCAGGCCGCGTCAAAGCTGGCGGCTTCGCGGTGCACGATCAGCTTGCCGCGCCGCGCGAAGCCGAAGTCCGCCGGCTCGCTGTCGACGAAAGCCTGCATCAGGTCGCGCGAGTAGAAGGCCAGCCGCAGCAGCTTGCGCGTGGTGGCTTCGCTGGTGGCCGCGTTGCAGGCGCGCGCGAAGGCGACCAGCCAGCGCCATTGCGCCGGGTCCAGCGAAGGCCGGAAGCGCATCGGCGAATCGGCGCGCAGCAGCCAGCCCGGCACCTTGCCCAGCACACCCGGCCCGGCCAGCGGCGCCACATAGCTGTAGCTGAGCTGCCCGCCGTTGGCGAAGCTGGTTTCCTCGCCCGGGCCGGCGCACCGTTCGAGCACGCTCACTTCGTGCCCCTCGGCCGCCAGCCGCCAGGCCGTACTCATCCCCACCACCCCCGCGCCCACGATCACAACCTTCATTGCCTGCCTGCTCCGCTGCCGTCCGATCCGATGCGCGCAGCGTAGCCCAGCCCGGCCGGCTTGCCCAATGCGAATACGTGCCAGAATATGTCTTTAGGCTATGGGTGCTCCCAGGTACCCGTCCGTCCCGATGCGCCTGCGCCAGATCGAGGTCTTCCGCGCCGTCATGCTGACCGGCACCGTCAGCGAGGCAGCGCGCCTGCTGCACGTGTCCCAGCCCGTGGTGACGCGCGTGCTGCAGCACGCCGAGGCCACGCTCGGCTTCCGCCTGTTCGAGCGCATCAAGGGCCGGCTGCAGGCCACGCCGGAAGCCAATGCCCTCTACGGCGACGTCGAACGGCTCTACGGCGAGATCGAACGCGTGCGGCGCGTCTCGGAAAGCCTGCGCCACAAAGGTGCCGGCCGGCTGCGGGTGGCCGCCACGCCGAGCCTGGCCAACCCCTTGCTGGTGCCCGCCGTGCGCCGCTTCTGCGCGCGCCACCCGGACACGCAGGTGCAGGTGCTGACCCACCATACCGACGAGATCGTGCAAGGCTTGCTGGCCAACCAGATCGATCTGGGCTTCGCCTTCGCGCCGCCGCGCCACGAGGCCATCGCCAGCGAACCGGTGGCCAGCGGACAGATGCTGCTGGCGGTGCCGCGCGGCGAACCGCTGTCGACCCGCGCGCGGCGCGCCGACGTGCCGATGCAGCGACTGGTGGACCGTCCGTTCATCGCCTACGACGACAACAGCTCGCTCGGCCTGCTGGTGCGCCAGACGCTGGCGCGCAATGCGCTCGAGCCGCGTTCGATGCTGGAAGTCCAGACCTACTCGCTGGCGCTGGCGCTGGTCGATGCCGGCCTCGGCCTGACCTTGCTCGACCAGTACACGGCGCTTGGCGCCAATCCCGGACAGGTCTCGCTGCATGCGGTGAAGCCGGCGCTGGCGTTCGAGATCCAGGCGCTGCGCGCCAGCCACAGGGGCAGTTCCAGCCTGGCCGACGACATGTGCGCGCAGTTCGCCGACGCCGCACGGCAACTCGCGGCGACGCTGCCCGTGCGCCTGGAGGCGCCCGCGGTCAGCTTGGAGCATGTCCCGAAATAGCGCTTGCGCAAGCCGTGAAATTTGACAGCAATATGCGCCGTGCACCATTATCAGAGCGCCTGAGGCGCCCATCTGGTGCTTCCCGAGTCCTATGTTTGCCCTAATCCTGCTTCTGCTCATCCTGGTCAGCGCCTTCTTCTCGACTTCCGAGATCGCGCTGACCGCATCGCGCCGCACCAAGCTGCAGACGCTGTCCGAGCGCGGCGACCGCCGCGCCACCAAGATCATGCTGCTCAAGGAGGAGCCCGGCAATTTCTTCACCATCGTGCAGATCGGCGTCAACAGCGTGGCCATCCTCGCCGGTATCGTCGGCGAGAAGCACGTGTCCGACCTGCTGCACTCGGCGCTGCTGCCCTACTTCGAGGCGCCGGTCGCCGGGCAGATCGCCAACGTCGGTTCCTTCCTGGTGGTCACGCTGCTGTTCATCCAGTTCGCCGACCTGATCCCCAAGCGTATCGCCATGAGCTTCCCCGAGCCCTGCGCGCTGCTGGTGATCGGGCCCATGCTGACCATGATCAAGATCTTCAAGCCGCTGGTCTGGGTGTTCAACGCCACGGCCGACGCCACCCTGCGCATGTTCGGCCTGCCCACCAAGCAGATCGACCAGATCACATCGGAAGACATCGCCGCCATGGTGGACGCCGGCGCGGAAGCCGGCGTGCTGCACAAGCACGAGATCCACCTGATCGAAAACGTGTTCGAACTGGACGCCAAGAACGTCACCGCGGTGATGACGCCGCGCGACGATGTGGTCTACATCGGCCTGGACGAGCCCGCCGACAGCCTGCGCCGCAAGCTAGTCAACCATCCGCATGCGCAGTACCCGGTGTGCGGGCACAACCTCGACGACGTGCTGGGCTACATCGATTCGAAGGACATCCTGCAGATGTTCCTGGCCGACGATTCCACCGGCGTGATCGGCAACATCGGCAATATCGGCAAGCACCACGACAAGAACGTGCTGGTGATCCCCGACACGCTGACCCTCACCGAGGCGCTCACGCGCTTTCGCGAGATGCACCAGAGCTTCGCGGTGGTGATGAACGAGTACGGGCTGGTGGTGGGCATCGTCACGCTGGACGATATCGTCGGCGCGCTGATGGGCAACATCATCTACTCGAGCGAAGACGAACAGATCGTGCGGCGCGACGACGGCTCGTGGCTGGTGGACGGCGTGACGCCGCTGGTGGACCTGAAGAAGGCGCTGGAGCTCGACGAGCTGCCCGGCGAGGACTATGTCGACACCGCCGCCGGGCTGGTAATCTACTCGCTCAAGCGCATCCCGAAGAAGTCGGAATTCATCGAGGTGGCGGGCTATCGCTTTGAAGTGCTGGACATCGACCATCACAAGATCGACCAGCTCCTGGTTTCGAAGCTGCCGCCGGCGGCGCCGTTCCAGCCGTGAGCGCGCGGCGGTAGCGCTCCACCGTCCCGGCGAGCTGGAACACCAGGATCCACGTCCCCACCACCAGCACCGCGGCCGCGGCGGCCGCGCCCAGGCGCAGCGGCGCCAGGCGCTCCGGCGCGTGCAGCGTCAGGTATGCGCAACCCAGCAGCACGATCCAGGCAAGACCCAGCGCGCAGCCGGCCAGCACGTCCGACAGCCAGTGCATGCCCAGGTACAGCCRCGACAGGCAGATCAGCGTCACCGCGACCGCCGTCAGCGCCACCACCGGCATGCGTATGCGCCACGGCTGGCGCAGGCACAGCAGGAAGGCCAGGAAGCCGTAGGTCACCATGCTGCTGGTGGCGTGGCCGCTGGGAAACGAAMACGACTCCAGGCCGCCGTAGATGCTGGCCGGGCGGCTGCGCTCCAGCACCAGCTTGAGCACCATCACGCAGGCGCGCGCGCCCACCAGCGCGCCCACCCAGTAAGCGGCGGCCACCCAGGCCCGACGCCACGCCAGCCATGCGAACACCGTCACCCCCACCGCCACGGAAACGCGCGCGCCGCCGAGCTCGGTGATGGCCACCATGGCCGTATCGAGCCAGTCCTGCTGCCACGCGCGCAACTGCGCGAACACGGCGTGGTCGAGCCGCACCAGCGGCGCGCCGTGCGCGATCGACGTGCCCAGCCACAGCAGCGCGGCGCCGCAGGCCAGCAGCAGCACGCCGGCCAGGACCAGCAGGAGCAGCTCGGCGATATCGCGCTCCAGCAGGCGCGCCACGCGCGGCCATGCGTGCGCGGATCGCGCGCGCAGCGCTTCGCGCCCGCGCAGGCGAGCGCCGTCGAGCCGGCGCACCAGCGGCCGGATCGCCAGCAGCAGGCCGCGCACCACGCACAGCGCCAGCAGCGCGAACACGGCCAGCAGGCCTACCACGCCCAGCGCGGTGCCCGGTGTCAGCCAGGGAGCAGGAGCGGCGACCATGGCAGCCTCCACCGGATTCAGCCCGCCGCGGCCATGCGCGCGATATTGGCGCGCGCGGGCGCCTCGCAATCGGCAAAGGCCGGGGTGAGGAAGAGGCGGTCGCGCCGGGCCATCGCCTGCAGGAAGGCAATGCGTCGCTGCAGGAACGCCGCATGCAAGGGCTCGCCGGACAAGCCGGAACGATTGGCCAGCAAGGCGCGGTTCTCCTCGAACACGGCGTCGGTATAGCCATCGAATTGCGGCTGCAGCGCGGCCAGGCGATGGAGGTCCAGGTCCAGCACGACCCCCGATTCCGGTACCGAGGCATGATGCCCGCAGGTATCCATCACGATGCGCGCGGCCAGCGCCATCGCCTGCGCCTCCACGCCGCTGGCCATGGTCTCGATCAGCGCCGCCGAGGCGGCCTCGTTGTGCTCGCATCCCGGCACATAGACCGCGTCATGGAACAGCACCGCCAGCGCCTGCGCAGGCGAGAGCGCGATACCGCGCGCCTGCGCCACCTCGAACATCTCGAGCACATGCCGGCGGTCGTGATAGCGACGATACGGGGCGTCGTAGCAGGCCAGCACCTGCAGCACCGCCGCGCGCGGCAGGAAATCCAGGCAGGCCAGCGCCACCGGCCAGTCCGGCGCGAAGCGCGGCTGCGTGCCTTGCGGCGTCGCCACGGCTTCGGTGAAGACGTCCAGCGGCCGCACCCACAATTCGGTGCGGTCGCGCATCGACTCGTACACCACCACGCGCGAGAGGTCCGATTCGATACGACCGAGCCCCGCGATGGCATAGGCGCCGCCCTTGTAATGGCGGTATGGCATGCCCGGCAGGAAGTCGTCGGGCGTGCCGGCGTGGGCGGGACTGGAAGATGGGGAAGCAGGCTGGGTCATGGAGAGGAGAGGCGGTCCGGTTCGGTGCAACGACATGATAGGGCATCGTTCGCGCGGCATCGCGCCCTGGCCTTCGCCGGAATGCCGGGCGCTGCCCCAAAGCAAAAACCCCACGATCCGGTGAGGAATCGTGGGGTTTTGCTTACTGCTGGCGGAGAGGGTGGGATTCGAACCCACGGTACCGTCGCCGGTACGCCTGATTTCGAGTCAGGTACATTCGACCACTCTGCCACCTCTCCGGTAACTTGGTCGCGTGTCGCGAAGAACAAGATTATAGGGTGAAGTCCATCACGACCGCAAGCCCTTTGCGCGAGAAAATTTACGCTTCGGGTTCGAGGCGCGTCAGGCCGCCCAGATACGGCTGCAGCGCGGCCGGCACCGTCAGCGAGCCATCGGCGTTCTGGTAGTTCTCCAGGATCGCCACCAGCGTGCGGCCCACGGCCAGGCCGGAGCCGTTGAGCGTGTGCAGCAGTTCCGGCTTGCCCTGCCCCGCGCGGAAGCGGGCCTGCATGCGGCGCGCCTGGAAGTCGCCCATGTTCGAGCAGGAGCTGATCTCGCGATAGGTGTTCTGCGCGGGGATCCACACCTCCAGGTCGTAGGTCTTGGTGCTGCCGAAGCCCATGTCGCCGGTGCACAGCACGATGGTGCGGTACGGCAGGTCGAGCTTCTTGAGGATGGCCTCGGCGTGGCCGGTGAGCTGCTCGAGCGCATCGAACGATTGCTCGGGCGTCACCACCTGCACAAGTTCCACCTTGTCGAACTGGTGCTGGCGGATCATGCCGCGCGTGTCGCGGCCGTAGGAGCCGGCTTCCGAGCGGAAGCAAGGCGTGTGGGCGACGAAGCGCAGCGGCAGATCGTCGCCGGCCACGATGGCGTCGCGCACGATATTGGTCAGCGGCACCTCGGCGGTGGGGATCAGGTAGAAGTTCTCGGTGCGCTCGCCACCTTCGCTGCTCTCGCCGCCAACCTTGCGCGGCACCTTGAACAGGTCTTCCTCGAACTTGGGCAACTGGCCGGTGCCGCGCATGGAGGCGGCATTGACGATGTACGGCACGTACATCTCGGTATAGCCGTGCTCGAGCGTGTGCGTGTCCAGCATCAGCTGCACCAGCGCACGGTGCATGCGCGCGACGCCGCCGCGCAGCATGGCGAAGCGCGAGCCGGTGACCTTGGTCGCGGTCTCGAAATCGAGCCCGAGGCGTTCGCCCACGTCGACATGGTCCTTCACCGCGAAATCGAAGCTGCGCGGCGTGCCGACACGGCGCACTTCCACGTTCTCGCTTTCGTCGCGGCCCACCGGCACGCTTTCGTGCGGCAGGTTGGGAATGGCCAGCATGAGCTCGGACAACTGGGCCTGGATCTCCTCCAGGCGCGCGGCCGAGGCCTTGAGCGCGTCGCCGATGCCGCCGACTTCCGCCATCACGGCCGAGGCGTCCTCGCCCTTGCCCTTGAGCATGCCGATCTGCTTGGACAGGCTGTTGCGGCGCGCCTGCAGTTCCTCGGTCTGGGTCTGCAGTTGCTTGCGCTCGGCTTCGAGTGCCTGGAAGGCCGCTACGTCGAGTTGGAAACCGCGTGCGGCAAGGCGTTGCGCCACGGCGTCGATGTCTTTGCGGAACAGCTGGATGTCTAGCATGTTGCTTGTGTGGAGGGTGCTGGGCCAGCGACATGCCGGCGGACCCGCCATTTTACTGCACCGGCCGGGCGGCACGCCGATCCGGCCGGCGCGGAACAGGCCGGCCGCACGGCCGCTGTTCCGCGGGACAGCCGGCCCGGTGCCGGCGCCGACGCCTTACTGCGCCCCGCCGTCGCCGTCCTTGCCCTTGCCTTTGCCCTGCTGGCGCAGCCACTGCGCGTCCAGATCGCGCAGATGCCGCAGCTTGTCGGCGATCTTGCCCTCCAGCCCGCGCGGGGTGGGCTGGTACCAGCCCTGGCGCTTGAGGTCGTCCGGGAAATAATGTTCGCCGGCGGCGTAGGCCTCCGGCTCGTCATGCGCATAGCGGTAGGCGTGGCCGTGGCCGAGTTCCTTCATCAGCTTGGTCGGCGCGTTGCGCAGGTGCACCGGCACGCCGCGCGACTTGTCCTTGGCGACGAAGGCGCGCGCCGCGTTGTAGGCGTTGTAGCCCGCATTGGACTTCGGCGCCACCGCCAGGTACACCAGGGCCTGGGCCAGCGCGAGCTCCCCTTCGGGCGAACCCAGGCGCTCGTAGGTCTCGGCCGCGTCGAGCGTGATGCGGGCGGCACGCGGATCGGCCAGGCCGATGTCTTCCCATGCCATGCGCACGATGCGGCGGGCGAGATAACGCGGGTCCGCGCCGCCGTCGAGCATGCGGCAGAACCAGTAGAGCGTGGCATCCGGATCGGAGCCGCGCACCGACTTGTGCAGCGCGCTGATCTGGTCGTAGAAGGCATCGCCGCCCTTGTCGAAGCGGCGCAGGTTTTCCGACAGGGCGCTGCCGAGCAGCGCAGTGTCGACGATGACGGCGCCGGCATTGCGCGCGGCGCGCGCCACGATCTCGATATTGTTGAGCAGCTTGCGGCCGTCGCCGTCGGCAGAAGCCACGGTCAGCGCCAGTGCCTCGTCCTCCCATTGCAGGCCACCCAGTTCCTCGCTGGCGCGCCGGGCCAGTTGCGTCAGCTCCGCATCGTCGAGGCTCTTGAGCACGTAGACGGCGGCGCGCGACAGCAAGGCGCCATTGACCTCGAACGAGGGGTTCTCGGTGGTGGCGCCGATAAAGGTGAACAGCCCGCTTTCCACGTGCGGCAGGAAGGCATCCTGCTGGCTCTTGTTGAAGCGGTGCACTTCGTCGACGAACACCAGCGTGCGGCGGCCGTGGGCACGGTATTGCTCGGCCCGCTCCACCGCCTCGCGGATATCCTTGACGCCGGACAGCACCGCCGACAGCGCGATGAACTCGGCGTCGAAGGCGGTGGCCATGAGCCGCGCCAGCGTGGTCTTGCCCACGCCGGGCGGACCCCACAGGATCATGGAATGCGGCTCGCCGGAGGCAAAGGCCACGCGCAGCGGCTTGCCGGCGCCCAGCAGGTGCTGCTGGCCGATGACCTCGTCGATATTGCGCGGGCGCAGGCGCTCGGCCAGCGGTTGCTGGGAACGGTCGGGAGCTTCGGAGAACAGCGTGTCCGCCACGGTAATCAGGCCTCATGGTCAGGGCGGGCGCGCACGGCGGGCCGCGGCGCCCCGGAACCCGACAGTGTAGACCATCGCGGCAGGCGGCCCGGGCGACCCCCCCTGGCGCAGCTCTCCGGGACGCCCTGGAACGCCCCACCTTGGCGCGCGCTCGTTGCGCACGAAGGCCTCCAGCACGCCGGCGCGCTCGCTGCCGACGCGCGTGCGCCAGGCGCTCACGGCGCCCGCCCGACAAGGGCATGGCATAGCCGATCGCCGTGAAGTTCGGCAGGTAGTCCCATGGCCGGGCGCTAAAGTCGGGGACCGCCGTGCCGATATTCCTTTAGCCCGAGGCCTCCCCTCTCGCACGCGCCGTTTTGCGCGTCAACCGGTCCCCGCCGCCACCGGCCCGCTTCGCGCCGCACCATGACCGTGCCGGGCGCAATCCTGCCCGGCGCGCGTTCCGCAGCGTTTTCTGGTCTCCAGGGAGTGTTATGCAGCTTCGTTACCGCATGCTCGTGTTCAAGCTGAGCCGGATGTCCGCGCATGAGCGGATCAGCGCAGTGGACGAGATCGCCCTCGCCGGCCAGATCGCCGAGCAGATCGAAAAGCCCGGCATGGTGGAACGCCTGGTGGCGGACCTGTTCGAGCACGGCAACGGCCACGTCAGGCGCATCGCGCTGAACGCGGTACGGCGTGCCCACGGCTACCGCCAGGCAGACCTGCGCCAGGCGCTGCTGCGCAAGTTGCGCGACCCCGAGCCGTGGCTGCGCCACGACGCGGCCTGGATACTGCACGAAGCGAAACTCGACAGCCCCGAGATCCGCGCCATGCTGCGCCAGCTGGCCGGCCCGGTGCAGCTGCCGTACGACCTGACGCGCGCGCGCGCCAATCCGGCCGACGCGCTGCTCCAGGCGCAGGTGCGCGCACGGCAGGCGCTCGACGAACTGCTGGCCAAGCACACGGCAGGCGGCGTGATTGCCAAACTGCCCTATGCCGACGGCACCGTTGGCCATATGCATGTGCGGCGGCGCGAGCAACTGAAGCTGATGTTCGAGCGCCACAAGGAACGCGGCGCCAAGCTGCGCTTCCGACCCGTGGAAGATGGCAAGGCAGCCGCGCCCGGCAGCACGAAGCCCAGGCCGAAGCCCGCGCCCAAGCCATGAAAAATGGCGGCTCGCGCCGCCATCTTCTGCCGCCGTGAGCCGCCCGCCCTGCCTCAGCCGCCGGCGCGCGCCGCCAGGGCTTTCATCGCATCGGCCGGCAACGGGCCATGGCAGGTCCGCTCGCCGCTGGCCTTGCTCACCACCAGCCACACCTTGTCCGGCGCGCCGGCCGGATGCAGCAGCCAGGCCGGACCGCGCCCGCTGCCGGTCGCCGGCAAGCCTTCCAGCACGCCGCTGCTGACCGATTGCAGCAGCACGGCGCAATCGTTGGCCGGCGCCTGCGTGGCGGAGAGGAAATCGGGGTTGGAGAGCACTTCGGGCAAGGCCGTGTCGGAGGCCCGCAGGAACGCATCGACATCGAAATGCTTGCTGGCGCCGCCAGGACCGGCGCAGGCCGCGAGCAGCATGGCCGCTGCCGCGCCGACGCTGGCGCCCGCGCGGCGCAGGGCCGGCCGGAAAGAAAGAACGGTATGCATGCGTCGCCTCATTGCTTCATCACATCGGCACCCTTGGGCACCGTGAACCGGAACGTATCGGCGGGCAGCGAGGGATTCTTCTGCATCGCGCTGAAGGTCAGCAGCGTGGTGTTGCCGAACGCGTCGCGCAGCTCCATCGCTTCCAGGTTGCCGCTCTTGAAGCCGATGCCGATGCGCTCGAACTGCGTGTCCTTGGCCTTCGGCGTCAGTTCGATCCACTCCACGCCGTCGCGCGCCGGACCGTTCTTCACCACGAAGTTCTTCTCCAGGTCATTGCTGCCGAACAGGATCGCCGCCGGGCTCGAGCCCAGCGCCCCGTCGAGCTTGCGCTCGGTGACCTGGTTCAGGTCCTTGTCGTAGATGTAGAGCGTCTGGCCATCGGCCTGCAGTAGCTGGTCGTAGGGCTTGATATAGCGCCACGTGAACTTGCCCGGGCGCGCGAAGGCGAAGGTGCCGCTGGAGGTGCCGGTGACCTTGAGGCTGTCGCCCTGCCCCTTGACCTGGCGCTGGGTGAATTCGCCGCGCGCGCTCTTGACGCTGGCGACGAAGCTCTGGAGCTGGTCGACGCCGGCCGCCATGGCCGCCGGCACTGCCAGCGACATGACCAAGGCGGCGCATGCCGACACGAGAAAGCGGTTTCGCATGTATTTGTCCTTGCTTGGTGGAGGTGCCGCCGCGCCGGGGCGACGGCGCCGCATGAACGGTTAGAGCGGCAGGCGCGGCGCGGATTCCGCAACCGGGTGCATCTTGCGTAACTGCATGTTACCCAAGTGCATATTACCCGCGCCGCCTCAGTCGTCTTCGCGCGCGGCCCCCGGCTGGGCCAGGATGTCCCGGTTGCCGTTGCCCGACATGGCCGAGACCAGCCCGGACTTCTCCATGTCCTCGAGCAGGCGGGCGGCGCGGTTGTAGCCGATGCGCAGGTGGCGCTGGACCAGCGAGATCGAGGCCCGGCGGTTCTTCAGCACCACTTCGACGGCCTGGTCGTAGAGCGGATCGGCTTCGCCGCCGCCACCGCCGATACCGGCGCCGCCACCCATGCTGTCGCCGCCGGCATCACCCTCGGCCAGCCCGCCTTCGAGGATGCCCTCGATATAGTTGGCTTCGCCGCCCTCCTTGAGCTTATCCACCACGCGGTGCACTTCTTCGTCGGAGACAAAGGCGCCGTGCACGCGGATCGGCAGCCCGGTGCCGGGCGCGAGGTACAGCATGTCACCCATGCCGAGCAGCGCCTCCGCGCCCTGCTGGTCGAGGATGGTGCGCGAATCGATCTTGCTGCTGACCTGGAAGGCGATGCGGGTCGGCACGTTGGCCTTGATCAGCCCGGTGATGACGTCCACGGACGGGCGCTGCGTGGCCAGCACCAGGTGGATGCCGGCGGCGCGCGCCTTCTGCGCGATGCGCGCGATCAGCTCTTCCACCTTCTTGCCCACCACCATCATCAGGTCGGCCAGCTCGTCGATGACGATGACGATGACCGGCAGCTTGTCGAGCGGCTCGGGCGCGTCCGGGGTCAGGCTGAACGGGTTGGGGATCTTCTCCTCGCGCGCGGCGGCTTCGTCGATCTTCTTGTTGTAGCCGGCCAGGTTGCGCACGCCGAGCTTGCTCATCAGCTTGTAGCGCCGCTCCATCTCGCCGACCGACCAGTTCAGCGCGTTGCCGGCCTGGCGCATGTCGGTGACCACCGGGCACAGCAAGTGCGGGATGCCCTCGTAGACGCTCATTTCAAGCATCTTGGGGTCGATCAGGATCAGCCGCACCGACTCGGCCTTGGCCTTGTACAGCAGCGACAGGATCATGGCGTTGATGCCGACCGACTTGCCCGAGCCCGTGGTGCCGGCCACCATGCAGTGCGGCATCTTGGCCAGGTCGGCCACCATCGGCTTGCCGGCGATGTCCTTGCCGAGCGCCATGGTCAGCATCGACGCGCTTTCGTTGTAGACCTGCGAGCCGAGGATCTCGGACAGCCGCACGGTCTGGCGCTTGGGATTGGGCAGCTCCAGCCCCATGTAGTTCTTGCCGGGAATGGTCTCGACCACGCGGATCGACACCAGCGACAGCGAACGCGCCAGGTCGCGCGCCAGGTTGACCACCTGGCTGCCCTTGACGCCGGTGGCCGGCTCGATCTCGTAGCGGGTGATGACCGGGCCCGGATAGGCCGCCACCACCTTGACCTCGACGCCGAAGTCCTTGAGCTTCTTCTCGATCAGGCGCGAGGTGAATTCGAGCGTTTCGGCGCTCACGGTTTCCTGGTGCGCCGGGATCGGGTCGAGCAGCGCCAGCGGCGGCAGGTCGGAGTCCTGGATATCGGCGAACAGCGGCTGCTGCTTTTCGCGCTCCACGCGCTCGTGCTTGGGCACGGCCTGCGGGCGCACGATCTGCACCGGCACCGCCTCCTCGATCTTGACCCGCTGCACTTCCACGGTCTCGGTGCGCTCGACCTTGGCGGCCTCGCCGATGATGCGGTCCTGCTTGCTTTCGCGGCGCGCCTTGAAACCGAGGAAGAGGTTCTCGACGAAGCCGCCGATATGCTCGGCCACCGACAGCCACGAGAAATGGAAGAACAGCGACAGGCCGATGGCCAGCGTCATCAGCAGCAGCAGCGTGGCGCCGGTGAAGCCCAGCGCCATCTGCATCCAGCCGCCCAGCAGGTCGCCCAGCACGCCGCCCGGGGCGCGCGGCAGCGCCGAGCGCAGCGGATACATGCGGATGGCCTCCAGCCCCATGCTGGCGGTCAGCGCCAGGCCGAAGCCGATCCAGCTCACCACCAGGCCCTGGCGCGCCTCGCTGGTGCGCTCGGGCAGCTCGGCGGTCAGGGCGCGCCAGCCGCGCCAGCAGCGCCGCACCAGCAGCACCGCCCACCAGTAGGCGGAAAAGCCGAAGACGAAGAACAGCACGTCGGCCAGCCAGGCGCCCACGCGGCCGCCCAGGTTGTGGATATCGGCTACCTGGTTGGCGTGCGACCAGCCGGGATCGGCCTTGCTGTAGCTGGCCAGGATGCAGACGAAGGCCAGTGTGACAGCCAGCAGCAGGAACCAGCGCACCTCGCCCAGCAGCTTGCCGATGCGCGAAGGCAGCGCGGATGGGTCGGTACGGGTGGTGGTGGTAGCTCGGGCCATGCCTGGTCTGGGTTGCCGTCTAAGGGTTGTCGTGGCGGCCATTTTAACCTTGGCCGGGGCTATCGCTCTCATTGGAATTTGCAACAGTGAGCAAACGCCGGTCCACTTATAATGCTGGTTTCGATTCATGCTGGTGCGCAGCAAGGTGCACCGGCCACAGGAAAGCATCATGGCCAAACACGCAAAAGTGCTGATTCTCGGTTCCGGCCCCGCCGGCTATACCGCCGCCGTCTACGCGGCCCGCGCCAACCTGCAGCCCGTGCTGATCACCGGCCTGGCCCAGGGCGGCCAGCTGATGACCACTACCGACGTGGAAAACTGGCCCGCCGACGCCAACGGCGTGCAAGGCCCGGAACTGATGCAGCGCTTCCTGGAGCATGCCGAGCGCTTCAACACCGAAATCATCTTCGATCACATCCACACGGCCAAGCTGACGGAGCGCCCGATCCGCCTGGTCGGCGATGCCGGCGAATACACTTGCGACTCGCTGATCATCGCCACCGGCGCCTCGGCCCAGTACCTTGGCCTGCCCTCCGAAGAGAGCTTCATGGGCCGCGGCGTGTCGGCCTGCGCCACCTGCGATGGTTTCTTCTACAAGAACCAGGAAGTCGCCGTGGTCGGCGGCGGCAACACCGCCGTGGAAGAAGCCCTCTACCTGTCGCATATCGCCAGCAAGGTCACCCTTCTGCACCGCCGCGACAAGTTCCGTGCCGAGCCGATCCTGGTCGACCGCCTGCGCCAGCGCGAGAAGGAAGGCCGTATCGAAATCCGCTACAACACCGTGCTGGACGAGGTGGTGGGCGATGATTCCGGCGTGACCGGCCTCAAGGTGCGCAGCACGCAGACCGACAAGGTGGAAGAGCTCAAGCTGGCGGGCGTGTTCATTGCCATCGGCCACAAGCCCAATACGGACCTGTTCGAAGGGCAGCTCGACATGCACAACGGCTACATCGTGACCAAGACCGGCCTGGCCGGCGATGCCACCGCCACCAGCATCCCGGGCGTGTTCGCCGCGGGCGACGTGCAGGATCACGTCTACCGCCAGGCCATCACCAGCGCCGGCACCGGCTGCATGGCGGCGCTCGACGCGCAGCGCTACGTGGAAGCGCTGCAGTAAGCTGCGCGCCGGCAGGCGCACCAGCAAGGGGGCGCCGGCGGCTTGCCGGCGCCCTTTTTCCGTTTACCCCGCCTCCCCTATAATCACCCCGAGACCAGCCCGAGCCTTCCGGAGAAGCCCCCATGCCGCATGGCGCCAAGAAACCCGCCAGCCAGCCCAAGCGTTTCGACCTGACCAACCTGTCCGGCCTGCGCGATTCCCTCAAGGCCGACACCGAGCGACGCGAAGCCGAGCGCCGCGAAGCCGAGGCAGCGGCGCAGCGCGCCCGCGAGGAGGCCGATGTGTTCCGCAGCAGCGTGGGCAACGTCAACACGCTGCGCGACCGCAACCGCGTCACGCCCGCGCCGAAGCATCCCGCGCCCGTGCCGGTGCAGACCCAGCTCGACGACAAGGCCGTGCTGGCCGCGTCGCTTTCCGACGAATTCGACGTCGAAAACCTGCTCGATACCGACGAGACGCTGTCGTTCCGCCGCCCCGGCATCGGCATCGACGTGGTAAAGAAGCTGCGCCGCGGAGAATGGGTGCCGCAGGACAAGATCGACCTGCACGGCCTGCGCAGCGACGAGGCGCGCGAGGCGCTGGCCGAGTTCGTGCGGCGCTCGGTCAAGCGTGGCGTGCGCTGCGTGCGCGTGATCCACGGCAAGGGCAACGGCTCGCCGGACAAGACCCCCGTGCTCAAGGGCAAGGTGCGCAGCTGGCTGGTGCAGAAGGAAGAAGTGCTGGCATTCGTGCAGGCGCGCGGCGCCGAAGGCGGTGCCGGCGCGCTGATGGTGCTGCTGCGCCAGCCGCACGCCTGATCGCGCGCGCACGATGCACCTGCCGCTCGATCTCCTGATGGGGCGGTTGCCCCTCATCCTGCATGTGATGGAAGTCACGGGCGTGCTGGCCTTCGCCATCTCCGGCGTGGTCGATGCGCGCAAGCAGCGCTTCGATGCCGTGGGCACCTTCGTGGTGGCGTTCGCCACGGCCTTCGGCGGCGGCACGGTGCGCGACGTGCTGCTCGACCGGCGGCCCTTCTACTGGGTCGACCACGAAGGCTACGTGATCCTGATCTTCCTGCTCTCGCTGAGCGCCTCGCTGGTGCTGCGGGTGGTCAGCCGCGTGGCCTCCGAGCGCACCATGATCACGGCCGACGCGATCGGCCTGGGGCTGTTCTCGGTCACCGGCACCTCGCTGGCGCTGGTGGCGCAGATGACCCCGACCGTCGCGGTCATGATGGGCATCATCTCTTCGGTGTTCGGCGGCGTGGTGCGCGACGTGCTGTGCAACGAGGTGCCGATGATCCTGCGCGACCGCTCGCCCTACGCCACCTGCGCCTTCGTGGGCTGCTGGGTCTATATCGGCCTGACCTGGCTGCGGGCCGACCAGGAAGTGGCGCTGCTGGCGGGCGCGATCACCATCACGGCGACGCGCCTGCTGTCGGTGCGCTTCGGCTGGAAGCTGCCGAGCTAAGGGGCGTCAACTTCGAACCGTGCCGGCCCGATGCGCCTGCGCCCCGCGGCCGGACTTAAACTGCTGACACCAGTGCACCGTCCACCACGCCCACCACGAAACCATGAGGGCGCTATGTCGTAGCGGCCAGCGCCGGTAACGGCAGATGCCCGAACAGGCAGTGCGCCCGCCATCATAGGCCTGACCCCGAAACCAACGACATCCGCAGATCAGTGGCCGCCCGCACCGGTACCGGCGGAACAAAGCAGAACCAAAGGCCCCACCCCGAAACCAGAAACACCAGAAACCCCAACGTTTCTGCCCCTGCCGGCAAGGCAGTCCGCTTTCTTGGCCTACTTTCTTTTCGGACAAAAGAAAGTAGGTCGCGCCGGGGGCGCGAAAGCCTTTGACTTTGAAGCACACACGCCAAAGACACCCTCGAGCTCAACCCCGTGAACTCAGACCGCGGCTTCGTCCTGCTCGCCGGTGCGGATGCGGATGACACGCTCGATCTCGGTCACGAAGATCTTGCCGTCGCCGATCTTGCCGGTGTGGGCGGCCTTGACGATGGCGTCCAGCACGGTGTCGAGCTGGTTCTCGGCCACCACCACCTCGATCTTGATCTTGGGCAGGAAGTCGACCACGTACTCGGCGCCACGGTACAGCTCCGTATGCCCCTTCTGGCGGCCAAAGCCTTTCACCTCGGTAACCGTCAGCCCGGTGACGCCCACGTCTGCCAGCGCCTCGCGCACTTCGTCCAGCTTGAACGGTTTGATGATGGCGGTAATCTGCTTCATGTTGGCCCCTTGTCTTGTCGTTGGTTAGTGAGAGATTCTAGCCCGGCGGCCGGGACGGGGGTGTTGGCTGGCGCACCACGGCGCTCCGGCCAACTCGCCCGGCCTTGCCGGCCACCCGCATGCCGCGCTGCACCACCCGCCCGTTTCCGGTAGACTCGGCCGGCAGGCAAAATGGTGAGTGAATCTAGCGCAATGCAGTCGGAATCTTGCAAGCCCGGCCCGGACCATCCCGCCGGCGGCGCCACGGGGGCGGCTTCGGCACAAGACGGACAGGAACCCAGGCGGACGGGGGATTATCGCACGCAGATCGTTTCCGATCTGGCGGAGATCCCGGCGGCCGAATGGGACCGCCTGGTATCCGCCCAGCCCGGCGCCACGCCGTTCCTGCGCCACGCCTTCCTGCATGCCCTGCACGCCAGCGGCAGCGCCTGCGACGAAACCGGCTGGAGCCCGCGCTACCTGACCCTGTGGGCGGCGCATGACGATGGTGGCAGCCAGGACGGCGAACGCCTCGCCGCCGCCATGCCGCTATACGCCAAGTCGCACTCTTATGGGGAATATGTGTTCGACTGGGCCTGGGCCGACGCCTACGCCCAGCACCGCCTGCCCTACTATCCCAAGCTGCTGTGCGCGATCCCGTTCACCCCGGTGCAGGGCGCGCGCCTGCTGGCGCGCGACGAAGGCGAGCGCCGCCTGCTGCTCCGGACGGCGCTGGCGCTGGCCGAGCAGAGCCAGCTGTCTTCGCTGCATGTGCTGTTCCCGGACGAGGACGAGGCCGCGCTGATGGACGGCGCCGGCATGCTGATGCGCCATGGCGTGCAGTTCCACTGGACCAACCCCGGCTACGAGAGCTTCGAGGCCTTCCTGGCCACGCTGTCGCAGAAGAAGCGCAAGAACATCCGCGCCGAGCGGCGCCGCGTGGCAGAGGCCGGCATCAGCCTGCACCAGCTGCGCGGCCACGAAATCGACGAACAGGCCTGGCGCTTCTTCCATCGCTGCTATCGCCAGACCTACCGCGAACACCATTCCACGCCCTACCTGAACCTGGACTTCTTCCTGCGCATCGGCGCGGCAATGCCGGAGAACCTGCTTCTGGTGATAGCCGAGCGCGAAGACAAGCCGATCGCCGCCTCGCTGGTGGTCTACGATGCCGACCCGGCCCGCAGCGCGCTGTTCGGGCGCTACTGGGGCGCGCTCGAACACCATCCCTGCCTGCATTTCGAAACCGCCTACTACCAGCCGCTGGAATTCTGCATCGCCGAAGGCATCCGCACCTTCGAGGGCGGCGCCCAGGGGGAGCACAAGATGGCGCGGGGCTTCCTGCCGGTGGCGACGCGCTCGGCCCACTGGCTGGCGCATCCGTCCTTTGCCGATGCGGTCGAGCGCTTCCTGGAGCGCGAGCGCCAGGGCATCGACGCCTATCTCGACGAACTCAACGACCGTACGCCGTTCGCCCGCGGCTGAGGCCGACGGGCGCTAGCGGGCCAGGCCTGCGCGCCTGCGCCACATACGCCGCAGCGTGTCGTCGCCGAGCATGTAATGGTGGAACAGCGCCGCCAGCGCATGCAGCCCGATCACGGTGTAGAAGGCGGTGCCGAGGGTCTCGTGGATCTCCTTGAACGTGCCCTTGAGGGCCGGATCCGGCGCGATCAGCGCAGGCACTTCCAGGCCCAGCGCCGGCAGCGCCAGCACGTGGCCGGCGGCATTGACCGTCAGCAGGCCTAGCAGCGGCTGCGCGAAGATAAACAGGTAGAGCACCAGGTGCATGGCGGCGCCCGCCAGCCGCATCCAGCGCGGGCCGGGTTCGGGTGCCGGCGCGCCGCGCAGCAGGCGCCACAGCAGGCGGGGAACAGCCAGCGCCAGCACCAGCACGCCGGCCCATTCGTGCGCTGCCATGGCCGCGAAGCGGGCGGCGCTGCCGCGTGCCGTGAAGCCCTTCAGCTCGATCGCAGCATAGGCGACGGCAATCAGCAGGAAGACAGCCCAGTGGAAGAACAGGGCAGGAGCGGCATAGCGCCGTGCCGCGGGCAACGCCGAGGTGGGGGAGATCGCGTTCATGGGACAAGGCTCCGTCTGGTATATGCCTGAAGCTTAACTTGGCGGCACCGAGCCGTACTTGGCCCTGATCAAGGCCACGGCGACAAAAAAACCCGCCGCAGCGGGTTGGGTCCGGTACCGGAAACGGCCATGCACGCATGGCCGCCGGTGCCGCGCCGGTGGCAGGGCTTACTTCTTGTAGTTCGCCACGCCGTCGGTGATTTCCTTGTGGGCTTCCTCGATGCCGGCCCAGCCTTCGACCTTGACCCACTTGCCGGCTTCGAGCGCCTTGTAGTTCTCAAAGAAGTGCTTGATCTGGTCCAGCAGGTTCTGCGGCACGTCCGACAGGCCCTTCATGAAGGCGGTGGCCGGCGACAGCTTGTCCAGGGGCACGGCGACCAGCTTGGCATCCACGCCGGACTCGTCGGTCATCTTCAGCATGCCCAGCGCGCGGCAGCGCACTACCGCGCCGGCCAGGATCGGGAACGGCGACAGCACCAGCACGTCGACGGGGTCGCCGTCGCCCGACAGGGTCTGGGGGATGAAGCCGTAGTTGGCCGGATAGCGCATGCCGGTGCCGATGAAACGGTCGACGAACAGCAGGCCGGTTTCCTTGTCGGCCTCGTACTTCACCGGATCGCTCTGGGCGGAGATCTCGATGATGACGTTGAAATCGTTGGGGATGTCCTTGCCCGGGGAGACGAGGTTGAAGCTCATGCGAGTTCTCCAGATGCCTGTGTTTGTGGATGGCGGGCATTATAACGGGTCAAAGCTGACCCGGAGCTGACCCGGCCCCGACGTCTTGCGCGCCGCGCGTGCCTTGCGCGTCTCGCGCGGTGAGTGATAATGGCGAATTGTCCGAACCACGCATCGACAGGCGCACCGCCAGCCACCCGGCGGCAGTCGCATCCAGCCGGAGCCCCACCAATGCATGCCCAGCATTTCGTTGCCAACCGCCTGATCGCGCCGGATTCCGGCATGCGCATCAAGGTCTTCGACCCCTCCAGCGGCGAACCCTTCGCCGAGATCGCGCGCGGCAACGCCGTCGACATCAATGTGGCCGTCCGTGCCGCCCGCCAGGCCGCCGAGGGCACCTGGGGCGCCATGGCGCCGGCCGAGCGCGTGCGCCTGCTCAACCGCGTGGCGCTGATCCTGATCGAGCACGAGGCCGAACTGGCAGCGCTGGAAGCGCGCGACACCGGCAAGCCCCTGCGCCAGGCCGCCGCCGATGCGCGCGCCGTGGCGCGCTACTTCGAGTTCTATGCCGGCGCGGTCGACAAGCTGCACGGCCAGACCATTCCCTACCAGCCCGGCTACACCGTGCTGACGGTGCGCGAGCCGCATGGCGTGACCGGCCACATCATCCCGTGGAACTACCCGCTGCAGATCTTCGGGCGCAGTGTCGGCGCGGCGCTCGCCACCGGCAATGCCTGCGTGGTAAAGCCCGCCGAGGATGCCTGCCTGTCGCTGCTGCGCGTGGCGGAACTGGCCGCCGAGGCCGGCCTGCCCGAGGGCGCACTGAACATCGTCACCGGCTACGGCCATGAAGCCGGCGCCGCGCTGGCGCGCCATCCCGGCATCAACCACATCTCCTTCACCGGTTCGCCGCAGACCGGCAAGCTGATCGCGCAGATGGCAGCCGAGAACCACGTCCCGGTGACGCTGGAACTCGGCGGCAAGTCGCCCCAGATCGTATTCGCCGATGCCGACCTCGACGCACTGGTGCCGGTCATCGTCAACGGCATCGTGCAGAACGCCGGCCAGACCTGCTCGGCGGGCAGCCGCGTGCTGGTGGAGCGCCCGCTCTACAACGCCGTGCTCGACCGCCTTGCCACGGTGTTCGAGTCCTTGCGCGTGGGGCCGTCGGCGCTGGACCTGGAATGCGGCCCGCTGATCAGCCGCAAGCAGCAGCAACGCGTATGGGATTTCGTCTCCGACGCGCAGCATGCCGGCATCGCCGCCATGGCGCAGGGCCAGATCGTGGCCGAAGCGCCGGAATCCGGCTACTACCAGGTGCCGATGTTGTTCCGCGACGTGCCCCCCTCGCACCGGCTGGCGCAGGAAGAAGTCTTCGGCCCGCTGCTGGCGGCGACGCCCTTCGACACCGAGGCCGAAGCCATTGCCCTGGCCAACGGCACGCCCTACGGCCTGGTCGCCGGCGTCTGGACGCGCGACGGCGCGCGCCAGCTGAGGCTGGCGCACAAGCTGCGCGCGGGCCAGGTCTTTATCAACAACTACGGTGCCGGCGGCGGGGTGGAACTGCCCTTCGGCGGCAGCGGGCAGTCAGGCTACGGCCGTGAAAAGGGCTTCGAGGCCCTGTACGGATTCACCACACTGAAAACCATCGCAATTCAACATGGGTAATATCAACTTCCTGTCGGTCGCCTTCGCCATTTTCTTCTTCTGGATGGCGTGGCACGTCAGAAACAAGCGCGCCACCAACCCGTCGGCCATGCCGCGCCTGCAGGTCTTCAAGCGCAAGTGGGGCGACACCCTGGGCGACCGCGTGCACTGGTGCCTCTACGTGGCGCTGCCTTTCCTGCTGGCATTGATGATGACGGCCAACGCCCTGCGCGGCCGCGGCCCCTTCGCCCACTAGCAGCGCGTCCGGAAGGGATTCTCGCGTCGTTGCGCCGCCTTGTGACGGTGCACGGCCCGCTGGCCGCACGCCTGGCCAGAGCAGCGTCGCGTCCCTTCCCGACCAGCCTGCAAGGCAAGCCTTCAGGCCAGTTTCCCGGCGCCGCGCGCATCAGGCGGCGCCCCATCCCGCGGTATTCGTGCAATCACAGAGAGTAAATCCAAGAGGAGACAGCATGACAACGACCGCAGTACATCCCGGTGCCGCAGGCACCGCCTTCGAGGACGCCACCTACCGCAAGGTCAGCTGGCGCCTGGTGCCCTTCCTGCTGCTTTGCTACGTCGTGGCCTACCTGGACCGCGTCAACGTGGGCTTCGCCAAGCTGCAGATGCTCAACGACCTCAAGTTCAGCGAGACCATCTACGGGCTGGGCGCCGGCATCTTCTTCATCGGCTACTTCCTGTTCGAGGTGCCGAGCAACGTCATCCTGCACAAGGTGGGCGCGCGCATCTGGATCGCACGCATCATGATCACCTGGGGACTGATCTCGGGGGCGATGATGTTTGTCACCACCCCGACCATGTTCTACGTGCTGCGCTTCCTGCTGGGCATCGCGGAAGCGGGCTTCTTTCCCGGCATCATCCTCTACCTGACCTACTGGTACCCGGCCCACCGGCGCGGGCGCACCACCACCTTCTTCATGACCGCCATCGCCCTGTCCGGCGTGATCGGCGGCCCGCTGTCGGGCTGGGTGATGCAGGCCTTCGACGGCCACAACGGCTGGTCCGGCTGGCAGTGGATGTTCCTGATCGAAGGCGTGCCCTCGGTGCTGGTGGGGCTGCTGGTGCTGGCCTACCTGGATGACCGCATCGCCCACGCCAAGTGGCTCAGCGACGACGAGAAAGCGCTGCTCCAGCGCAATATCGCCAACGAGGACATGCACAAGGAAGACGCGCCGGTCGGCCAGGTGCTGACCAGCCCGCGCGTGTGGCTGATGAGCGCGATCTATTTCTGCTTCGTGATGGGGCTGTACGGCGTCAGCTTCTGGCTGCCCACCATCATCAAGCAGACCGGCGTGAAAAACCCGTTCGACATCGGCCTGCTCACCGCCATTCCCTACGGCTGCGCGGTGATCGGCATGGTGCTGGTGGCCTACAGCGCCGACCGCAGCCGCGAGCGCCGCTGGCATATCGCCATCCCCGCCCTGCTGGGCGCGCTCGGCTTGCTGTTGTCGGTGTACTGGCACGCCAATACCACGCTGGCCCTGCTCGGGCTCACGCTGGCCACCATCGGCATCCTGACCACGCTGCCGCTGTTCTGGAGCCTGCCGACAGCCTTCCTGGCAGGTACCGGAGCGGCTGCGGGAATCGCGCTGATCAATTCGCTGGGCAACCTGGCTGGCTTCATCAGCCCGTATGCGGTGGGCTGGCTCAAGGATCTGACGCAGAGCACGGATTCGGGCATGTACCTGCTGGCCGCCTGCCTGGTGGCTGGCGCCGCGCTGACTTTGTCGGTGCCGGCGAAGATGGTGAACAAGTAGGACGACGCGCCTGGCGGCGGATGCAATGTCCGCGGCCTGCGCCCCTCTCCCCATGCGCGGAGAGGGCGTGACCATCGTCGGGCACTGCGAGCGGCCCGGGCGCAAGCTGCCGGGTCGGGCAGGCGCCTCTGCGCCGCCCCGTCAGCTCCCCGTGTTTTCCCCCAGCATTGCCGCCACCGAACCCGCCGTCCCGGCCGCCCTCTCGCCCAGCAGGTGGTGCAAGGTGGTCAGCAGTTCATCCTCGTTGTACGGCTTGCCCAGGTAGACGTTCACGCCGATCTCGGCGGCATAGCGGCGGTGCTTCTCCGCCGTGCGCGAGGTGATCATCACCAGCGGCATATGCGCGGTCCGGCCGTCCGCGCGCACATTGCGGGTCAGGTCGAAGCCATCCATATGCGGCATCTCGATATCCACCAGCATGGCGTCCGGCATCACTTCCTGCAACTGCCGCAGCGCGTCCACGCCGTCGCGCGCCAGCACGACCTGGTAGCCGGCGCGGGTGAGCAGGCGATGCGAGACCTTGCGCACCGTGAGCGAATCGTCCACCACCATGATGGTGGGCTGCGAGCCCAGGCCAGCCACCGGCGCGCTGCCGTCCTGGCCGAACTCGGCCACGGCGCCGAGCGCGGGCTGCCGCGCCTGCGTCTCCAGCGCGGGCGCCGTCAGGCGCGGCTGTTCGCCGCGCTCGCGCACGAAGCGCTGCGCCAGCACGACCGGGTTGTAGATCAGCACGATCTCGCCGTCGCCCAGCGTGGTGGCGCCGGCGATGCCTTCGAGGCGTGCCAGGTGCGGACCGATGTGCTTGACCACCACTTCGCGGTTGCCGATCACTTCGTCGATATGCACGGCGATGCGTTCGGCACCGCTGCGCACCACCACGACGGGCGAGTATTTGCGCCCCGCGGCGATCGCCGGGGCTTCTTCCAGGAGCGTGCCGAAATAGTGGAACGGTACCTCGCCGCCGGGCGCGTCGAGGCGGCCCCGGTTATAGGCATCCAGCAGGCCCTGCGAGCGCAGTTGCTGCACCTGGTCGATCATGCCGCTGGGGATAGCGAACGGGCGCCCGCCCAGCGTGACCAGCAGCACCTGCGTGATCGCCGTGGTCAGGGGCAGGTGCACGGTAAAGCGGGTGCCCTGCCCGGCTTGCGTGGACAGCGCGATGCGCCCGCCCAGCGCCACGGTCTCGGCCCGCACCACGTCCATGCCGACGCCGCGGCCGGCGAGTTCGGAGACCGACTCGGCGGTGCTGAAGCCGGGCGAGAAGATCAGCTCGGTCAGGCGAGCCTCGCCAGCGTCGTCGTCCGGCGCCAGCAGCTCGCGCTCGATGGCGCGCGCACGGATGCGTGCCAGGTCCAGGCCGCCACCGTCGTCGACGAAATGCAGCACGACCTCGTTGCCTTCTTGCTGCACTTCGAGGGTAAGCGCCCCGGTGGCCGGCTTGCCCGCCGCACGGCGGGCCTGCGCGGATTCGATGCCGTGCACCACCGCGTTGCGGATCAGGTGTTCGATCGGGCCGGCCATGCGGTCCAGCACCGAGCGGTCGACCTCCACGGTGCCACCCTTGATCAGCAGCCGCACTTCCTTGCCGGTCTCGCTGGCGGCCTGGCGCGCCACGCGGTATAGCCGCTCGGCCAGCGCGTCGAACTGCACCATGCGCGCCTGCATCAGGCTGCGCTGCAGGCCGCGCGTGAGACGCGCCTGCGCATCGAGGTCGCCCGCGGCACGGTCGAAACCCCGTTGCAGGTTCTGCTCGACCGTGGCCACGTCGTTGACCGACTCGGCCATCATCCGGGTCAGTTCCTGGAAGCGTGTGAAGCGGTCGAACTCGAGCGGGTCGAAATCCTGCTTGTGCTGGGCGTCGGCGATGCGCGAAGCCATCTGAGACTCTGCCTGGATTTCAATCTCGCGCAACTGGCCACGCAAGCGCCCCACGTTGTCGTTGAGTTCACCGAGATAGCTGCGCAGCGCTTCGAGCTCGCTCTCCAGCCGCGCGCGCGTGGCGCCGACTTCGCCGGCATCGGTGATCAGCGTGTCGAGCGTGCGCGCCTGCACGCGCACCAGCGCGCGCTGGCGTTCGACGGCGTCGGCCACGGCCGGCACGCCACCGGCAGGCTGGGGCGGCAGCGTGCCCACGCCCACCACGCTCAATGGCAGCGGCAGCGCCTGGGCGCGCGGCGCGGCGTCCGCGGCCTGCGCGTCGGCGGGCGCGGACGCCACGGTGTCGCTACCGGCATCCGTCGCATTGACCAGCTCCGGATCGTCCACGGGCAGCAGACGGCCGGCCTGCAGCGCCTCGCCATGCGCGAGGATGCGGTCGTACCAGGCATACAGGCGCACGAACAGCGTCGGCCCGACGCGGTCACCGCGCACGGCGGCGTCGAGCAGCGTCTCCATCTCGTGCGCGGCCTGGCCCAGCGCCATCGCACCGGCCATGCGCGCACTGCCCTTGAGCGTATGAAGTGCACGCAGGATCAGGCCGGCGTGGCTGGCGTGCTGCCCATCACCGGAGGCGGCTTCCCATCCGCGCACCAGCTTGCCGAGTTCGGGCAGGCTGCCATGCGCCTCTTCGAGGAAGATCTCGACGAGCGCGGCATCGAGCGGTTGCTCGGCGCGTTCGGCCACCGGGGCGGGCGCAGGTTCCGGCGCCGCCAGGGGGGGAGCCAGCACCGGAGCTGAAAAGGGAATGCTCGCAAGCGCCTGCGACGTCCCGCCAGCTTGCTCGGGCTCGGCAGCGGCCGCCGACGGCAGCTTGCCGAACAGCAGCGCGACCGGCGCGTCTTCCGCCTCCGGCGCCAGGCCGACGGGCTCGGGCATCGCCAGGCGCGGGCGCACCATGGCGCGCTCGCCGAGCTCGGCCAGGCTGCGGCAAAGCGCCTCGTCGGCATCAGGCCAGATCCCCGCGGCGAACTGGTGCAGCATGCCGCGTACACGCTCGACCGCCTGCTCCAGCAAGCGGAAGTCCCCGGGATGCATGGCCACCGGATGCGCGCCAAGCTGCAGCATCAGGCGTTCGAGCGCTTCGGCAATGGCACGCACCGGCTCGAGCCCTACCGTGGAGGCGCTGCCTTGCAGGGTGTGCGCAACACGCAGCGCCAGTTCGCTCGGGCACGGGCGGCCCTCGTGGTGCCATTCCGAGACATCGGTGGCGAACTGGCGGACCAGGTCGTCGGCTTCCTGCAGGTAGACGTTGTAGAGCGGCAAGCTGATGCGGACCGGGCCGATCAGCTTGAAATGATCGCTCTGCTCGGCCGGCGTGCTGGCGAAGCGGAACGGAATGACCTTGGCATCCGCGACGGTGGCCTCGGCGGGCAGGCCGTCCGACGCAGCGACCGACGCATTAAGCGACGCATCGACCGGTGCCTGGTTCTCTGCTTCGTTCGCAATCTCGCTCGCCACCTCGCCTGCGGTGCCTTGCACGGCCTCGCGCACCGGTTCGCGCGCCGCGGACTGTGCCTGTCCCGCCTGTCCATCCTGTCCCTGCTGTCCGTCGTCCGCGTCCGCACCGGCACGCACCGCTTGCGCCGCGGCCAGCAGGCCTGCGGTCGCGTGCGCGGCCAGCGGGTTGTCGTGCAGCGCCGTCACCCATGCCGCCAGCTCGTCGTGCGCGCGCAGCAGCAGGTCGACCACTGCCTTCGACGGCCCGCGCGCCTCGGCGATCCACAGGTTCATCACCTGCTCGATGGCCCAGGCCGCTTCGCCGTAGCGGTGCAGGCCCACCATGCGGCTCGATCCCTTGAGCGTATGGAAAGCGCGCCGCAGGCGGCTGACGGTATCGGTATCGGCCAGCGCCGCCGAGCCGCCGCGCAGGTCGCTGGCAACCTCGCCCAGCACTTCGTCGGCTTCGGTAAGGAAGATGTCCAGCAGCTCGGCGTCGATGGCGGCACTGTCCGTCGCCGCCGGCGGCGCCGGCGTGGCGGGCTGGCTCGCCTCGGCGGACGGCAGCGTATCGGCCAGGGCCACCACCAGGCGCTCTCCCGCGCCGTGGGAGCCGGCCAGCCAGGCATTGAGCTGGGTAGTGGCCTCGTTGGCATGGCGGCGCAGGCTGGCCGCGTCGTCAATGGCGGCTTGTTCGCCGAGCGCCTGCAGCGCCGTGCGCAGCGCCTTGACCTCAGGCG
Source organism: Cupriavidus sp. 05N38 (assembly GCF_056397345.1). Lineage (NCBI taxonomy): Bacteria > Pseudomonadati > Pseudomonadota > Betaproteobacteria > Burkholderiales > Burkholderiaceae > Cupriavidus > Cupriavidus sp. 05N38. The sequence goes on from NZ_JBFTNF010000017.1 coordinate 95,398, forward strand.
CGTCGGCGGCGGGCGCGTGGCGCACCACCTCGCTGGCGGCAGCGCGCGCATTGGCCAGCAGCGCCGCGTGGGACAACGCGCCGCCCTCCCCGGCCAGGCTGGCGGCGCCGGCGGCGCTGGCATCCGGCGCGCTGGCGGCGGCGCTGCTGCGGCCGAATGCGAGTGCGTCGATAAAGGCATGCACCGCACCGAGCTCGCCGGCAATCGCGGCCAGCCAGCCGGCGCGCTCGCCGGCGGCGTCGGCTTCGGCGGCGTCCGTTACCTGCACGGCGCGCGCGCCGGCCAGCAGGCCGAGCGACAGCGTCACGCGCTGCAGCGCCACGCCAACGGCGAGCGCCTCGTCACGCAGCGTCTGCGGCAGGGCGTTGGCCTGCTGCAACTGTTCGAGCGTGGCGCCGAGCGCGGCGAACGCGCGATCGGCATCGCGCAGGTGCGCGCCGGCCTCGCCACGGGTGGCGTCGCGGTCGTATGCATCGAGCCAGGATTCGGCGCTGTCGAGATGACCGCGCAACTGCGCCACGGCGGCCTCGCGCAGCCGCTGCGCGCGGGCCTGCTCGACCATCTGCATGAGCCAGCGCGGGGCTTGCACGGCGGCCTCGCCGCGCCGGCGCGCGCCAAGATAGGCGGCCAGCTCGTCGCAGCGATGCGCGAACTCGGCAGCGCACGCATGGCCGGTGCTGCCATGCACGCGCCACGGCAAGGCCAGGGCGCGGCCAAGGAACAGGGCGATGGCGCCGATGCCGATGGCGTCGTCGCCGCCGCCGGCACCATCGGTGGTATCGGTGCCATCGGCCAGCAGGGCGGGATGCGCGGCGGCGTCCAGGCAGCGCAGCAGTGCCGGCTGGGCCAGCGGTTGCGCCGCCTCGGCCAGCGCGGCGAGGGCGTCGTGCCAGCCCCCGTGCTGCGGATCGGCGGCTGCGCGCTCCATCGCGGCGGCGGCCTGCTGCAGGTTGCGCGTGTCGATGGGATCGAGCCAGCCGTAGTAGCGCACGCGGAAGTCGGCGTGTACCGCCGCGTGCGCCGCGTCGATGCGGAACGCTTGCAGGCACGCGCGGATGGCCGAGCGCAGCACCAGCACGGCTGGAGCTTCCGTCTCGCCGGCTGGCACTGCCGCGCCGGCGCCGGTGGTGGTGACAAGCAGGTAGACCGCGTCGTTGAGCAGCGCCTGCGGCACGCGCACCTGGCCTTGCAGGTACTGCCGCAGCAGCAGGTGGGAACGCCCCGCCAGGCGCTTGGCGAGCAGGTCGGAGGCAAGCAGGCCGTGGGCCAGCGCCCCGAACACCAGTGCCAGCACGTGCCATACGCCGCGATCCGGATGGTCGGTGGCGCGGCGCAATTCCTGCTCGCTGGCGCGTACGTCTTCGAGCGCGGACTCCAGCGGCAGGTAGGCTTCGAGCAGCAGGCTCGCGTCATGGCAAGGCACCGGCAGGCGCAGCGCCTTGAGCAGTGCCGCTTCGAAACGCTGGCGCGCGCGCGTGACGGTGGCAGCCATGCGCATCGGCAGCACGATGCCCGGCAGCATCTGCAGCTCGTCCACCCACAGGTCGGCCGGATGCACGCGGTCTTCGCCGATCCGGTCCAGCACGTCGGCGTAGGAACGGAACAGGCGCACCGGGTCTTCGTCGTCGCCGGCCATCAGATCGTCGACGTACTCGGCCAGCGCCTGCACGCCGAGGCGGAACACGTCCAGGGTCCTTGCATCGGCCGGCACGGCGCCGGCGTCGATGCCGTCGAGCAGGCGGCGCAACGCCTGGCAGTAAGGGTCCACACCACGCAGGCCGACGATATGCACGGCGCCCGCGGCCTGGTGCAGGTGCTGGCCGGCCAGCCGCAGCGAAGTGGTGTCGCGCGCGCCCAGCGCCTCGGGCGCCTGCTGCACTTCGTCGACATAGTGGCCCAGTTCGGCCGCGGCATCGTCCAGCGCGGCGCGCAGGCTCGGCGCCAGCCAACCCAGCACGGAAAGGTCGCGCGCCACGGGGCTGGCGGCGGGTTCGGCACCGGCGTCGGCGCCCGGGGCTGCCGGAACCGGTGCTTCCTGCCGGGCCGGGTCAGCGCCGGCGGCGTCGCGCGAGACAGGGAAATTCAATGACATGACTGCATCCAATGCGTCCAATGCGGTGGCGCCGGTCCGTGGCCCGCGATGGCGCGGGCTCGCGTAACTCGTCAGGCGATCTTGAATCGCAGCACGGAATTGCGCAGTTCCTCGGTCAGCAGGGTCAGCTGGCGCACCGACAACGCAGTCTGGCGCGTGCCGGACGACGTTTGCTCGGTCACCTGCAGGATCCCTTCGATATTGCGTGCCACCGCGGTGGCGAGGCCCGCCTCGTGCGAAGTGGTCTGGGAAATCTGCTCGATCAGCTCGGCAAGCTGGCGCGACACGCGGCCGATCTCCACCAGCGCGGCGCCGGCATTGTCGGACAGCTTGGCCCCTTCGACCACGCCCTGCGTGCTGCGCTCCATGGCGTGCACCGCGTCCTGCGTGTCGGTCTGGATGGTGCGGATCAGCGCGCCGATCTGCTTGGTTGCCTCGCCGGAGCGTTCCGCCAGGCGCTGCACTTCCTCGGCCACCACCGAGAAGCCACGCCCGGCTTCGCCGGCCGATGCGGCCTGGATGGCGGCGTTGAGTGCCAGCACGTTGGTCTGCTCGGTAATGTCGGAAATCAGTTCGACGATTTCACCGATCTCCTGCGACGATTCGCCCAGGCGCTTGATCCGCTTGGAGGTGTCCTGGATCTGCTCGCGGATGTCGTTCATGCCGAGGATGGCGTTCTGCACCGCGTGCTGGCCTTGCTCGGCGGCGGCCAGCGAGGCGCGCGCCACGTTGGCCGACTCGGCGGCGCCGCGCGACACCTGCGTGATGCGGTCCGCCATTTCCACCACCGACTCGCCGGTCTGGCGGATCTGGCGCGACTGTTCCTCGGATGCGGCCACCAGTTCGATCGACGTGTCCTGCACCTGGCCGGAAGCCTGCGTGACCTCGCCGGCGGTCTGCTGCACACGGCCCACCAGCTCGCGCAATTCTTCCACCGTGTAGTTCACCGAGTCGGCAATGGCGCCGGTGATGTCCTCGGTCACGGTGGCCTGCTTGGTCAGGTCGCCGTCGGCGATGTCCTGCAGTTCGTTCATCAGCTGCAGAATCGCCTTCTGGGTCGCGTCGTTGTTGCGCTTTTCATCCAGGCGGCGCGCGTCGGCTTCGTGCTCGCGGGCTTCGGCTTCCAGCGCCTTGGCGCGCGAGTCGCGCAGGTAGAGCGCGGCCAGGCCGGCCAGGAACAGCAGCGTCAGCGCGGCCGAGACGATGGTGGCGCCAAGCGTCAGCGGACGCACGCGCGCGCCTTCCGCGTAGGCGGCCTGCAACTGCGACAGCTCGCCGCGCAGGGCTTCGTTGTCGTTGAAGATCTGCTGCTGGGCAYGCTTGGYGGCGATCAGGCCGGGCAGGTTCTGCAGGATGGTCTGCGTGGTCTTCTGCACGGCGTCGAAACGCTGCGAGAGTTGCTGCAGGTAGGTGCGGGTCTCGGCATCGCCGGCGGCCGACAGGCGCAGCGCCTCGCTGCCGTTGAGCAGCCCGTCCAGGGTTTCGCGGAAGGTATTGGTGTCCTTGCCCAGCAGGAACGCGGTTTCCGGGTTGACGCCTTCGCCTGCCAGGAATTCGTTGAGGTTCTTGCCCAGGCGCTGCGTCAGCATCACCAGCTGCGCGGAGGCGGCCACCTCGCGTGCGTTGGCGCCGCTCTGCAGCTTGATTGCCGCCACCTGCTCCGCGCTTTCCAGCAGTTCGGGGTTGGAGGCGTTGAAGATCTGCAGCGTCTGGCCGATGGTGATCAGGGTGGGCAACTGCGCCAGCACGTCGCCCGCGCTCTTCTCGGTGCGGCGCCAGGATTCCGTGGCCTTTTCCAGCAGCGGCACGGCGGCGCCGCTGCTGGCGCGCACGTGCTTGGTGTCGCTGCCGTTCTGCAGGGCCTGCAAGTCGCCCGCCAGTTCCTCCCTGGACTGGCGCAGCTGGGTAAAGGCCTGCGCATTGCCCAGCAGCGCCACCGGCACCGCCTTGGCCAGGCGCTGCGAGTGCATCAGCATGTCGCCGGCGATCTCGATCTGTGCCGCGCCGTTGTTGGCTTCGCGATTATCGGCATAGACCGAGACCAGCAGCGCCACCAGGGACAGCATCACGCCGCCGGTGAGCGCGCGCTGCTGGCTGGCGAACGGGATGCGGCCAAGCCTGTCCGCGATACGCTCGGCCGGGGTGCTCCTTGCCGCCGGCGCGCCGGCATTCACCGCCATCTCGGCGGCGGCGGCCACCGGCCCGCGGCGACCCAGGCTGAAGTTCTTGAAACCCATAGCACCCACCCTCTGTTCGTTATTTTTCGATTCTTGGTTTCTCTGCGGCGCGCCCGCGACCATGCGCGGACCCGCCCCCTCCCCATCCGTACCGCTGCCCTGCCCGCTGCGCGCTCAGGCGGCCTGCCGGCCCACCTGGAGGAAGGCGGGCGACGCCAGCAGGCGGCGCACGTCCAGCACCTGCCAGTCCCGCCCGTCGCGGTCGGCGAAGCGCGCGCCCTCCCATTCGGGCGCGCCCTCGGACGGGCTCTCCGGCCGGCTGCCTTGCGTCCCGGCCGGCAGGCTCAGCTCGCCCGCATGGCGCAGGCCGATCACGCGCGTGGCCAGGATGCCGCACGCGCGCTCGACCTGGCGCGACAACACCACGATCTTGCTGCCCGGCTGCAGCGGGGTGGCTCCCTCGCCGCAGAACAGGCTGAAATCGATCACGCCCAGGAGGCTGCCGCGCGCATTGACCAGCCCCGTGTACCAGCCCTGCGTCAGCGGCACGCGGCTGGGCTGGCGCATCTCCATCACCTCGCCGGTCTCCAGCAGCGGCAGCAGCCAGTGGCGCTGGCCCACCTGCAGGCCGAGGTAGCTCTCCACCGCGGGCAGGCTGCGCGCCTCGCGCAAGCGGCGGGCCAGCATGGCTTGGTAGTCCTGCAGCCGGGTCTGGCGGGCACGGAGGTCCTGGCGCGGCGCGTTCATGAGCGGATTTCCGGTGAGAGGAAGGAGGGGTAACGGGTGGCCGCGCGGGCTCGCCTCAGTGGGCCAGCGCCGCAATCTTGCCGAGCAGCTCTTCGCCGTCGACCGGCTTGACGATGTAGTCGGACGCGCCCTGGCGCATGCCCCAGATGCGGTCGGTATCCAGGCCCTTGCTGGTGCACATGATGACCGGGATATCCTTGAAGCGGTCGTCGCGCTTGATGGCGCGGGTGGCCTGGTAGCCGTTCTGGCCTGGCATCACCACGTCCATCAGGATCAGGTCGAAGCGTTCGTTCTCGAGCCTGGCGAAGGCCTGGTCGCTGTTGCCGGCCACCGAGACCTTGAAACCCTTCTTGCCGAGCAGGTCGGACATGAACAGGGCTTCGGTCGGGGAGTCGTCGACGATGAGGATCTTGCTGATGGTCTTGCTGGTAGTCATGAGTATTCCTGGGTATGCGCTCAGGCCGGCTCGGCGCTGGCCACGGCGGCGGCACATGGCAGGCAGGCGTCTACCGCCTGCAGCAGCGATTCGCGGGTGAACGGCTTGGCGAGATGGTCGCGCGCGCCGACGAGGCGGCCGCGCGAGCGGTCGAACACGCCGTCGCGGGACGACAGCATGATCACCGGAATGGCATGGAAGCGCGGGCTTTTCTTGATCAGGGCGCAGGTCTGGTAACCGTCCAGCCGCGGCATCAGGATGTCGCAGAAGATCAGGTCCGGATGCATGTCGCCCACCTTGGCGAGGGCTTCGAAGCCGTCTTCGGCCAGCAGCACCTGGCAGCCCGCCTGCGACAGGAAGATCTCGGCGGTGCGGCGGATGGTGCTGGAGTCGTCGATGACGAGCACCTTGCGCCGCGCGGGCGCAGCACCGCCGCCGGCTTTACCGGCTTCGACCACGCCGCTGACTCCGGGGTTGACCCCCAGGCTGACCCGAATACTTTCTTGTAGTTGATCGACCCGCATACCGTTCCCGCAACCAGCGCGCCCCCTGCGGGACACGCCGGCATTGACTTGAGAACTTCCGCGCGGCGCAGCCTGGCTGCTCCGGCGGCCCCCGAAACAATACGTCCTGATTCCCGAAAAACACGCCGCCGCGGTGGCCCGCGGCTGGCAAATGGCGGCGCGTGGTACCCGCGCCTGCCTGGTCCACCCCCCAAAGGGCGGATTTTCAAATTTGAAACAGAGTGTGACAAGTCGCCGTGGGGCCGTCAATCCGGAATCCCGGCCAGCCCCTGGCGATCTGTCGCATCGACGCGACGCGGCAACGCGGACTGGCCTGCCGGGGGCGGATCCGTCATGGGCGCGTCACGCCGATCTGCCCGGCACGGCGGCGGCCGTCTGCCGCCCCACGGTCCATGGCAACTTCACGTGGCCGAAGACGTGGCCCAAGAAGCGCTATCACGCTATCGACATAAAGCGAGGCCGTCCTGGCCAGGGCGGAGCGGGGAATTCGGATCGCATGGCGATCCGCCTGCTTGGCGGTGCGCGCCAGCCAGCGCGCATGCGCCCTGCAAGGGCGCGGCCGCAGGCAGTACAAGTGGCACTTGCCGTGCCGCGCAACGACGCCAGGCTCTTTTCGATCGTGCCTCTTACAGGGCCACCATCTCGAAATCTTCCTTGCGCGCGCCGCATTCCGGGCAAGTCCAGTTGATGGGTACGTCTTCCCACTTGGTGCCGGGCGCAATGCCGTCTTCGGGCGCGCCGGCGGCTTCGTCGTAAATCCACCCGCAGATCAGGCACATCCAGGTCTTGTATTCCATAACGGTTCAGTCACTCTCCATTAAAATTCAGGGCCAGATGGTACCGAATCGGCGCCGCCGGCGCCAGCCAGGCAAGCAGGATTCGGGCCAAATACGCCGTGTTCGCGCACGTTACCGCGTAAATGCCACGCATTGCAGCCTTTTTGCAGGCATTTCCGCGTGACTTGGCGCCTGATGGAACGCGTTTCTTCGTTTTCTCCCGCTTTTGACCTCACGCAAAGCCATGTCTCGTAACCAGCAGCTCTTCGACCGCGCCCAGCAAACCATCCCCGGCGGCGTCAATTCGCCCGTGCGCGCCTTCCGCTCGGTGGGTGGCACGCCCCGCTTCATCACGCGCGCCGAAGGCGCCTATATGTGGGACGCCGACGGCCAGCGCTACATCGACTACATCGGCTCGTGGGGCCCGATGATCGTCGGCCACGCCCACCCGGAGGTGGTGCGCGCGGTGCAGGAAACCGCCGGCCTGAGCTTTTCGTTCGGCGCACCGACCGAGGCCGAGATCGAGATGGCCGAGGAAATCTGCAAGCTGGTGCCGTCGATCGAGCAGGTCCGGCTGGTATCGTCCGGCACCGAGGCCACCATGAGCGCGCTGCGCCTGGCGCGCGGCTTCACCAAGCGCGACCTGATCGTGAAGTTCGAGGGTTGCTACCACGGCCATGCCGACAGCCTGCTGGTCAAGGCCGGCTCCGGCCTGCTGACCTTCGCCGACACCACGAAGAATGCGCCTTCCTCGGCCGGCGTGCCAGCCGACGTGACCAAGCACACCATGGTGCTGGAGTACAACAACGTCGAGCAGCTCGAGCAGGCCTTCGTCAAGCACCAGGGCGAGATCGCCGCGGTGATCGTCGAGCCGGTGGCCGGCAACATGAACCTGGTGCGCGCCAGCGATGCCTTCCTGCAGGCCATGCGCGCGCTGTGCACCAGGCATGGCGCCGTGCTGATCTTCGACGAGGTCATGACGGGCTTCCGCGTGGCGCTGGGCGGCGCGCAGGCGCACTACGGCATCACCCCGGACATGACCTGCCTGGGCAAGGTGATCGGCGGCGGCATGCCGGCCGCGGCCTTCGGTGGCCGGCGCGACATCATGGCCTGCCTGGCGCCGCTGGGCGGCGTCTACCAGGCCGGCACGCTGTCGGGCAACCCGCTGGCGGTGGCGGCCGGGCTGACCACGCTCAAGCTGATCCAGGCGCCCGGCTTCCATGAGCGCCTCGCCGTGCAGACCCGCAAGCTGGCCGACGGCCTCGCCGCGGCGGCGCGCGAAGCCGGGGTGCCGTTCGCGGCCGACGCCATCGGCGGCATGTTCGGCATGTACTTCCGCGACGGCGTGCCGGGCAGCTTCGCCGAAGTCACGCAATGCGACACYGCGCGCTTCAACCGCTTCTTCCACGCCATGCTGGATGCCGGCGTGTACCTGGCGCCGTCCGCCTTCGAGGCCGGCTTCGTCTCGGCGCAGCACGACGACGCCATCCTCGCCACCACCATCGAAGCGGCGCGCAAGGCGTTCGCCGCCGGCTGAGCGCTGCGCCCCTGCCGGCGCTAGCCGCGCAGGGCGGCGGCGGCCTCGCCGAGGTCCGCGCAGGCGCGCGCCAGCGCCGTCTCGAGTGCCTCGCTGGCCGGCGTCATCGGCGCGCGCAGCGCATTGCGCAGCCAGCCCTCGCGCGCCAGCATGGCCTTGACGGGACCGGGATTGGGCTGCGCGAACAGCAGCCGGATCATCGGCATCAGGGCATGGAACAGGCGCCTTGCCTGTTCCAGGCGCTGCTCCGCCACCGCGCGCGCGAGCGCCACGAACAGCTCCGGATAGAGATGCGCCGAGGCGATGATCGCGCCCCGGCCACCCAGGCACAGCGTGCCCAGCAGCTGGTGGTCCTCGCCGGCCAGCACCGCCAGGCGTCCGTCGGCGATCACGGCCTGGGTGCCGTGGTAGTCCCCGCCGCAATCCTTGATGGCGAGGATATTCGGATGCGCGGCCAGCGCCAGGATGGTGTCGGTGTCCAGCTTCACGCCGGTGCGGTAAGGAATGTCGTACAACACCAGCGGGGCGGCGGCGCTGTCGGCCAGCATGCCGAAGTAATCGCGCAACCCGGCTTGCGACGGCCGCACATAGGCGGGCGCAGGCGTCAGCAAGCCCGCCAGCGGACGCCCGGCCAGGCGCCGCACGCGCGCCTGAGCCTGCCGCGCATTGCTGCCGGACACCCCCAATCGTCACCGGCAGGCCGCCGGCGGCATCCAGCACGGTGTCCAGCACGGCCAGTTGCTCGTCTTCGTCGAGCGCTGCCGCCTCGCCCGTGCTGCCGCACACCACGAGGCCCGCGATACCGCTGTCCGCATAGCGACGCACCAGCCGCGCCAGCGCTGCATGATCGACGTCGCTCCCGGCGAACGGCGTCACCAGCGGCAGCCAGATTCCCGAGAAGACCTGTCCTGCTTGCCGTGCTTGATCTGCTTGAACTGCCTGAACTGCTTGTTCTGTCTGCTGCATGAAACACTCCTGTGCGACCGGTCAGGAAGAAACCGTGCAGAAGTGCGCCGGGTGGCAGCTGGGCCCGCTAGGGGCAGTGAAGGGGCATGAACCTGGCCTCGCCCCTGATCGCAGGTGCCGTTCCGTCGCTCATCTGACGGAACAGCACGCCCCGGTCAGACGAGCGGCTGTTTTTTGGCTTTGGCGCGCGCGAGCACCTGCCGCTGCGAGGCAGCGGAAGCAGGAGCGGAAACCGGCGAAAAGGCGCGCATGGCAGGCTGGTGATCGATGGCTGTGCGGTGATGCAGGGTGGTGCAGGCGTGGTGCAAGTCTGGAGAGCCGACCGCGCCAAAACCGACAATCTACCGGTGCCGGCATCCCCCCGTCAACTGCGCCGGGACGAATCGCTTGCCCGCGCCGGCCCCTGCGCTACACTGGTGTTTCCACGAATTCCGGAGTCTCCGATGCGCGCAGCCCTTTCCCTGTCTTCGCCGCGGTCTGTCTTGCGCTGGCTCTTGCTGGCCCTGTGCGCCAGCTTGCTGTCCGCCTGCGGGTACAACGACTTCCAGACCAAGGACGAGGCCGTCAAGGCGGCCTGGGGCGAGGTGATCAACCAGTACCAGCGCCGCGCCGACCTGATCCCCAACCTGGTCAATACCGTCAAGGGCTATGCGACGCACGAGCGCGAGACGCTCGAGGCGGTCACCAAGGCCCGCGCGGCGGCCACCAGCATCCAGGTCTCACCCGAGACACTCAACGACCCGGAAGCATTCAAGCGCTTCCAGCAAGCCCAGGGCGAGCTGAGCGGCGCGCTGTCGCGCCTGCTGGCGGTGTCGGAAAACTATCCCCAGCTCAAGGCGGACGCGTCCTTCCGCGACCTGCAGTCGCAGCTCGAAGGCACCGAGAACCGCATCACCGTGGCGCGCCAGCGCTATATCGTCGCGGTGCGCGACTACAACGTCCTGGCACGCAGCTTCCCCACCAACCTGACCGCAATGGTGTTCAAGTACCCGGTCAAGCCGTCGTTCACGGTGGAGAACGAGAAGGCGATCTCGGCGCCCCCGACAGTGAAGTTCTGAGCCCGGCGGCAAAAGGCAAAGCGCATGCGGCAAGACCTGGCCCGACTCTCCCCGACGCACGCTGAGCGCATCCTGCGCGGCGGGCGCGCCACCGTGCTGGCGCCGCTGCTGATGCTGGCGGCGATGCTCGGCGCGCTGCTGGCATGGCCAGCGCTGGCCGCCGCGGCGGCCGGCGCCGATGGCTTCGTGCCGGTGCCGGCGCTGACCCAGCGCGTGACCGATCTCACCGGCACGCTCAGCGCCGGCCAGCGCAGCGCGCTGGAAAACGTGCTGGCCGAGTACGAGCAGCAGCGCGGCAGCCAGATCTTCGTGCTGATGGTGCCGACCACCGAGCCCGAGCCGATCGACGCCTACAGCATCCGCGTGGCCGACGCCTGGCGCGCCGGACGCAAGGGCATCGACGACGGCGTGATCCTGCTGATCGCCAAGGACAACCCGCCCGGGCTGCGCAAGATGCGGCTGGAGGTAGGCCGCGGCGTGCAAGGCTCGCTCACCGATGCGATGTCCAAGCGCATCCTGCAGGACGTGATGGCGCCGCATTTCCGCCAGAACGACTTCTACGGCGGCCTCGCGGCCGGCGTCTCGGCCATCCAGGCCACCATCGACAAGGAAGGCCTGGCCGGGCCGCAGGCCGGCGGCAAGCCGGCCCAGCGCGGCTCGTGGACCGACTGGCTGCCGGTGCTGTTCCCGCTCGCCATCATCCTGTTCTTCTTCACCTCCGCGGCACGGCGCCCGCGCGGCCCGCAGATCGTGACCGGACGGCGCGGCTGGGATGCCGCCGCCGGCGGCCTCGGCGGCACCCTCGGCGGGCTCGGCGGTGGCTGGGGACGTGGTGGTGGCGGTGGCGGCTTCGGCGGGGGTGGCGGAGGTGGTGGTGGCTTCGGCGGCGGTGGCGGCGGCGGATTCGACGGGGGCGGTGCCTCCGGCAACTGGTAGCCACGCATGCCACATTTCAAACGCGCCCTGCGTCATCTCGGCACCCGGCCCGGCGTCGCCGCCAGGCACTTCCCCGCCGATGCCAGGCAGCAGCTGCAACAGGCGGTCGCCGCCGGCGAGCAGCGGCACCTGGGCGAAGTGCGGGTGGTGATCGAATCCAGCCTGCCCGTATCACTGGCCTTCGCCGGCACCACGCCGCGCGCACGCGCGCGCGCGCTGTTCGGCGCGCTCGAAGTGTGGAACACCGAAGGCCATACCGGCGTGCTGCTGTACATCAACCTGGCCGATCACGCAGTGGAACTGCTGGCCGACCGCGGCATCGACGCGCGCGTCGGCCCGGACACCTGGCACGCGATCTGCGACGACCTGGCCGCCGGACTCGCGCGCGAGCTATCGGTCAGGCCGGTGCTGGCGGCGGTGGAGAAGATCCACCACCTGCTTGCCCTGCACTTCCCTGCCGAAGGCGGCAAACCCAACCGCAACGAGCTGGACGACCGGCCAATCGTGCTGTAGTCCGCGCTGCCGCTGTCGTGGGCGGGTATCTGCCGCCCACGACAGCGGCAGCGCACTAGTTTTCCATCGCCCCGCGCGGGCGCGCCAAAGACACGGCGGGCAGCGCCGCGCGCCATGGCCGCGGCTCGCGCGCCTGGTGCAAGGCGCGCACCAGCAGGAAAGTCGCCGCCCACACTGCCACGCCGGCCAGCACGTCCACCAGGTAGTGCCCGCCCTGGCTGGGCGTGGACAGGATCATCACCACGTTGAACGGCAGCACCGCGAACCGTGCCAGCCGCGACCACCACATCGCCCGGATAAAGACCAGGCCCATGACGGTGTGAAACGACGGCATCGACACCAGCCCCTGCGCGGTGTTGAGATCGAACACGCGCAGGCTGCCGTCGCGCAGCGGCGCGAAGTGGGAATACTGCGCCAGCTCCGCCGGCGACACCCCGCCCAGGTGGCCGAAGAAGTAGTACGCGCCGCTGGCCGGCAGCGGCGTGGAGATCAGCAGCACCAGCGCGAGCGAAATCATCATGCAGGAAAGGAACTCGCGCAGGCGCTCGGCCGGGCCAAACAGGCCGATCGCCAGCGGCACCAGCAGCAACTGCATGCGCCCGCCCTCGTAGCACCACTGCAGCACGCCGCTCAGGTCCGGATGCGCGCGCACCCAGGCATGCACCGCGGGCCACCTGAAACCAAGGGCGGCATCGATGGCGGCCAGCCGCGCATCGATCAGCGGCGGCGCCATCGTGACCAGCAGGTAGGACAGTACGCACATGCCATTGAGGAACAGCACCAGCCAGGCAAGCGCCTGCATCATCGCCGCCAGCGCCGCCAACCGTTGCCGGCCAGACGCGCCGCGTGCCGCCGAAGCCCTGGCCGCCAGCATCAGCAAGCCGCACAGCGTGCCCAGCACGGCAAACGCCAGCAGGCGGCTCTCGAGCGCCTCGGCGGCGAGCGAGCGGCCGCTCAGGCGCAGCCACAGCGCGTCGACGGCCAGCACCGCCAGGATCGAACCCCAGCGGACGGTGTCGCCGCGCGTCCAGAGCGCCGTGCCGGATACCATGTCAATTCCCCCGGTCTGGTGCCTGCCGGCCCCCTTCGCCGACAGGCGCACCGCCTGCGTCATGCATTCAGTCGAGCCCGATCAGATGACGCCACTCGCTGCCCATATTGTCATCGGTGACCGATGCCAGTCCTGTCGTGCGGGCCAGGATACTGGCGCACTCCTCGATCGTATTGCCGGGGCCGGACCGGCTGCCGGCGTGCGCGGCATGCCAGTCCGCCTGCATGGCGTCGACGATGCGCGCGCCCTGGCCGCTGCCCGCGTCCAGCACCGGGCGGCCGTCGATGCGATAGGCTGCGAGCGTCCGGCTCCAGTGCTTGAAATCCCACGGCAGCGCCTCGCGCGATACGACCACATGGTTCTTGAAACGCGCCCCGTGAGGGAATGACAGGCAGGCCGTGCGCTGCGCCCGCGGCGAATCGGTGGTGTTGTAGTAGAGCACGCCGCCCGGCGCCAGATGATCGCCGGCAAGCCGCAAGAACTCCGAGGACAGCAGGTTGGTGGTGTTGGCCCGGAAGTGCCACGTGGTGTTCGACACGATGGCATCGAAGCGCCGGTCGGGATGCATGCGCAGCCAGCGACGACCGTCGTCGGCAACGATCGTCACCTTGGGGTTGCGCAACACCGAGGCTTCGGCCGGCATGCGCGCCACCAGGTCCACATAGCCGGGATTGATCTCCACGATGGTCAGCGAACGCACCTCCGGGTTGTTGGCGATCACCTGCGCCCACGACCCGGACGACAGGCCGACCATCAGGACATCGCGCGGATGGCGGTGGAACAGGTTCAATGCATAGGGACGGATGATGCCGTTGGTGTCGTGGCGCAGGTCGACGTTGAAGCGGCCGTCATACATGCCGCCGCCATACACGGTGCCCTCGCGGTCCACCGTGATGATGCCGCTGCGGTTTTCGATCACGTGTGCGAAGGGCCCCTTGGGATCGGGAGCGTCTTTCCAGAGCAGGCTCTCCAGCGCGCCACCGCCGAAGGCGGGCAAGGCCACTACCGCCAGCGCCCACAGCGCGCCGGCACCGGCGGTCTGCCACCGCCGCGAGYCGGCCGGCAATGGCAGCCACGCGCCGAGCAGGAAGGAACATGCCACGCCGGCGCAGACCAGCACCACCGCGATGCCGAGCAGGCCGAGATACTCCATCAGTACGAAGCCGGTAAGCAGGCTGCCGGCCGCCGAGCCAGCGATATTGGCAAGGTAGAGCAGTGCCGTGCGCATGCCGGCGTGGTGATCGGCGGCCACGCCCCAGTGCGCCAGGCACGGCAACAGTGCCCCCCACGCCCGCGCCACCCAGAACRCGACCAGGCACATCGCGCAGAGCAGCACCACGCCGGACGCGACAAGGTGCGCCAGCATGGGCAGGAACAGCAAGCCGGCGAGATTCGCCACGAGCAGGCTGATTGCCAGCCGCTGCATCCCCTGCTCCGCGGCGCCGTGGCACCAGCGCCCCGCATGGTGCGCGCCCGACGCAATGCCGAGCAGGAAGACGCCCAGCGTGAGCGCAAAGGCCGAGGCGCTGCCGCCGGTGGCATAGGACACCGCGCGGAAGAAGAAGATTTCGTACGACAGCGAGATTGCCCCGCCGGCGCAGGCCAGGATCGAAACCGCACAGAAGCGCAGGACCGGCGTGGCCGCGGGAACCGCGGCGGACACGCCCTGCCGCGCCTGCGCCGCCGCGGCATCGGGCGCGTCGCCGACCAGCCAGTGCACCGCGAGCGCGCCGGCCGCCACGGTCGCATTGATCGCCACGGCCACATGGACGGCGGCCTGCATGCCGAGGAAGGGAAACAGCGCAGCGGCGCTGATCAGGCACGCAACGCCGGCACCCAGCGTATTGACGTAGTAAAGGAGTCCGACGGTGCCGCCCACATTGCCGGAACGGCGCGCCAGGTGCCCGACCAGCACCGGCAATGTCGCGCCCATGAGCAGCGTGGGGACCAGCACCAGCGCCAGCGCGACCAGTGCCGTCACGCCCAGCGGCATGCCGAGCGCCAGCGAACCGGCCCAGTCGAAGATATCGAGCGAGACCAGCCCGAACGCGCCGGTGAGCAGCTCGATCGCCGCCAGCAGCGGCAGCAGTGGCAGCCCGCGCCGCCTCGACAGCAGGCCGCCGGCCAGGCTGCCCAGCCCCAGTCCCAGCATGAAAGCCGTGACGACGATCGTCACCGATTCGATATTGACGCCGAAGATGCGAAACAGCGCGCGCTGCCAGATCAACTGGTAGATCAGCGCCGGGAATCCCGAAAAGAAGAAGAGAACGCAGAGCGCATGCCGCCAGCGCAAGGCTTCGTGCGCGGCGATACCAGGATTGGCACCCGCCGCTGGCATGGCACCGGCAACCGGATTGCTCGGCTTCATAGACCCTCCCCCTTGGAGCCGTCCAGTCGGGCCTGCGCCCGCCGGAAAGCCTTTTGGGCCACTCTATGCCATGGCGCGCTGCCACGGCATCGCTCTTTAGGGGGTCATTCCAAAGTATTAGCGCCCCGCTGCTGCCGGCGCGGCGCCCCGCTTGCTACCCAGCGCATACCAGACCGCGGCGGCCACCTGCAGCGCCACCAGGCCGCCCCAGACGGTCAGGTGCGCCTGTGCCGGATAGCGGCCATCCGTGGCCGGCCAGAGATCGAGCACCAGGCCGACACCGACCTGGCAGGCGAACGTCGCCAGAAAAACCGTCAGGGTCAGCGCCGTGGTGGCGCGGCCGATCAGTGCGTCGGGGAAGCTGCGCGCCAGCACGGCGTAGGCCAGGATGCCGCTCGAGCCGAACACGCCGTAGGCGGCCCACATCAATGCCGGCGGCAGCGGCACGCCGGCGATGATCAGGCACTGGACCACGATAAAGCCACTCATGCCGAGGCCGGCAAAGGCGTACAGGCTCAGCCCGGCGCGCTCGAGGTGCCGCGCGGCCCAGCCGGCGAACACGCAGCCGCCCATCATGGCGAAGCCGATCACCGACACCAGCCGCGCGCCTTGCTCCGGTGAATAGCCCGCCACATCGCGCAGGAAGGCGCCCACCCACAAGGTCTGCACCGACAGGAAGATGCCCTGATTGAGCAGCGCCAGCGGCACTACGCGCAGGAATCGCTCGTTGCGGAATACCTGCCAGGTGCCGCGCAACTGCTCGGCCAGGCGCTGCTTGCCCGCGCCGCCGGCCTCGGGGGCCGCGAACCACAGCAGCGCGGCCATGGCCAGCGTCAGGCCGGCCAGGCCGTAGCTGACCGTGCGCCAGTCCGYCCAGGACAGCAGCCATCCCAGTGGCGCACCCACCACGACGGCACCGAGGCCGCCGATGGCCATGACCACTCCGTTGAGCAGCGGCATGCGCGACAGCGGGAACCAGATCGACAGTGCCTGGATGGCGGCGCCCAGGCAGACCGACACGCCGATGCCGATCAGCAGGCGGCCGGCCGCCAGCGTGGCCATATTGGGTGCGCTGGCAAACACCAGCGCACCCGCCACCGCGGCCAGCAGCAGCACCGCCTCGGTGCGGCGCGGGCCGAAGCGGTCGAGCAGCAGCCCCGCCGGAATCTGGGCACAGGCGAAGCCCAGGAAATAGAAACTGGTCAGCAGGCCGAGATCGGCGGCGCTCAGGCCCATCTCGCGGATCAGGTGCGGCGCGAAGCCCAGGTTGACGCCCCGGAAGATATAGGAAACCAGGAAACCCAGCGAGAAAATGCAGAGTACGCGCCAGCGCATGCCGGCATCGCGCGGCAGGGCGGGCCCGGGCCGGCTCGCGGCACGGGGCGCCGGGGAAGCGGAGGAAGCGGAGGAAGCAGAAGAAGCGGAAGAAGCGGGATTGGCAGAATTCATCTCCGCATTGTCCTCAGTCTCGAGGTGCAAGGCCAACGAAAGATACCTGCCGCAATTGTGAGTAGAATTTGACGGCAATGACTTCCCGAGCCCCCAAACCCGCCCGTCCGGCAACGCCCCCGGCTGCCCCCGCCGCTTCCACGGCCGCGGCCGGCGAGCCCGAATGCACGCTGGCACCCGGCGCCACGCGCCCGCGCACGACACCGCACCTGCCCGCGCTGCAGGCACTGCGCGCCATGGAAGCCGCCGCCCGCCACCGCAGTTTTTCGCGCGCGGCGGAAGAACTGTCCCTGACCCACAGTGCCATCAGCCACCATATCCGAGCGCTGGAGGACAACCTGGCTACCAAGCTGTTCCAGCGCACCGCGCACCTGATGGTGCCCACCAATGTGGGCACGCGCCTGGCCGCGCGCATCCGCGACGGCCTGGCCGAGCTGGAAGACGGCCTGCGCGAAGCCAGCAACGGCTGCGCGCCGCAGGTGGTGCAACTCGAAGTCAGCGTCATGGCGGACCTGGCCAATGCCTGGCTGATCCGCCGCCTGCCCAGCCTGCACGCCATCATGCCGGGGCTGGACCTGCACCTGCGACTGCACGCCGAGATCAGCCCGCCGGATCCTTACTCGGTGGACGTGGGCATCTGGCACCAGCGCGTGGACCTGCCCGGCTTTGCCTGCCACAACCTGACCGAAGACCACGTGGTCGCGGTGGCCAGCCCGGCGCTGCTGGCGCGCTACCCCGGCTTCACGCTGGCCGACCTGCCGCGCCTGCCGATGCTGCGCTTTGCCTTGCGGCCGTGGCGCGACTGGCTGGAGGCCGCCGGCCTGCCCGCCAGCGAGCCCGAGCGCGGGCCGATCTTCCAGGACGCGGGGATGATGCTGCAGTCGGCGGTGGCCGGACTGGGCGCAGCGACCGCGCGCCTGCAACTGGCGCGCGACTATATCGCCAGCGGCGAGCTGGTGCAGCTGGGCACCACGCGCATCCCCTCCAGCCTTCACTACTGGGTCACATGGCGCGAGGCCAATCCGCGCGAGAAGACCATCCAGCAATTCCATGCCTGGCTGCAGGAACAGGTGGCGGCCCCGTCGCCGCCGGAAGCTGCCCGGCCCGCTGCCGTCTAGCCCGGGGGCTGCTCCGGCGCGGCCCTAGTGCTGGGCACCAATATTAGCCACTAATGCTGGGCCCGCTGCGCCGCGCGCAGCGCCTCGATGCGTTCGCGCGTGAGCGGGTGGGTGGCGAAGAAGCCATTGTCGTCGTCCTCGCCGCTGTCTTCGGCGGCACGGCGGCTGCGCCGCTCGCGCTTGGTCTCGCGTTCGCCGCTGCCCGCCGAAGCACCGCCCTGCGCGCCGGCCCCCGTCCCGGCCACCTGCGCATCCACCTCCCGCTTGTGCGCGCTTTCCAGCGCCTGCAGGACATCGGCGAAATCCGCCACCGGCAGCCCGTTGCGCTGCATGACTTCGACGGCGTAGGCATCGGCCGCGCGCTCGTGGTCGCGCGAATAGCGCAGCGTCAGCATGGCCGCCGGCACGCCCGCCAGCACGCTGGAATAGTCGCCGAAGAAGTAAGCCGCCAGCGCCCCCACCGCGGAGGCCTGCAAGATCTGCTGCAGGCCGTGGCGCTGCGCCACATGCCCGGCTTCGTGGGCCAGCACCCCCATCAGCCCGGGGCCTGTGCCAGCCAGTTTCACCAGCTCGTCGGTCACCACGATGGTGCCGCCCGGCAAGGCCAGCGCATTGGCACCGAGCCGGCCGCCGCGGCGAAACAGGATGCGGTACTGGTGCCCGGGATCGGGCGGACGCCGCAGCGCCGCGAAGTCCGCGCGGATGCGGTCCTGCTGCGCCGCGGGCAAGGCGGACGGCATGAGCAGGCCGTTGTCGATGCCGGCCAGCGTGGCCTCGCCGAGCCGCGCTTCCAGCGCCGCGGGCACGCTGCGCGCGACCATGCGGGCGCCCCACGGCAACACCAGGAAATAGCCCAGCACCAGCGCCACCGCCAGCCCGAGCACGGACAACAAGGCCAGCCGCCAGCTATTCTGCGCGCGCACCACCCAGCCCTCGCGATGGCCGCTGACGGCAAGCAGCGCGGCCAGGCCGGCGTGGTCGGTGATCTCGCAGAACGCGCCGTCGGCAAATGTCACCAGGCGCGGTGCGCGCTTGACCCGCTCGGAAACACGCAGCGTCGACAACGGCGCGCTGCGCAGCACCGTGCCGCCGGCTTCGCGCAGTACCGCCTCGCGCCCTTCGATCGACAAGCGGACCGCATGGGCGCGCGACGAGCGGCCATCGAAATAGGTGGCGGCTACCGGAGCAGCCGCCTGGGCTTGGGAGGAATCCGGCATCGGGGCCCTGGCGTCCTTAGGTGACAAAGAAGAGCAAGGTGGTTCAGAGCGCGATGTCGATGTCGTACCAGTCCACCGCCGCATCGCCCAGCGCGCCGACCTGCTCGGTCTCGCCGGCCACGAAGGCATCCAGCGGCGCCGCCGCCAGCATGGTCATGGCTTCGATGCGGTAGCGCATCGAGCGCACCTTGGCGAATGGCATGAACAGGCCCAGCGTCAGCACATTGGCGATCATGTTGGTGACGAAGATAAAGAACAGCCGGCTCGCCTTCACCTCGCTGCGGAACGCGTGCGGCGCCAGCGTGGTGTGGTTCCACACCAGGTTCTGCAGGCGTGCCATGAAGTATGGCCCGACCGCCAGCAGCGCGAGGTAGAAACCGCCGGCGGCCATGGCAAAAGCCATCACCACGGCACCCCTGCTTGCGCCCAGGCCACCGCCGAGCGCGGTGCCGGCGAGGCTCGCGAGCACCACCACCGCCACCATCACGCCAAAAGCTCGCAGGTAGACACCATAGAAGCTGCCCGCCGTGGCATCGATGGCGAAAGGCGCCGTGCCGAAACGCGTGTGGTTGTGCTGATACTGCTTGAAGCGCTGGTGCGCCAGCGGCGCCAGCGCGTACAGCGTCAACACCGTCAGCACCGGCCACAGCAGGAATACCTTGTATGCCTCGGCGTCGCCGCCGGTAAAGGCAAAGCGCAGGCCGCGATAGCTCGAGTTGGCCATGCGAAAGCGCAGCGACCTCACCAGCAGCAGCGGAAACACCACGGCCAGCGCGAGACCCAGCGCCAGCGAGAGCAGCAGCGAAATATGGCTGGTGAACTGGAACACCATGGCCAGGCCGAACACAATGGCGCGCCCCTTGAGGATGGCGGTGGCACGACCGTGATAGTCGAAGCTGGCGCCGTCGAGCCGCGTGTTGCGATAGAAATACTGCATGGTCCTTACCTTCGCCCACGCCGAGTAGATGCCGAGCGTGACGATGGTCAGCAGCGCATTGACGATCCAGATGCGGAAGTACTCCGAGCCCGAACCGATGAACTCGAAGCGCAGCGGCCGCGGCTGGCTGAAGCCCGCGGTCGCGGCAGGCGCGGCCGCGGGCGGCGCCGGGAAATCGTTGTTGTTCTGATTGTCCTGCATGCTGGCTTCTCCCTTGAAAACCGCAAGTTGTGTCCGTCCGGGCGGACTGCGCGCCTCACTGGCCGCGCGACGATATTCCTAAGCCGTCACTACGGCGAGCAATGTATCAGGATTGCAACCAAAACGAGCGTAACMAGGATGCGATGCAAGAAGTTCCCGCCTCATCCAACAGAGCGAGAAAACTTAATGGCCAATGTGGGGCGGCCCACATTCGCGCCCCTCCCGGCTACATCTTTTGCCGCCCAGGTCATCCTTGCCGCCCCTCTCCGGCGCGCCCGCGGGCATGCGGAAGGCATCGCGTGCCTTCGCGGCCATACCTGAACCCCGCAAAGCCGTATCGCGCGTGCAACCAATCGCGCGGCCGTGCGGCGACTGCTCCACCACCCGGATACCGCTGCGCGATTACCCTCGCCTGCCCGGTGGCGCTTCACCGAAAGCCAGGCCCCGCAATGCGCATTGCGCACTTTTCAGTGCCGCCACACGCCCATTGCGTCACTCCCTGGGCAGCACAATTGACTTTTCCGGGCCCGCAACGGCTCCGGAGCAGTAACAACAAGGAAACATCCTGTTACAAGAAAATCGGTCTGTAACAAGTGGCCCAAAAACATCACCAATCAAATCAGGCACTTAGCTGCGCTGGCATGTTCGTCGCTCTATTCCCCGTTACAAAGACCAGAGCGACCGAAAGCAGGGATAGACGGTACGCCGAGGATGCCAGGACCAAGGCGGTGCAATCCACCAGCCCCGGCATCACGACAAACGAGTTGAAACGGGGGGGAAGCGGTTGCCGTGACAGGGCAGCCGCTTCGCGGGGAGGTTTGGCGCAGGGCCAGCGCAACTTTATATCCATGGCCCACACCGCAGCGGCGAATTGCGACACACCGCGGCGGCGATCAATAGCAGTCTTGCAGCATTTTCAGGCGCGGACCGGTTCCTGAGGGAGGACAGAACCGGTCCGCGGCACCTACCAGCGCAACAAGCCGCAGCAAGCGGCGATGCGCCGGGTGAGGACCCGCCGGCTGGTCACGGTCATGAGGTCCCCTGGAGACTGGTGGAGCCGGGAGGCCCGCCTTGTCGCGCAGCGCTACGGGGAGGCAGCGATCCATGCATCGCTGTTGCGCCGGCACGCTCGCGACATCGGCGAACCCTCTGGCTTGGCCACGGCTGGCACCACCGGCCGAATCTTGTGCCCGATTCTCAGCGGGCGCTTTTTCCCCTTGAACCATGACGTAAAGGAGAAGGACATGAACTCCATGTTCGAAGGCATCAAGCGTTTTGCGCAAGACGAAGACGGCGCAGCGGGGGTCGAATATGCACTGCTGCTGGCATTCGTGGCGCTGGTCATGATCGTATCGGGCCCGACGCTCGCGACCGCGGTCGGGAGGATCTGGACGCGGATCCAGGTCGCGCTGACGGCGGCCGCCGCCTGAGACCGTGGCAAGCGCGCCCCGGCCGGCACAGCCGAGCCGGCCGGGCCGCGCGTCAGGACGCTCAAGCCGGATACCCGCATCGCGCCGCCACCCCTTGCCGCCACGAGAATGCCATGAGCACCTTTGACCCACTCACCAGCGGATGCCTGCTCACCCTGGTCGGCATCGCCGCCGCCAGCGACCTGCGCAGCCACCGCATCCCGAACTGGCTGGTTGGGGCGGGCCTGATGGTGGCATTGGTGCTGCAGGTCGCGCTGCATGGATTCCTCCACGGGACGCAGGCCTGGCTGACCGGCGCGCTCGCCGGCCTCGGCCCGTTCCTCGTGCTGTACATGCTCGGCGCCGTCGGCGCCGGCGACGCCAAGCTGATGGCGAGCATCGGCGCCTTCGTCGGCGCGGCGGCGGCGCTGCAGATCGCCGTGGCCAGCTTCGCCATGGGCGGACTGCTGGCCCTCATCATCGTGCTGGCGCGCAAGCAGGCGCGCCAGACCTTCGCCGGGCTGTGCGCCCGGCTGTTGTGGCTGCCCTTCGGCCTGCGCGCCGACGTGGCGGGCAAGGACAACCTGACGACCGCAGCGCGCCTGCCCTACGCCGTGGCCATGGCGGGCGGCGTGCTGATGGTGATGACGGGCGCGGTCTGAAACGCGCGCCCCGGGGGCAGGAAGAACAAAAGAAAAGAAAGAAAAAAAGAAAAACACAGCGCTGGATACACAGCAGGCACGACGCGGCAACGAGAACGGCAAGAGCCACCAGAACGACCGGCACCGCCGCTGACGACGGGCCGGAACGGGAGAGAACCATCATGCGCGAGCACCCACCCACCGCATCGCCGCGGGCCCCCGCCCCGCCGGCCCACCGCCGCCAGGCGGCCATCCGGCGCGCCGCGCCGCATGGCGCCTGGCAGCCCGGCCGCGCGAGCGCAGGCG
>NZ_JBFTNF010000018.1:0-107114 GCF_056397345.1 Cupriavidus sp. 05N38
AAAACTGACTCGATCCTCCCGAAGAAGAACCGAACATGTTTTACTGTGCGAGCACTTTATAACTTGTAAGCTCCAGTGCTTGCGCACCGGGCATCCGCTATCAAGCGCCCACACTTATCGGTTGTTTGTTTGTTAAAGAACTTGCCGCGATTCGCTTTGCTTACCGCGTCGCTGCTTTGTTTTCAGCAGCAGAGAAACGAGATTATGAATTACTTTCTACGTTTTATCAAAGGTTTTGCAAAACTTTTTTTTGCTCCGGTTCGCCGCGCCTATAGCAATAGCACCGCCAACCTCACCTTTGCCCCCGCAACCCTTGTCCCGTCTGCTTTGCAGCCGCGCTTCGTGTTGCGAAGGGACCGAATACTAAGGCGCGCGCAGTTGGCTGGCAAGACTTTTCTGAAAATTTCGACGAATCGCTCCGGGGACACCATGCGAATCGTCATCGCGAGCACCTTGCGGCGCTTTGGGCCGTGGCCGAGCATCCAGAACGGCACTCACGCGTCTATCCCAAATAGCTGCCAGCCCGGCAAGCAGTCCACCACCGCCTGCCCGCCCTTGTGGCGCTGAATCCCGCTCCCGATTCGCCTCCGACCGCCCCCTTACTTCGACTGGTTCGGCAGCCGCGGCAGGAAGCGGTTGTGCTCGATCTCACCGCCCCGGGCGACCAGGATGCTCGCCTCGGGAATCTCCTCCCACACCCCCTGCACATTGATCAGCGGCTCGGACAGCACCAGGAAGGCATCGTCGCCGGCGGCGATGACGCGCGGGTCATCCGGGTAGAGTGCGCGCAACTGCCGGAACGAGGTGCTGTGGAACAGCGAGCGCGAGTCTGCCTCGCTCGAATAGCGCACTGCCACGATCTGCCGGCCATCGGTCACGCAGACGGTCATATTGAGTGGATACTGCACGTCGTGGCGGTGGCCGACGTCCTCGATCAGCCCGGCCATCTGCTCCAGCGCGCTGCACGGGTCGCGCTCCAGGCCAAAGGTCAGGGCCAGGAAGAACATGACCTCGGAATCGGTCGATCCCTCGATCCAGCGGAACAGGTGCGGCGCCACGGCCATCATCAGGTCGCGCCGCACGAGGGGGTATTCGCGGATCAGGCCGTTATGCACGAACAGCCAGCGGCCGAAGCGGAACGGATGGCAGTTGGTCTCCTGCGTCGGCGTGCCGGTGGCCGCGCGCACGTGGGCGACGAACAGCGGCGCCCGCACGGCCCGCGCCGTCTCACGCAGGTTGGTGTCGCTCCAGGCCGGGTGCAGGCAGCGGTAGCGGAACGGCACCTCCGAGTGACGCCCGTACCAGCCGACACCGAACCCGTCGCCATTGGTAGTGGTTTGACCCAGCCGCGAATTCAGGCTCTGGTCGATCAGCGAGTGTTCCGGCTGGAACAGCACCGTTTCCAGCGGAACGGATTTGCCCGAGTAGGCCAGCCAGCGGCACATGATGCTCCTCCTAGACAAGTGAGGCCGGTGCCTTCCGGTCCACCTTCCAGTTATAGGAGCATTCGTACTATTCGTGCCAGATCCGGCGGTTCGGTTGCGGCTACTCTCTTTGCCGGRACATTGATCAAATCCTCGGAGGCCGTTGGCTATCTGTCCCCGCCCGGCTTGTCCACAGGCTTATCCGGTCATGCGGTGGACAAATGATGGACAAATGGTGGACAAATCTCGCTGCGGTGCTGGTGCCCCATCAGGCCACCCGGCTTGCAAGGGGTATCCAGTGTCTCAAGGTCCGGACAGGGACCATCCTGTCGCTCAGTTGGCATGCTGCGGGAAAATCCCGGCAAGCACGCGGATCAGGCGGGACGTCGAGGAAACGCCAAGCTTCTGCCGGATACTGCGCAGGTGATGATCGACGGTGGAATGCGAGCGCTCCAGCTCGCGGGCGATTTCCTTGTAGCTGAGGCCGCGCGCAACCAGGCGCGCGACGCGGGCCTCCGACGCAGTCAGCTGGCTGGCGTCGGCAGGCGGTGCCGCGCCCTCCCCGCACGCCGCGTCGCGCTGCGCAGCCAGCTGGCGCGCGGCATGGAGAATGGGGCCGAGAATGTCGGCCGCCACGCTCTTGAGCTGCAGCGCGTCCTGCTCCGACCAGTTGCGTACCCGGTCGAGCTGGTCCAGGCAGATCAGGCCAACCGGTCTGGACTGGTGGCGCACGCATGTCGCGAGCTTGGACGCGGTGTGCGCATGGGTCAGGACCCGGCGCAGCGACCGGCTCAGCCGCGCATCGCTGTCGACTTCCCGGAAGGCGATCGGCTCGCCAGTGAGCCATAGCGAAGCGACGCCCGCTTCGTGGGTATCGATGGGCGTGCCGGCCATCTGCGGCACATCGTCGGACGCGAGCGCCTGCGCCGAGGGGATGTAGTAGCGCTGCCCGGGCGTGTGGAAGCCTGCGTCGACCCGATCCACGGCAAAGCTCGCCCGCAGCCATCGCGCGGCCACGCGCCAGCAAGCTTGCGCGTCATCGAGGTTCAGCAGCATCTCGGCAGCCAGTTCACGACTGCCCGGCCTGGCCGGGGCACGGCCGCTTGCCAGCAGCGTATCGCGCAGCTCCCGTTGTGCGCACAGCAGCACTGCTTCATAGCTTTGCGTGATCATGTCGCCTCCTTTGCGCGCCGTTCTCGCCCTACGCGCGATCAGCCGGCCACGTAACGCGACCGATCTTATAACCGACCGTGCGGTCGGTCAATTATCCGATCTCCGCTGGCCGGCGGAACAGCACTGCGAATCTTCGCAATGGCCGGACTGCGGCGACCTTGGGAGACTGCCGGCTCGCCCTCGATCCCGCGGGCAGACAGCCGCCAGACATTGCGGCTGGCCAACAGGAGACAAAAGATGATCCCGATGCTTCGGCACTTCATTGACGGGCAGGCCGTGGCCGCCTCCAGCGGTCTTACCCTCGACGTCACCAGCCCGGTGACGGAGAGCGTCATCGCTACCATGGCCGCCGGCACGCGCGAGGATGTGGACCGTGCGGTACAGGCTGCGCGCGCTCAGCTGGACGGCGGAATCTGGTCGCGCATGTCCGGCACGGAACGTGGCCGGTTGATCGGCAAGCTTGCAGACCTGTGCGAACGCGACGCGGCGCAACTCCTGCTGGAAGATCGGGCCGGCGCTGGCCGCCGGCTGCACCCTGGTGCTGAAGCCGGCCGAGGAGACGCCGCAGTCCGCGTTGCATCTTGCGGCGCTGTGCAAGGAAGCCGGGTTCCCTGACGGCGTGCTGAACGTCGTGACCGGCGCTGGCGAGGTCGTGGGCCGCGCGTTGTGCGAGCACCCCGGCGTGGACAAGATCACCTTCACCGGCAGCCCCGAGGTCGGGCGCGAGATCCAGCGCATTGCCGGGCCGCTGTTCAAGCGCGTATCACTGGAACTCGGCGGCAAGAGCCCGCAGATCGTGTTCGAGGATGCGCCGCTGGAAGCCGCTGTGAAAGGCTGCGCGATGGGCCTGTTCTTCAACCAAGGACAGGTTTGCGCCGCTGGCTCGCGCATCCTGGTGCACCGCAGCCTTGCCGATTCGTTTGCCACGGCGCTGGCGGAGGTGGCGGCATCGATCGCGGTCGGCGATCCTGCGGCGGAAGGCGTGCAGATGGGTGCCGTGGCCAAGCGCGAGCAATTCGAGCGCATCAACGCCTATATCGCGGAGGGCATCAGGGAAGGCGCTCAGTTGCTGGCTGGTGGCGTCGCGCCGCACACGCGCGGCTGGTTCGCCAGGCCGACCATCTTTGCGAAGGCGCGCAACAGCATGCGCATCGCGCAGGAGGAAATCTTCGGTCCCGTCGGAGTCGTGATTGCCTTCGATTCCGAAGACGAGGCGATCGCACTGGCCAACGATACGCGCTACGGGCTTGCCGCCACCGTCTGGACCAGCAACCTGGCACGGGCCCATCGCGTCGCGCATGCGGTCAAGGCGGGCGCCATCGGCATCAATTGCTGGGCACCGATCGATGCGCGGCTGCCTTGGGGCGGCATGAAGACCAGCGGCATCGGGCGCGAATGCGGGTTGTCCGGCGTGCTGGCCTACACCGAAGAAAAGGCCATCACGGTGCTGCTCGCGTAAGCGTGGGACGAGGCCTTGCTACGCCGCGGCGTGGTGCGCTCCGGGCCAGGTTCTGGTCAAGCTCGTCCACCGTCGCGGCATTGTCCCTGGCCCCGGTCGTAGAGCACAGGGCAAAGACACAGGACAAAGACACCAGGTGCCTCGAACCGAGGCACCGATTCACTGATATTGGAGTTCCAAGATGCAAGCAGCAGTCATCCGGTCCTTTGGCGGACCCGAGCAGATTCAACTGGAAGACATGGCTACCCCGACGCCCGGCCCGGGCGAAGTGCTGGTCAAGGTACTGGCCGTCGGCGTGAACCGGCTGGATCACTATGTGCGCCTCGGGCAGATCGCCCCGGCGCTGCCGTTCCCCCACATCCTGGGATCCGACGCAGTCGGGGAAGTGGCCGGGCTTGGCGAGGGCGTAACCCGCTTCGCGCCCGGCGATCGCGTGATCTCCATGCCAGGCTACCCGACCGCTGCGGCCGAGGCCGGCATCCGCCCGGTGACCGCGGCGGCCAGCTACGCGATCCCCGGCATCCAGATCCCGGGCACCTATGCCCAGTACATCGTCGTGCCCGAGGCCTGGCTGCTGCGCGACACCACCGGCCTGCCGGTCGAGCAGGTTGCGGCACTGCCGGTGGCGCTGCTGATCGCCATCCGCTCGGTGCAGATCGTCGGCGAAGTCACCGAAGGCGACATGGTGCTGATTCATGCCGGCGCGTCGAGCACCGGCATGATGGCCATCCAGGTAGCCCGTGCCCTCGGCGCGCGCGTGGCCACCACCGTGCAGGACAACGCCTCTGCCGCGCTCGCAAAAGACCTCGGCGCCGAACTGGTCATCAATGCCAGGGAAGAGGATTTCGTTGAAGCACTGCACGCCTGGACCGATGGCCGCGGCGTCGATGTCGCGATCGACAACCTGGGTGGCGACATCCTGCCCCGCACGATTGCCGCGGTGAAGCCCCTCGGCATCATCGTGGCCATGGGCTTCATGGCCGGCACGGATGTCACCTTCGATATCCGCGACTTCTTCTTCGCGCAGAAGCAGTTGCGCGGCACGCTGGTGGGCGACATCGAGGACTTTGACGCCTGGCTCGCCCCGATCCGGGAGGGCAAGATCAAGCCGCAGGTTGACAGCGTGCTGCCCTTGTCGCAGGCTGCCGAGGCACACCGGCGCATCGCCGGCCAACACGCCCGGGGCAGCATTGTGCTCCTGCCTTGGGTGGCATGATGCCTTGCCGGCGTCATGCAATAACGCGGGAGCCCAACCATGGCTGACGACGTGATGGAGCGCCTGGCGGCGCTTGGCCTTGCCTTGCCCGAACCGATGCAGCCGCTGGGCGCCTACCTGCCGGTGGTGGAGGCGGGTGCGATGCTGTTCGTATCGATGCAGGGCCCGATGGTCGCCGGCCAGCCGAAACTGGTCGGCCTGGTCGGTGGCGAGCTGACGGTCGAGGAAGGCCGGCTCGCCGCCAGGCTGGCCACCCTCAATGCCCTTTCCCAGATGCATCGCTACCTGGGGGGATTCGGACGTGTCAGGCAGATCGTGCGCGTGGAAGGCTATGTCGCGTGCACCGACGATTTCGAGCGCCATCCGTATGTGCTCGACGGCGCCTCGGAATTGCTGGCGGCGGTATTCGCCGGCCGGGCCGGCCATGCGCGTTCCTTGTGCGGGGTGCGCAACCTGCCGGGCCGGCTGCCCGTGGCGGTCGCCGTCACCGCCGAGCTGAAGGCGCCGTGAAGCGCTGCGCGAAAGGAGGAATGCGCGATGGACAACAAGCACGCAGGCACGTTCGGGCGGGTCTTCAGTGACCGGCAACTCTCCGTGGGCCTGTCACTGCCGATGCTCCGGGCCGGGCAAACCGTGGCGGACTTCAGCGAGCAGCTTGGGCTGGCCCGCCTGGCCGACACGCTCGGATTTCGTGTGCTCTGGATCCGCGACGTGCCGCTCAACAGTGCCGACTATCCGGATCCAGTCGGCCACCTCGATCCCTGGGTCTTCCTCGGCGCGCTGGCTGCGCGGACCGAACAGATCGCCCTGGCCAGCGGCGCCATCGTCCTGACACTGCGGCATCCGCTGCATATTGCCAAGGGTGCCATCTCGACCAATGCACTGTCGCAGAATCGCTTCATGCTCGGCCTGGGCTCCGGCGACCGGCCACCGGAGTACGCCGCGTTCGGCAAGGACACCGAGCAACGCAGGGAACTGTTCCGGCGCAACTGGGAGACCGTCGCGGCGGCGGTCAACCTGCCCTCACGAGTCGCGCCTGACCACGCAGGTCCCGATTCGCCGGCGTTCTTCCTGTTGCCGGCGTCGCCAGCCGCCATCCCGCTGCTGGCCGTTGGCTCAGGCGGCCAGAGCGTCGACTGGATCGCACGGAACGCCTGCGGCTGGATGACCTATCACCGCGAGCCGCAGGACCAGCACGCCAGGCACCGGATGTGGCGCACCGCGGTCGAGCGCGCCGTGCCCGGTGCGTTCCGAGGCTTTGGTGTGGCCATGCGACTGGACCTGGATGCCAACCCGGACGCGCCCGCAACGCCCATTCCACTGGGCTACCACGTCGGGCGGCGCGGCCTGGTCGACGTGCTGCGGGACATGCGTGAAAGCGGGACACATCATGTATCGCTGAACTTACCGGCCTCGGGGCGCCCGCCGCGCGAGGTGATCGAAGAAATCGCCGCGGAAGTCCTGCCGGCGTTCCACGCAGTCAGTTGATGAGCAGCGCGGCACCGGCAATGTCGAAAGCTTGTGCCTGCGCTCCATCGCCCTCCAGCGCTGCCTCCAGCGCCGTTTCCGGGATCAGGTTCCGCCCTCGCGCCTGAAGCAACGCCACAGAGATTGGCGCAGCCGGTCAATTCGTAATGTGGCTCGCTGACGATATTCCAGCACCCTTGTCGCGACATTGCCCCGTTCGGCGCATTACACAATTCCCCCCCCAAGCCCGGTGGGTATCGCCCCTATCTCGAATGCTTCAATCCGTCTGTGACGCCGGGGGCAAGAGACACGTATCCGGCTAGTCGCACTTACTGTGCGAATTCTGGCGTTGGCGGCCGGGGAAGCCGATCGCAGCAAGAATTCGCGCGCCCGCTTCTTACGCGAAACGGGATCTTCCAGTGGGCGACCTCCCTGCTGCCGTGTCTATCCGAGGCAGGTGGAAGTGCGCAACCAGGACCGGCGCGGCATCTAGGCTGCCGTTCCATGACACGCCACTGGATGGTCGAGCGTATGAAGGCATCCGCATGCCAGGTCAGTGAAGGGCTGCGGAGCCTGGACATCTCACGAGGACAAGGAATGCACCTGATGGAAAGTCAGTTTGACTACATCGTGATTGGCGGCGGATCGGCCGGCTGTGCCGTGGCGGGCCGTCTGGCCGACGCAGGCAGCGGAAGAGTCGCGCTGCTCGAATCAGGGCCGCACGACAAAAGTGCACTGGTCACGACGCCGGTGGCGGCGGCCGTTACCGTCACTCGTCGCAGCCAGCGCAACTACCTTTACCGCTCCGAGCGCGAGGCCGGACTCAACGGGCGCCGCAGCTTCCAGCCGCGCGGCCGGGGCCTGGGTGGGAGCTCGTCGATCAACGGCATGATCTACATCCGCGGCACGCCTGGCGACTACGACCGCTGGGCGGCGCTCGGCTGCGACGGGTGGGCGTGGCAGGACGTGCTGCCGTACTTCCGGCGCGCCGAATGCAATGAGCGCCTGGCGGGCCGCGACGACGACGCGCTGCACGGCGGCCATGGTCCGCTCCATGTCAGCGACGTGCGCTCGCCCACGCCGTTCTCGCACCTGTTTATCGAGGCCGCGCAGGCGGCCGGCTACCCGCGCAACGACGACTTCAACGGTCCGCGCCAGGAAGGCGCGGGCATGTTCCAGGTCACCCAGCGCAACGGTGAACGGTGGAATGCCGCCCGCGCCTACCTGCACGGCAGCCGGGGCGGCAAGGGCGACCTGTCCGGCGGACGCGGCAACCTGCATGTGCTGACGGATACGCAGGTGCTGCGCATCGTGTTCGACGGCAAGCGCGCCGCCGGCGTGGCCGTGATGCGCGATGGCCGGGAGCAGGTGCTGCGGGCCCGGCGCGAGATCATCCTGAGCGCCGGGGCATATGGCTCGCCGCAACTGCTGATGCTCTCCGGCATCGGGCCGGCCGGCCATCTGCGCGAGCATGGCATCGCCGTCATCCACGACGCGCCCGAAGTGGGCCGCAACCTGCAGGAGCACGTCGACGCGCTGCTGTCGGCGCGGCTGACCACCGCCGACCTGTTCGGCATCTCGTTGCGCGGCGGCCTGCGCATGGCAATGGAACTGCGCCGCTACTACCGGCGCGTGCGCACCGGCATGTGGACCAGCAATCTCGTGGAGGCGGGTGCGTTCATCAAGTCGCAGCCGGAACTGGCCGATCCCGACCTTCAACTTCACTTTGCGCCGGCCATCGTCGACCGCAAGCATCCGTACGGCCATGGCTACTCGTGCCACGTCTGCGTGCTGCGCCCATACAGCCGGGGCGTGCTGCGCCTGAAGTCCGCCGATCCCGGCGAGGTGCCCGCCATCGACCTGAACATGCTGTCCGATGAACGCGACATGGATGTGCTGGTGAGAGGCGTGCGCATCGTCAAGCGCATCCTGGACCAGGCGCCGCTGTCCCGCTTCGGCGCGAAGCCGCTGCACCATGGCCACCTCGCGGCCGACGGCAGCGACGACGACGCCATCCGCGCCATGATCCGCCAGCAGGCTGATACGGCTTTCCACCCCGTGGGCACCTGCCGCATGGGCGGGGATGTTGCGTCCGTGGTGGATCCGGATTTGCGTGTGCGCGGGGTGGAGGGCCTGCGAGTGGCCGACGCCTCGATCATGCCGACGATCATCGGCGGCAACACCAATGCCCCCGCCATCATGATCGGCGAGAAGGCCGCCGACCTGATCCTCGGCCGTTCCGGCACGGCCGGCTGAGATCAAGGAGAAGACAGCATGCAAGACAATACCCCCACCTGCACCAGCGCGGGCATCGACGCCCGGATCGCCGCCATCGTCGCGTGCCAGCGGGCGGCGCATCTGGCAGCCGGACCGGCCAGTGCGGCGCAGCGCATCGACTGGCTGGACCGCGCGATCGGCCTGCTGGTGGATCACCAGCAGGAGATCGTAGAGACCATCGGCGCCGACTTCGGCCACCGCAGCCATGATTTCTCCCGCGTGACCGAGGTGCTTTCCCCGCTGAACGCGCTGAAGCACGCACGCGCGCAAGTGGAGCAATGGATGCAGCCGGAGCCGCGCCCGGTGCCGCGTGGCGAGGCTTGGGTGCAATACCAGCCGCGGGGCGTGGTGGGCGTCATGGGGCCGTGGAACTTCCCGATGGCCGCGTGTTTCATGGCCTTGCCCGGCATCCTCGCCGCGGGCAATCGCGCGGTGATCAAGCCATCGGAATTCACCCCGGCCACCGCGGAGCTGATGGCGCGGCTGATCCGCTCGGCCTACGACGAGCGCGAGGTCGCGGTGGTGACAGGCGGCCAGGACGTTGGTGAAGCTTTTACCCGCCAGCGTTTCGACCATCTCCTGTTCACCGGCGCGGGCTCCGTCGGGCGCAAGGTAATGGCCGCCGCGGCGCAGAATCTCGTGCCGGTCACGCTGGAACTCGGCGGCAAATCGCCGACCATCGTCTCGCAGTCGGCGGACCTGCGCGAGGCCGCGGCCCGCATCATGGCCGGCAAGCTGTGCAACGCAGGCCAGATCTGCCTGGCGCCCGACTACGTATTCGTGCCGAAAGCGAGCGTGGAAGCCTTCATCGACGCGGCCCGCGACACCGTGGCGCGGTGCTATCCCACGCTTCGCGACAACCCCGACTACACGGCCATCGTCAACGAGCGGCACCTGCGGCGCCTGCAGGGCTACCTGGCCGACGCGGCCCGTCATGGCGCCCGCGTCGTCGAGCTGAGCCCGGCGAACGAGTCCTTTGATGACGCAGGCACGGTGTGCCGCATGGCCCCGGCGCTGGTCATCGACCCGACCGACGACATGGCCATCATGCAGGACGAGATCTTCGGGCCGCTGTTGCCGGTGAAGCCCTACGACTCCATCGACGAGGTGCTTGCGTACATCGAGGCGCATCCGCATCCGCTCGGCCTGTACTACTTCGGCACCGACCCCACGGAAGAAGCGCGCGTCCTCGACGCGCACCACGTCGGGCGGCGTGACGCTCAACGGCGTGCTCGCTCACGGCGGCGTCGAGGATTTGCCGTTCGGCGGCGTCGGCCCAAGCGGCATGGGCGTCTACCACGGCCGGGACGGGTTCCGCACGTTCAGCCACGCGCGAGCCGTCTATCGCTGCCCGCCAAAGGCCTTGGATCCGTTGCCCCCGCCGTACACCGAGCAGGGGCGGCAGTTCATCGCGTCGCTGATCCGGCGGTGAACGCCCCGCCTGCCGCATAGAGAAGACTTACTGGAGGGATGTATGAATCGCTTTTCAACCGCGCGTTGCCGTCTGGCCGTGATGGCGTCGCTGATCGGCGCGACGCTGTTCCAGCCCGTGCTGGCCGCCAACCCGCAAGGCAGCCTGCCGCCGAGCACCATCACCGCCGCGAAGAACGCCGAGGCCGTGAAGGCCTTGCCGTTTACCGACCGCACCGATTTCGAGTCGGTCACGCGCGGCCTGGTGGCGCCATTCAAGGGCAAGATCCGCAATGCGGCCGGGCAGGTCGTGATCGACCTGGACTCCTACGCTTTCCTGGATACCGACAAGGTGTCCGACGCCATCAACCCTGCCCTGTGGCGGCTGGCCCAGTTGAACCGCAACGCCGGCCTGTTCGAGGTGGCGCCGCGCATCTACCAGGTCCGCGGCATTGACGCGGCCAATATGACGATCATCGAGGGCGACGAGGGCTTGTTCATCATCGACCCGCTGACCGTGACCGAGACGTCCCGCGCAGGGCTGGAACTGTACTACCAGCATCGCCCGCGCAAGCCGGTGGTGGCGGTGGCCTACAGCCACAGCCACGGCGACCACTTCGGCGGCGTGCGCGGCGTCGTGGACGAGGCTGACGTGCGTTCCGGCAAGGTGAAGATCTATGCCCCGGCCGGCTTCATGGAGGAAGCCATCAGCGAGGGAGTCCTGGCCGGAACCGCCATGATGCGCCGCGCGCAGTTCCAGTACGGCGTCCTGCTGCCGCACGGCGAACTCGGGCAGATCGACGGCGGGCTCGGCAAGGGCCTGCCGGTGCACGGCACGCAGACCCTGCTTGCGCCGACCGTGCTGATCCGGAACACGTTCGAGACGCACCGGATCGCTGGTGTCCAGGTCGAGTTCCAGCTCACGCCGGGCACGGAAGCGCCTGCCGAGATGAATTTCTTCTTCCCTGAGCTGCGGGCGTTGTGCATGTCGGAGAACACGACGCCGATGATGCACAACATTCTCACGCTGCGTGGCGCGCTGGTGCGCGACCCCAAGGCGTGGGCCACCTACATCGACGCGAGCCTGGAGCGCTACGGCGACAAGGTCGACGTGATGTTCGTGTCGCACAACTGGCCGACCTGGGGCGCCGACCGCATCCGCACGATGCTGGCCGACCAGCGTGACATGTATGCATACCTCAATAACGGCACGCTGAACCTGATCAACAAAGGCTACACACCGGCCGAGATCTCCGAGAAGATGGACAAGCTTCCGGGCGACCTCGACCGCAAGTGGTACACGCGCGGCTACTACGGCTCGCTCAGCCACAACTCGCGTGCCGTGTACCAGCGCTACCTCGGCTTCTACGACGGCAATCCGGCAAACCTCGACCCGTTGCCGCCAACCGATGCCGCCAGGCGCTATGTAGCCGCCATGGGCGGTGCTGACGCCGTGCTGCGCCTGATGCGCGGCGCGATGGACAAGGGGGATTACCGCTGGGCCGTGCAGCTCGGCAACCACGTCGTATTCGCCGATGCCGACAACAAGGCCGCGCGTGACCTGCAGGCGGCGGCGCTGGAGCAACTCGGCTACCAGACTGAAAATGCCACATGGCGCAACGCCTACCTGACGGCAGCCATGGAACTGCGCAACGGTGTCCCGAAGTACGACATGGGCGCCACCCGCCTCGACATGATCCAGGCGATGGAACCTGGCCTGTTCTTCGACTACCTTGCCGTGCGCATGAACGCCGGGAAGGCACAGGGCCACGACATGACGCTGAACTGGGTGTTCGAGGACAGCAAGCAGCCCTTCGCGCTGACGCTGCACAACGGCGTGCTGACATACCGGCGCGGCGAACTGAACCCGAACGCCGACGTCACCGTGCGCCTGGCCAAGGCCACGCTGGACGAGATCAACCTGCGTCGCCTGGACTTCCCGACCGCGGTCAGTAAGGGCCAGATCAAGCTCGAGGGTCAGGGCCAGAAGCTGGGCGAGTTCATCGGCATGCTCGATACCTTCGACACCCAATTCAATATCGTCACACCTTGAGCACGCCGTCCCGCCACGGCGGGCGAGCCCCCATCCAGACCATCAGCTGGCCCGCCCTACCCCGCGGCTGGGCCGGCGAAGCACAAAGGAGAACCCAATGCGCCTAGCAGACTACTTCGACGCCGCCGCCTCACGCTTCGCGGATGACCTCGCCTTCATCGACGGCGCCACGCACGTCACCTTTGCCCAGGCCAGGCGCTTCGTGCATGCCGTGGCCCATGGCCTGAACGCCGACAAGGCGCTGTCGCCCGGCGCGCATATCGCGATCTACGCGCCGAACGACTATCGCATCAGCCTGCTGCAGATCGCTGCCAACCGGGCCGACATGGCC
Source organism: Cupriavidus sp. 05N38 (assembly GCF_056397345.1). NCBI lineage: Bacteria > Pseudomonadati > Pseudomonadota > Betaproteobacteria > Burkholderiales > Burkholderiaceae > Cupriavidus > Cupriavidus sp. 05N38. The sequence continues at coordinate 12,811 of NZ_JBFTNF010000018.1, forward strand.
TGGATCTCGGTGCACACGCGCAACGCGGTAGAGACCAACATCGCCGTGCTCGACTACGCCGACTGCGAGGCCATCCTGTTCCACAGCGCGTACGAAAACGCCGTGCTGGCGCTGAAGGCCGGCCTGCCACGGGTGCGCAAGTTCATCTGCATCGACCAACCCTCGGCGCATGGCGACTGCCTGCAGGACTGGCTCGACGCCTACCGTGAGCCGTTTCGCGCGCCGCCGGAGAATCCGGACCAGACCATGCTGCTGCAGCCCACCGGCGGCACTACCGGCCCGTCGAAAGGCGCGGAGCATACCCACCGCTCATACGAGATCGCCCTGATCAACGTCTACGAATCGCTGCAACTGGAGCGCGCCTCGCGCGTGCTGGCGGTGGCGCCGCTCACGCATGCGGCCGCCATCGTCACGCTGGCAGGGGCGATCCGGGGCGGCCGCACCGTGGTGTTGCCAGGCTTCGATCCAAAGACCGTGCTGGAGGTCATCCAGCGCGAGGGCATCACCCATATGTTCCTCCCGCCCACCGTCCTCTACGCCTTGCTGGCGGACCCGGCCATTGCCACCGCGGACCTGTCCTCGCTCCGATGCCTGCTGGTCGGTGGCGCGCCCATCGCCCCGGAGCGGATGCGCGAGGCGGTGGAGCGCTTCGGCCCGGTCGTGCACGAGGTTTACGGCCAGAGCGAATGCGGCATGCCGGTGATTTTCAAGCGGCCGCAGGACTACCTGCTGCCGAACGGCAGCTTCGACGACGCCGCGCTGCGCTCGGCCGGCAAGGGCACGCCGCTGGCGTGCGTCGAGATCATGGACGACGACGGCAACCTCCTCGGCCCCGGTGAAAAAGGGGAGATCGTGGTCCGCTCGACCATGGTCATGAAGGGCTACTACAAGATGCCGGAAGAAACCGCGCAGGTATCGACGTTCGGCTGGCATCACACGACCGACATCGGCATCCGCGACGAGCGCGGCTTCATCACCATCGTCGACCGCAGGAAGGACATGATCGTCAGTGGTGGCTTCAATGTCTTCCCGTCGGAAATCGAGGCCGTCATCCTCAACAACCCGGCCGTGCTCGATTGCGCGGTGATCGGGGTACCCGATCCCAAATGGGGCGAGGCGGTCAAGGCGATCGTGCAGGTCAAGCCCGGACACGAGGTCATGGCCGAAGAGCTGATGGCGCAGTGCAAGCAGGTGCTCGGCGGCGTCAAGGCGCCCAAGTCGGTTGAGTTCTGGACCGACCTGCCGCGCAGCGCGGTTGGCAAGGTGCTCAAGCGCCAGATTCGCGACAAGTTCTGGGAGGGGCATTGGCGCGCCGTGTGAAGGCATGCGGCATGTGGCCCTGACGTAAGGGCAATCCCCAGCCACCCATTCCGGGGGGCGAATCCGCCACAGCGATCAGCTAGCCTAGTGCTCCAGGCACTAACGTGACGCCGGTGTTTGCCGATCGCCGCGCTCCCGCTACCAAGATCAACGGAGACGTTTGCATGACCTTTTCTTCCCGGATATCGCAGCTTGCCGGCGGTGTGTTGCTGAGTATGTTCGCCAGCACGGTTTGCGCCCAGGCCGAGATCGATGTGGCGAAGCTCAAGACCGCAATCGATGGCAACCTGGTGTCGGCCTACCCCGCGCTCGACGCCCTCTACATGGACCTGCACGCGCACCCCGAGCTCGGATTCCAGGAGACCCGCACCGCCGCGAGGCTGGCCAGCGAGATGCGCAGGCTCGGTTTCGACGTCACCGAGGGCATCGGCAAGACGGGCCTGGTGGCGATCTTCCGTAATGGCCCAGGGCCTACGGTGCTGGTGCGCACCGAACTCGACGCCTTGCCGATGGAGGAGAAGACGGGACTGCCCTACGCCAGCAAAGCAGTCACTGACTGGAAGGGCAAGCCCACGCCGGTCGCACACAGCTGCGGGCACGATGTGCACATGGCGGCTTGGGTGGGCACCGCGCAGACGCTGGTGTCGATGAAAGCGCAATGGCATGGCACCTTGATGTTCGTGGCGCAGCCGGCGGAAGAACTGGTTTCCGGGGCAAAGGCCATGCTCGAGGCCGGCCTGTTCACGCGCTTCGGCAAGCCTGATTACGCCTTTGCCCTTCACACGGCGCCCATGCCGGTGGGCTTCATCGGTTTCGATGCCGGCCCGCTCACTTCCAATTCGGATGACCTGGAAGTCCGCTTCAAAGGCCGCGGCGGGCATGGTTCCGCCCCGAACAGGACGATCGATCCTGTCATGATGGCATCACGCTTCGTGGTAGACCTGCAAAGCGTGATCAGCCGCGAGAAGGACCCGAAGGAATTCGGCGTGGTCACAGTCGGCGCTATCCAGGGCGGCACCGTAGGCAACATCATCCCCGACGACGTGGTCCTGCGCGGGACCATCCGGTCCTATAAACCCGAGGTGCGCGAGCAGATGCTGGCAGGCGTCAACCGGACCGCCAAGGCGGTGGCCGACATGGCTGGCGCCCCCGAGCCCGAGGTGCGCATTACTGAGGGCGGCAAGGCCGTCATCAACGATGCGCAACTGGTAACCCGTACCGAGGCCGTGTTGCGCAGCGCCTACGGCAAGGGCGTGACGCGCATGCCGGCGATCACTGGCAGCGAGGACTTTTCGGAGTTCGTCAATGCCGGCGTGCCGTCGATGTACTTCTTCATCGGCGCCTACGATCCGCAGCGCTACCACGCTTCGCGCAAGCCGGGGGAGACGGCGCTGCCCTCGAACCATTCCCCCTTCTTCGCTCCCGTGCCGGAGCCCACGATCAAGGCGGGCGTCGGCGCGATGAGCCTTGCTGTATTGTCTGCATTGGCGCAGGCCAAGACAAACTGAGGGGCTGTCGGCGTGCGGCTGCTGCGCGCCAGTAAGCAAGCTGTCGGCGGGCAGCACGGCTCGCGCACGGTGCTGGTCGCGATCTTCAAGAGCGCACCGTGGTGGCAAGGCTGCGATGGCCCATCAGCAACTGGATCGTGTGCACATCGGTGCCGCCCTCCGGCAGGTGCGTCGCGAAGGCATGCCGCAACGAATGCGGCGTAGCGGGTTTCTCGATGCCACTACGCTGACGCGCGAGCTGGCATGCCTCGGCCACTGCATGGCGGGTGAGGGGCCGCCCGGGGATATGGCTTTACCCAGGCCTCCGCCGTCGTACTCGAACGCCATCGCCAGCGCAACCGCTCCGGTCGGCACCTTCCCGCTGGAAACGACACGATAACGCTGCAGGTCAATGAAGTTGTGTGTCACCACCAGTTTGCGGTGCGTATTCAAATCAACTCTTCTGACTTGTGGTCTACGTGTTTTCGCAAAGATCGGCGCGGGCGTTTCGCGGTCGGTGTTGGGGAAATCCCCGCCCCCCAACCCCGGTGGGATGAACGCCAGGGGCCGGCCCTACGCTTCGGGAAGCGGTTGCCGCCACGCGGCAGCCATGCCAACCGAAACACAAGCGAGGAGCCACTTCGTGCGCATCAAGACACTTTCCGTAGTCCTGGCGCTGGCATTCAGCAGCGCCGGCTTCGCCCAGGAGTATCCCAGCCGTCCCATCACCTTCGTGGTCCCGGCGCCCGCGGGGGGCGCGCTCGACGCGGTGGCCCGCTCGTTCGCCAACGAGATGGGCAGGCAGATGGGTCAGAGCATCGTGGTGGAGAACAAGCCAGGTGGCGGTGGCATCCTGGCCTTGCAGAACGTAGCGCGTGCCACAGCTGACGGCTACACCGTGCTCATCTCCCACTCCGCACCGCTCATCAATACGCCCTACCTTTATGCCTCCGTGCCGTACAACGTCCGGCGCGACTTCGCCTTCGTGTCGGAGCTGTGCGTCGGCAATCTCGTGCTCGCCGCCTCCGCCGACGTCCCTGCGAACGACGTCAAGGGCCTGCTGGCATGGGCCGCCCGGCACAAGGGCAAGGTCAGCTACGGCTCGTACGGGCAAGGCACCTATGCCCATCTGGTCGGTGCCTACCTGAGCCGCAGCAGGCAGCTCGACATGGCGCACATCCCCTACAAGGGCGAATCGCCGATGGCACAGGACATCGCCGCCGGCGCGATCACCTGGGGCGTGGGGACACTGGTAGCGCTGCGGCCCTACATGGATTCCGGCAAGATCAAACCGCTTGCCGTGATGGGCAGCACGCGGGCCAAGGGCCTGCCCAATGTACCGACCATGACCGAGGCCGGTTTCCAGGATGCCGAACTCGCCCCGGCCGGATGGGTCGGCATGCTGGCGCCGGCAAAGACGCCCCCGGCCGTGTTGGCCCGTCTGGAAAAGGAAGCCCGCGCCGCCGCCCGCTCCCCGGCCATGAGGACCCGCCTGGAGACCTACTCGCTCGAACCGGTCGGCAACAGCGCCGTGGAATTCCGCCGCGACTTCGAAGCCAACGAGCCAGTCGTGGCTCAGCTTATCCAGTCCTCCGGCGCCAAGGCCGCCGACTGATTTTTCCTTGCTTTTTCCCCTTGTCACACTTCACGGCTTTCCCATGAACGCAACCTCTCAGGTCCAGCCGGTTCTGGACGATATCGACTTCGAGAACGCCCAGCGCGGCTTCATCGGTACCATTCCCGACGCGGRGATCCGCGACRCCCGGGGCCGGCTGGTCTGGTCGATGGCCGACTACGCCTTCCTCGATGATCCGCAGCCCGCACCCACCGTCCACCCCAACCTGTGGCGACAGGCACGCCTGAACATGGCCCACGGCCTGTTCAAGGTGACCGAGCGCGTCTACCAGGTGCGCGGCTTCGACGTCGCCAACGTCAGCTTCATCGAGGGTGACACTGGCGTGATCGTCATCGACCCGCTGACCGTCGCCGAGACCGCCGAGGCAGCAATTGCCCTGTACCGCAAGCACCGTGGCGACCGCCCGGTCAGCGCCCTCATCTACACGCACAGCCACGCCGACCACTACGGCGGCGCGCGCGGCGTGCTGGACGAAGCCGATGCCGTGGCCCGCAAGGTACCGATCATCGCACCGCAGGGCTTCATGTGGCATACCGTGTCGGAGAACGTACTGGCCGGCAATGCCATGATGCGGCGTGGCATGTTCCAGGGCGGGCTGTCTTTGCCCAAGCACGCCTGCGGCCAGGTCGACTGCGGCATCGGCAAGGGCATCCCGGTGGGCACCGGCACGCTGATCCCGCCGACCATGACCATCGAGCAGGAAGTCGAGACGCACGTCATCGACGGCGTCGAGATCATCTTCCACCTGGCGCTGGAAAGCGAGGCACCGTCGGAGATGTTCATGCACTTCCCCGGCCTGCGCGCGCTGAACACGGCCGAGATCGGCGTGCAGACCATGCACAACCTCTGCCCCCTGCGCGGCGCACAGGCGCGCGACGCCCGCGTCTGGTCACGCTACCTGGACGAAGCACTCGACCGCTACGCGCCGACCGCCGACGTGGTGTTCGCCCAGCACAACTGGCCCACCTGGGGCAACGAGCGCATTCGCCACTACCTGCGCCAGCAGCGGGACCTGTACAAGCACCTGCATGACCAGACCGTGCGCCTGATGAACCGCGGGATGACCGGCATCGAGGTGGCGGAGGTCATGAAGCTGCCCGATTCGCTCGCCAGCACGTGGGCCAACCGCGGCTTCTACGGCACCATCTCGCACAACGTGAAGGCCATCGTGCAGCGCTATCTCGGCTGGTACGACGGCAACCCCGCCCACCTGCACACGCTGCCGCCCGAGCAGTCCGGCCCGCGCTACGTGGCCTATATGGGCGGCGCCGAGGCACTGCTGGAAAAGGCCCGCGCCGACTTCGCGCGCGGCGAGTACCGCTGGGTGGCCGAGGTCAGCAACCACCTGGTCTTCGCCGACCCGGCCAACCAGGACGCCCGCGCCCTGTGCGCGGACGCGCTGGAGCAGCTCGGCTTCGCGGCCGAATCGTCGACCTGGCGCAATGCCTTCCTGCTGGGGGCGCAGGAACTGCGCAAGGGCGTGCCGAAGCTGCGCCGCAGGAATGTCAGCCGCGACCTGGTGTCGGTCCTGCCGCTAGAACTGCTGCTCGACTACTTTGCCGTGCGCCTGGATGGCGACCAGGCCAACGGCGAACAGATGGAGATCGAATGGCGCAACCCCGAGACGGGCGAATGCTGGGCCATGCGGCTGGAAAACGCCACCATGACCTACCTGCCCGGCGCGGCGCGTGGGGCATGCACGGCGAGCGTGTCACTGGGACGCGAGGCACTGGCCGCGCTGCAGGCCGGTGACGGCCTGCCTGCGATGTTCAGCCATCTCGTCGAGACGGGTGCCATCCAGGTCGAGGGGGATACGGCAAGCGTGGTGAAGCTGCTCGGGATGCTGGAGGACTTCGATCCGATGTTCAACGTGGTCGAACCCTGACGGTTTGCTCCCCCTCCCGTATTGCGACGTATTGCGGGAGGGGGAGCAAACGAGCAAACGCTGGGCCATCGTCATGCCCGGCTGAAAGAAAAACGGGCCGCTATCGCGGCCCGTTCCGTCTAGTTCACCGCCCGCGTTCGTCCTTCCCAGAACGGCGCCCGCAGATCCTTCTTCAACACCTTCCCCGCCCCCGACAACGGCAGCGCCATACGGAACTCCACGGTCTTGGGCACCTTGTACCCGGCGATGAACTCCCGGCAGTGCCGACGGACGTCATCCTCATCCACCGTCATGCCCGGTCGCATCACCACTACGGCATGGACCGCCTCGCCCCACTTCTCGTGCGGCACGCCGATCACGGCGCAGGCGGCGACCGCCGGATGCCTGGCGATGACATTCTCCACCTCGGCCGAATAGACATTCTCCCCACCGCTGACGATCATGTCCTTGATGCGATCGACGATGAAGAGATAGCCCTGCTCGTCCATATAGCCGCCGTCGCCGGTATGCAGCCAGCCATTGCGCAGCGCCTTGGCGGTCTCCTCCGGCTTGTTCCAGTAGCCGGCCATGATGTTCGGTCCGAACACAATGATCTCGCCGACCGTGCCGCGCGGCACCTCGTTGCCGGCCTCGTCGACGATCTTCACCAGCACGGCCGGGCCGCCACGGCCCACCGAGCGGAACAGGCCACTTTGGCGTCCAGCCTCACTGTGGTTGGCGGGCGGGTTCGACGAGACGCCCGGGCAGGCCTCGGTGAGGCCATACGACTGGCTCAGCTCGACGCCAGGCAAACGCGCCATGACCTCCTCCAGCAGCGCGGCGGAAATCGGCGAGGCGCCGTAGGTCAGCCGCCGTACCCGGGAGAAGTCGGTGATGGCAAAGTCCGGGTGCGACAGCGTCGCCTGGATCATGGTGGGCACGAGCGCGATCTCCGCGACGCCGTCCTCGCGGATCGCTCGCAGCACGTCGGCCGCGTCGAAGGACGGGATCACGGCGTGGGTCTCGCCGGCCAGCCATTGTACGATGGCGCGCCCCAGGCTCGCCACGTGGAAGAACGGCCCGGCGTGCAGCACGGCGGCATCGCGCACGGGCGGCGCTTCCGCCAGCCGTTGCATCCCGCTCGACCACAGGTTCAGGTGCGTCTGCATCACGCCCTTGGGAAAGCCCGTGGTGCCGCCGGTGTACATCACCGAAGCCAGGTCGGCCCCGCCCCGGCCGGCATCCGCCACCGGCTCGCTGGCCGCGATCAGGCCTTCGAACGACAGCATGCCGGCAGGCGCTTCGCCGTCGCCAGCGTGGATCACCACGCTGACGGAGCGCGACGCCGCGCGGATCGCATCCACCAGGTGCAGGTGATGGTCGTCGACGATCAGGATGCGTGTGTCGCAATCGTCGAGCGAATACGCCATCTCGGGCACGCTCCAGCGGATATTGACGGGGTTCACCACGCCGCCGCCCCACCACACCCCCATGAAGTACTCAAGATAGCGGTCGGAATTGAGCGCGAGCATGGCGACACGGTCGCCCGTCGCCATGCCGTGGGTACGCAGCCCGGAAGCCAGCCGCGCGACGCGTGCGGCCATCTCGCCATAGGTGCGGCGGCGGTCGTGGAAAATGGTTGCCGTGCGATCCGGTGTCAGTTGCACGGCGCGCTGAAGGCTGAGTGTGAGGTGCATTTCTTTTTTCCTGTTGCGAATCCTGCGGCCGGAAGGTGTCAGGCGACGGCCTTGCCCGCCCTCACCTTGACGAAGAAGGCCCCGCTGGCATGCAGCACGACGCGCTCGCCCACRCGCACATCGCAATCGGCATTGATGAGCTTGCGGCCATCCTTGAGGATCCGGACGTGCGCTTGCACCCAGTCCCCTGGCTGCACCGCGCCCACATAGTCGATGCTGAGGTGCACGGTCGGCGCGGCGGCCACGGCGAGGTCGCGCCGCACCACCGCGCCCAGCGCAACGTCCGCCACCGTGGCAAGAAAGCCACCATGCGCGATGCCGATCAGGTTCAGGTGCTCCCGGCCCACGCGGAAGCCCACGACGGGCTGGTCCGTGTGCATGTAGAACTGGCCGCAGGTATGGAGGAATCCGGCGGACGTGATCAGCGGCTCGAACCCGGCCGGAACGTCTTCCTGTGCGCCCTCCAGGGCCATGGAAGCGGATGTCATCGGAGCTTCCCTCCGTTCCGTGCCCACGCCGGCGGCACCGCGGGCCGGCCAAGGATCGTGTCGGCCGCCGTCTCCCCGCTCATCATCGAAGGCGCATCGGTATTGCCACCGGTCACGATGTCGTCGAATTGCGTCTCGGTCTCCATGGCGCTCATTTGCGCAGTTCCGCTTCTTGCAGCGTGCGCCATGCCAGCTTGCCGGTGGCGGTGCGGGGGATGGCCGGCACGATCTCGACGATGCGCGGCGCCTTGTACGTCGCCATATGCTCGCGGCACCAGGCCAGCAGGCTTTCGACCGTGGTGGTTTCCTGTCCGGCCTTGAGCACGATCACCGCTTTCACGGTCTCGCCGCGATGGCTGTCGCGGGCCGAGATCACGCAGGTTTCCTGGATGGCGGGGTGGCGATAGAGCATGGCCTCGACCTCTGCCGGCCAGACCTTGTAGCCGGCGGCGTTGATCATGCGTTTGAGTCGGTCGCGCATGAAGTAGTAGCCGTCCTCGTCCATGCTGGCGAGGTCGCCGGTACGGAAGAAGCGCTTGCCGTCGAGTTCGATGAAGGACTCGGCGTTGGCCTTGGGGCTGTTCCAGTAGCCATGCATGATCTGCGCACCGTGGACGACGATCTCGCCTACTTCGCCTTGCGGCACCGGCTGCAGGGTCTCCGGATCGATCACGTAGGCCTCCACCCCATAGGTGGGCACGCCGAGGCAGGACGGCTTGGGCCGGTGCATCGGGTTGGCGAACAGGAACGAAGCGGTCTCCGTCAGGCCGTAGCCTTCCAGGTACTGCAGGCCATAGCGCTCGCGCATCAGCGCGGCGGTATTCTCGGGCATGGCGGCGCCACCGCCCCCGACCACGCAGAGGCTGCTCAGGTCGCGCTTCTCGATGCCGGGCTGGCTGAAGAAATCCACCAGCATCGGCGGCAGCGCACCCCAGAACGTCACGCGGTGGCGTTCGATCAGATCGGCGGCAGTGCGAGCGTCCCAGCGCGGCAGCAGCACGATGGTGCCGCCCATGAAGATCGGGCCGTTGATGCCGTTCTGCAGACCAAGCAGGTGAAACATCGGCGCGACGGCCAGGTAGCATGCCTCGGTGCTCGTCTTGCGCCAGATCTGCGAGGCCGACACCGAACTCATCACCGTACGGTGGTCGTGCGTGCAGGCCTTCGGCGCGCCCGTGGTGCCCGACGTATAGGGCAGCATGCAGAGGTCGCTCTGCTTGCCCGTGTAGGGACGCGGCAGATGGCCTTCGGCCAGCGCCGGCAGCCAGCCCGTGGCGCCGGGCGGCAGGTTGCCGGCGGTGCTGCGCACGCGGACCCAGTCGGGAATGGCCAGGCCGGCGTCGTCATCGCCAAGCGCGTCGCCATAGGCGTGCACGATCACATGGCGCAGCGGCGTCTCGCCAAGCAGCGGGAGCAGTTGCGGCGCAATCTCCTGCGCGGAGAAGCAGGCCACCGCGCCGCTGTCGGTCGCGATATGCCGCAGTTCGTCTTCCAGCAGCATGGCGTTGACCGGCACCACGACCGCCTGCGCGCGCAGGATGGCAAAGTACGCGGCGATGAACTGCGGGCAGTTCTGGCTGAACAGCATCACGCGGTCCCCCGGCTGGATGCCGCAGGCTTGCTGCAGGTACCCCGCCATGCCTTCCACCTCGCGCAGCAGCGCGCCATAGGTGTGGGCGGCCCCGTAGAACTGGATCGCGGTCTTGCGCGGATAACGCCGGGCGGCGAACTCCAGGTTCTCGAAGACGGTGGTATCAGGGGTGTGGATGCGCACGGGCAGGCCGGCCTTCGCGTACCTGCGGTCGAGGTCGAGCGGGCCGGTCGGGCGTTCGATGATAGGGGAATGCATCACCAGGTCTCCTCCTGTATTTATGTGCGGATTTTGCGTACCGCCTATGCGTTCAGATTGCCGTATCGCCGCCGAGCAGTTGGCGGGCGATGGTACGGCGCTGGATTTCCGATGTGCCGTCCGGAATGCGCAGCGTGCGCGCGTGGCGGTAGCCCGCCTCCAGCCGCAGTTCGTTGGTCAGGCCCATGGCGCCGTGGATCTGGATGGCGCGGTCGAATACGCGCCCCACCATCTCCGTGGACGAGGCCTTGACCATCGACACCTCCTTGGTGGCCGGCTGGCCCTGGTCCACCAGCCAGGCGCAGTGGCGGATCATCGACTTTGTGGCATAGATGTCCATCGCGCATTCGGCGAGCATGAACTGCACGGCCTGATGCCCGCTGATCGGTGTGCCGAAGGTCTTGCGCACCTTAGCGTACTCCAGCGCCTGCGCCAGCGCCCACTGGGCGAGGCCCAGGCCGGAGGCTGCCATGCTCAGGCGGCCGGCGTTCACGCCATCGAGGGCCACCGACAGGCCCTGGTCGATGGGGCCGAGCCGGTGCGAATCCGGCACGCGCACGTTCTCCAGCGAGACAATGGCGATATCGCCGCCCAGGTGGCCCATGGTCGGGATCACGCTGGGCACCGAGAAGCCCGGCGTGCCGGTCGGCAGGAAGAAGCCGGTGATGCCGCCCTTATGGGCACGCGCCTTCGCCTCGTCGGTCACCGCGAAGACCATCGCGTAGTCGGCGTAGGGGGCGTTGGTGATCCACTGCTTGGTGCCGTTGAGCACCCAATGGTCGCCATCCCGCTCGGCGCGGGTGCGCATGCCGAACACGTCGGAGCCGGCATCCGGCTCGCTCAGCCCGAAGCACATGGTCTTCTCGCCGCTTGCCAGCTCGTCGCGCACCGACGCCAGCACGGCCGGGTCCAGGTGGCGCAGCACCGGTGACAACCCGTTGGTGAAAGGCGACGGCAGCACCACCGTCTGCACTAGCGGACGATCCGGGCCGCAGTGTGCATTGAGGCGCTCCTGCACATAGGCCGCCGCCTGCGCGCCCAGCCCGCCGCCACCGAGCGACTCAGGCGCGAGCGCGGTATAGAAGCCTGTTTCGGCCGAGCGCAGCCGCACGCGGCGGCGCAGCGCCAGCACTTCCGGGCTGAAGCGCCCGTCTTCCGTGTACAAGGTGCGCTCGCTGGACAGCAGCGCGCGATGTTCCTGTTCGAGAGGAACCACCTCGCGGTCGATGAACTTCAGCAGCGCATCGCCGAAGTCCACCCATTCGCCGGGAACCGTGAATTCCATTGTCGGCTCCTCAGACCGGATCCCAGGCGAACACGGCGCCCGAGACTTCCACCGGGAAGAACGACGGCGCCATCGCCGGCAGCAGGTGCGACGCCAGCGTCTGCGGCGTCCAGCCTTCGCTGCGCTGCATGGCGCGCACGGGGCGCGGCTGGCTCATCAGGAAGATCTCGTTGCGGCGCACGGTGAAGATCTGGCCGTTGACAGCCGACGCCGCATCGCTTGCCAGGAACACGGCCAGCGGCGCAATGTCCGCCGGCGACATGGTCTTGGCCTTGGCGATGCGCTCGACCTGGTCCGGCGTCTCGGGAATGGCGCCGGCCATGCGGCTCCAGGCGAACGGCGAGATGCAGTTCGAGCGCACGTTGTAGCGCGCCATGTCCAGCGCGATGGCCTTGGACAGTCCCGCCACGCCCATCTTGGCGGCGGCGTAGTTGGCCTGGCCGATGTTGCCGATCAGGCCCGAGGTAGACGTCATGTGGACGAAATTGCCGCTCTTCTGGTTGCGGTAATGCGTGGCGGCGGCGCGGCTCATATTGAAGCAGCCGTACAGGTGCACACGCAGCACGGCGTCGAACTCGTCCGGCGTCATCTGGTGGAAGATGCGGTCGCGCAGGATGCCGGCGTTGTTGACGACGGTATCGATGCGGCCGAAGTGGTCGACGGCAGCCTCGACGATGCGCGCCGCGCTGTCGGCCTCGGCCACGCTCTCGCGGCTGATGATGGCCTCGCCACCGTCGGCGCGGATCTGGCCCGCCACTTCCTCCGCCGGGTCTTCCTGGCTCGCGTCGCCGGTCACCGTCACGCCCACGTCGTTGACCACGACCTTCGCGCCGTTGCGGCCCATTGCCAGCGCGATCTCGCGCCCGATGCCACGGCCCGCGCCGGTGACGATCACGACCTTGCCTTCCATCATCTTGTCGTTCATGGTGTTTCCCTCTGTCTCTCTGTGTGCTGCAGGTATTGGGTAGAAATCGCTGGATCAGCGGAACGCCGCCGTCCCGGTCAGCTCGCGGCCCTGGATCAGCGCGAGAATGCCGTTCATGCCATCGGGCACCTGGAAGACGCGCGCATCGCGCCACATCTGCTCCAGCCCCAGTTCCTCGCTGATGCCCATCGCGCCGTGCAGCTGGATCGCCAGGTGGATGGCCCGCTCGCATGCCTGCGTGGCATAGCGCTTGGCCATGGCCGAGGTGCCGTTCGCGCGCAGGCCGCGGTCGATGCAGTCGAGTGCGTAGTAGCAGAGCAGGCGCGACGACACGATGGCCGTCTCGATATCGGCCAGGTCCTGCTGCACCAGCTGGTGGGCCGCCAGCGGCTTGCCGAACTGCTGGCGCGACTTCGTGTAGTCCAGCGCCAGGTCGAGCGCCTTCTGCGCCAGATGCACGCACATCAGGCCGATGAGCGGACGGTTGCCATTCCAGGCCATCGTCAGCGTCTTTGCCGCGTCCCCCGGCTCGCCCATCACGTGGCTCAGTGGCACGCGGGTGCGCTCGAACACCAGCTCGCTCAGGTGACCCTGGCGCAGGCCGGTGATGGCCGTCTCGCGGACCTCGAAATCGACCTCGCTGCGGTCGACCAGTGCGCGGCGCGTGACGGGGCGGCCCTTCTCGTCCGTGCCGGTGGTGCAGGACACGTTCACCACGTCGCAGATCGAGGCATTGGTGATCCACATCTTGCGGCCGGTCAGGTAAGCGTCGTCGCCGTCGACTTCCAGCTTGGTGCGGATGGCGCCGGAGTCCGACCCGGCATTGGCCTCGGTATTGGCCGTGCAGGCGATCTTGCGGCCCGCGATCAGGTCGGGCAGGTAGCGCTCGCGGATAGGGTCCGGGCAGCCGAGATGGATGCGCAGGATGGTGCCCTCATGCGAGGCCAGCGACAGCGCCACCACCGGCGGCAGCTGCTCGAAGATCATGCCGTAGTCGAGCATCTTCAGCCCGCCGCCGCCGGCTTCGGCCGGCACGCGCGGGGCCGTGATGCCCAGCTCCGCGAAGGCGGCGAAGATCTCCAGCATGGCCGCCTTGGGCAGCGGCTGGTTGGCCGGATGACTGCGCAGTACCGGGTCGATGCGGGTCTGCACCATGCGCCGGGCGGCGGCCACCATCATTTCCTGCTCTTCGGTCAAGTTGAAATTCATGAATGCTGTCTCCGTATTGCTCAGGCGCCGCGGTATGCCGGCGGCCGCTTCTCGGCAAAGGCCGTGCGGCCCTCGATGCGGTCGGCGCTGTCGCGCAGCAGCCCCCATTGCAGGTTGGCCTGCGCGACGAACTCGCGCGGCGCCAGGTGCGAGGTCTGCACCGCGAGCTGCTTGACGGCCTGGACGGCGAGCGGACCGTTGGCCGCAATGCGCGTGGCCAGCGCCATCGCAAGTTCCATCAGGCCGGAGGCCGCCACCACGTCGCTGACCAGGCCGATGCGCAGCGCCTCGTCGGCGCCGATGCGCTCGCCGGTCATCGCCATCTTCATCGCATGGGCGGCGGGCACCGCGCGCAACAGGTACTGCATGCCACCCACCGCGGGCACGCTGGCCACCTTGACTTCGGGCAGGCCGAAGCTGGCCGACGCGGCGGCGATGCGCAGGTCGCACTGCAGCGCCAGTTCCAGCCCGCCGCCGAGGCAGTAGCCGTTGATGGCGGCAATCATCGGCTTCCAGATCTGCAGGTCGGTGAGATCGAGCAGGCGGGTGTAGCCGCCCTGCTGCGCCTCGCCGGCGCGGCTCTTGAAGGCGCCGGCGGCAAATCCGGTGGACGGCGGCAGCGTCGCCTTCAGGTTGGCCCCTGTGCAGAAGGCCCGGTCCCCCGCGCCGGTGATGACGATGGCGCGCACGTTGTCGTCGTCCTGGCATTGCGCCAGCCGCTCGCGCAGCGCTACTAGTTCTTCGACGGTCAGGGCGTTGAGCGACTCGGGCGCGTCCAGTGTCAGCACCGCCACGTGACCCGTCTGCTGGTAGTGAATAGTCATCTGCCTCTCCCTCAGACGCTCGGGCTCGACAGCGAGCGGCCGCCGCAGACGTACAGCGTCTGCCCGGTGATGTATGACGCCGCGCGGCCGGCGAACATCAGCACCGCCTGGGCGATGTCCTCCGGCTTGCCAATGCGGCCCACCGGTACGCTCGACTTCAGGCGCTCGGCCTGCTCGTCGGTCAGCGTGGCGAACAGCGGCGTCTCGATGATGCCCGGCGCAACGGCGTTGGCGGTGATGCCGTGGCGCGCCAGCTCAATGGCGAGCGAGCGGGTCAGGCTCACCACGCCGCCCTTGGCGGCCGAATAGTTGGCCTGGCCGAAGCCGCCCAGCCATGCCCGCGACGAGATATTGACGATGCGGCCATAGCCCTGCTCGATCATGCCGGGCACCACGGCGCGCGCGCACAGGAACTGCGACTTCAGGTTAACGTCGATGACGAAGTCCCAGTCCTCCTCCGTCATCTTGACAAAACGCTTGTCGCGCGTGATGCCGGCGTTGTTCACGAGGATGTCGGGCGTCTTCCAGCGCGCCTTGATCTGGGCGACGGCCGCCTGCACCTCGGCGTCCGAGGTCACATCCACGCGCAGCACCATCAGGCGCTCGGCATGGTGGCCGAGCTCGGCCCCCAGGCCTTCGAGGGCTTTGCCGTTCAGGTCGAACACGGCGACGGCGTGGCCCGCTTCGAGCAGGGCCCGCGTGATGCCGAGGCCGATGCCCTGTGCGCCGCCGGTAACGACGGCAATCTGCTTGTCCATGAAATCTCCTTCAATCAGTGGCCGAGGATGTGCACCGCCGACGCGGCGTGGTCCACGCCGGCGATGCCGCCGCCCGTGCACTGCGTCAGCGCCAGCGACGCGCCCGGTATCTGCCTTTCCCCGGCACGCCCTTCCAGTTGCCAGACGGCCTCGACCATCTGCGCCACGCCCGTGGCGCCCAGCGGGTGCCCCTTGGCGAGCAGGCCGCCGCTCGGGTTGACCGGTACCCGGCCGCCGAGCGTGGTGGCGCCCGACTTCAGCAGTTCGTGCGCCTCGCCGCGCTCGCACAGGCCAAGCGCGCTGTAGTAGATGAGTTCGGCAATGGTGAAGGCGTCGTGCAGCTCCACCATGTCGATGTCGGCAGGCTTGACGCCGGCCTCCTGGTACGCCAGCCGCGCCGTGCGCGCGGTGATTTCGGCGGCGAGGATGTCCTCGGTGCCGATTTCCTGCCGGCCGGACTGCACCGCCGAGGCGAGCACGCGCACCGRCTTGCTGCGCGTGGCCGGCTTGCGGGTGGTCAGCACCAGCGCCGCCGCACCATCCACCGCCGACGGGCAGCATTGCAGCAGCGTGAGCGGATCGAAGACCATGCGCGAATCCATCACCTCGTCCACGCTGACACCGGTGCGGGTCTGCGCATACGGATTGAGGCCGCCGTGGCGGCGGTTCTTCACCGCGACCTCGGCCAGCACGTCCGGCTTCACGCCGAACTCGTGCAGGTAGCGCGCCGCACGCATGGCGTAGACCGACGGCAGCGTCATGCCGGCACGGGCGTACAGCGACGTCATGTAGTCGTTGCGTTGCAGCGGCAGCGCGCCGCCGCCGAGCGCGGTCAGTTGCTCCACGCCGAACACCACCACGGTGTCATAGCGGCCGGCTTCCAGCGCGTGGCAGGCCAGGTGGACGCCGGTGGCGCCGCTGGCACAGGCGTTCTCGACGTTGTAGATGGCCGGCCCGGTCACGCCGAGGTCGCGCAGCAGCACCTGCCCCAGCACCATGCCGCCGAAGACGTTGGCGGCGTAGAAGGCCTGCACTTCCGCCATGTCGACGTCGGCGTCGGCCACGGCGCCGAGCACGGCGCTTTGCGCCAGGTCTTGCATCGAGCCGTCGTGACGGCCGAACGGGGTCATGGCGACGCCCGCAACGTAGATCGGTTTGTTCATCGGCTCCCCTCCGTGCTCACCGGTTCGAATGCATAGACGGGACCCTCGGCGGTATGCACCAGGCATGTCCGCAAGGTGTCCCCGATCGCAGGCCGGCGGCCGTTCGGGTACACCAGCCGACCGAAGATGCGCACACCTTCCGGATAGTCGGCCAGGCCCAGTGGCATCGGCGGCAGGCCGGTCTTGGGCGACGGGTGCATCACGGTGTAGCTGTACAGCGTCGGCGTGCCGTGCAGCGCGACCAGCTCGGTGTCACTGGCCTGCGGCGACGTCAACGGCAGCGGTGGGAAGTGCAGCGTGTCGCCGCCATTGCGACGATAGGCCAGCAGCACCAGCCGCCCGTCCTGCTCCTGCCAGGGCTGCTCGGACGCGCCGCGCGGCGCGTTGCCTTCAGCGTGGGTCATGTTTTCCTCCTTGAATGCGTGAATCACTTGCAGCGCGCCGCTCAGACGCGCTCGAACACCGCCGCCAGGCCCTGCCCGCCGCCGATGCACATGGTTTCCAGGCCGTAGCGCGCGCCGCGCCGGCGCATCTCGTGCAGCATCGTGGCGAGGATGCGCACGCCGGTGGCGCCAATGGGATGGCCCAGCGAGATGCCGGAGCCGTTGACGTTGATGCGCCCATCCGCCTCAACGTCCTTGATGCCCCAGGCGCGCAGCACGCTGAGGACCTGCACCGCGAAGGCTTCGTTGACCTCGATCAGATCGAGGTCCGACAGCGTCATGCCGATGCGCGGCAGCAGGCGCGCCACGGCCGGCACGGGTCCGATGCCCATGCGCAGCGGGTCGCAGCCCGCCCCGGCCCAGCCGACCAGCCGCCCCATCGGCTCGAGCCGGTGGGCCTTCAGGTAGTCCTCGGACACCACCAGGCAGGCGGACGCGGCGTCGCTCTGCTGGCAGGCGTTGCCGGCCGTCACCGTGCCGTCGCGCAGCAGCGCGGGCAGCTTGGCCATCAATTCCAGGCTGGCATCCTCGCGAATGCCTTCGTCGCGGCGGAACAGGATCGGGGCGCCCTTGCGCTGCGGCACCGGCACGGGCACCACCTCCTCCTCGAAGCGGCCAGCGTTCCACGCCTCGGTGGCAAGCTGGTGGCTGCGCGCGGCATAGCGATCGCTCTCCGCGCGGGCGATGCCGTAGTCGCGGGCCAGGTTCTCGGCCGTCTCGGCGGCGCCGCCGGCCATCACGCCATAGCGGCTTACCGGCTGCGAGTTGACGCGGCCACGGTCAAGGCGGTCGTGGATGGCCGCGTCGCCCATTCGCGCGCCCCAGCGCATGCTGGTGCTGTAGTACTCGATATTGCTCATGCTCTCGACGCCAGCGACGAGCACCGCACCGGACACGCCGCTCTGCACCTGCATCGCCGCGTTGATCACGGCCTGCAGCCCCGAGCCGCAGCGGCGGTCCACCGCGTAGCCCGAGACGCTTTCCGGCAGCCCGGCGAGCGAGGCAGCGTAGCGGCCGATGCACGGCGCCTCGCTGGACTGGTACGACTGCGCGACGATGACTTCGTCGATGGAATCCTCCGGCGCGCCGGAGCGTTGCAGGACGGCACGCAGCACGTGGGCCGCGAGATCCGCCGCGGAGAGCGGCGCGAGCGCGCCGCCGAACTTGCCGACCGGCGTGCGCAAGGGAGAGACGATGTAAGCGTGGCTCATGGCAGGAAATTCAGATTGCGTTGGAAGGAATGCGCTCAGGCCGCCTGTCGTTCGGCGTCGGCCGGGGCGAAGCCCAGCCCAAGGCCGGACATGCGATCGATGGCGTCAGTGGCGAAGCCCCATGCCTGCAGCGCCTGCAGGCCGTGCTCGCCACGGGCCGGGGCGCTGCGGCGGATTGCCGACGGCGTGTGCGAGAAGCGCGGCGCGGGGGCGGGCTGCGTGACGCCGTCGACCTCGACGAAGCTGCCGCGGGCGACGTTCTGCGGGTGCCGCGGCGCCTCGGAGAACTTCAGCACCGGGGCCACGCAGGCGTCGCTGCCGTCGAACACGGCGCACCATTCGTCGCGTGTGCGGGACAGGAATGCCATCCTGAAGTGCTGGCGCAGCACCGGCCAGTTGCCACGGTTGTTCCGGTCGGGCAGGTTCGCGCCGGCAAGGCCGAGCTTTTCCACCAGTTCCTGGTAGAAGCGTTCCTCCACCGCGCCCACGGCCATGTAGTGGCCATCGCGCGTGGCGTAGCTGTCGTACCAGGGGGTGCCGCCGTCGAGCAGGTTGCTGCCGCGCTGCTCGCGCCAGTGGCCCGAGGCGAGCAGGCCCCACACCACGGCGCCAAGCTGCGCGGCGCCTTCCGTCATGGCGGCGTCCACCACCTGGCCCGTGCCGGTGCGTTGCGCATGAATCAGCGCGCCCAGCACGCCCATGGCCAGCAGCATGCCGCCACCGCCGTAGTCACCCACCAGATTGAGCGGGGGCACCGGCGCATCGTCGCCGCGACCGATGCCCGACAGCACGCCCGACAGCGCGATGTAGTTGAGATCGTGGCCGGCGCTGGCGGCGAGCGGGCCGGTCTGGCCCCAGCCGGTGATGCGGCCGTACACCAGCCGCGGATTGCGCGACAGCGCCTGCGCCGGGCCGAGGCCAAGCCGCTCCATCGTGCCGGGGCGAAAACCCTCGATCACCACGTCGGCCTTCTCCATCAGGGCGAGCGCAGCCTCCACCGCCTCCGGGCGCTTCAGGTCGAGCGTCACCGAGCTGCGGCCGCGCGCCACCACGTTGATGCGCTGGCCCTCGATCTTCGGACCCAGGTCCGCCGCAGCCACCGGCCGGTCCACGCGGATCACGTCCGCGCCCATGTCCGCCAGCAGCATCGCCGCGAACGGCCCGGGGCCGATGCCCTCGAATTCCAGTACGCGAATACCTGAAAGAACGCCCATCACTTCCCCCCTCTTCCTTCTCTTGGATCACTCAGCGAATGCCGCAGCGGACTGCAGCCTTGGAGGCAAGTAGACCAGCCGGCGTGGGGGCTCCGCCCACCGACGTTGGGGGGGGATTTCCGCCCGCGCGCCGCGCCGGTGCCGGGCACACCCCCCATCGCCGGTGGGCTGCACGGCCCCGCCGCGCCCGACCATCCCGCTTCACCGCATACGCCGCGAATCAGGCGCGCCAGCCGGCTCCGCCAGGGCGACAGACAGGAGACATCACATGAGAGGGACCGACTTTTCCAGGGCAGTCACGCTGATTGCGGCGGCGCTTGCGCTCGGCGCGCCGCCCGTGGCCGCGCAGGCGCAAACCTGGCCGTCCAGGCCGCTGCGCCTCGTGGTGCCCTTTCCCGCCGGCGGCCCGGCGGACGTGCTGGCGCGCTATGTCGGCCAGAAGCTGAGCCAGGACCTGCACCAGCCGTTGGTGGTGGAAAACGTGCCGGGCATGGGTGGCTCGATCGGCATGCAGAAGGTGGCGCACGCCAGCGCCGACGGCTACACACTGGGCTTCGCCACGGTTGGCGCGCTGACCGTGAATCCGGCCATCTATCCGAATGTGGGCTACAACGCACGCCGCGACTTCACGCCGGTAGCGCAGGTCGGCGAGTACGAGAACGTGCTCGTTACCGGGGCAAACCAGCCTTACCGGAGCCTGAAGGACCTGCTCGCGGCGGCGCGCACGCGGCCCGGCCAGGTGACCTACGGGTCGGCCGGCAATGGCTCGTCGAACCATTTGTCGGGCGCGCTGCTCGCCAGCCAGTCGGGCGTGAAGCTCAACCACATCCCATACAAGGGCAGCGCCGCGGCCCTGACCGACGTGATGGCGGGCAACGTGGATTTCATGTTCGACGTGCCCGTCACGTCGCTGCCGCAGCTCCGTTCCGGCAAGGTGCGCGCCCTGGCGACCACCGGCGCGCAGCGTTCGCCCGACTTCCCCGGCGTGCCGACCGTGGCGGAAAGCGTCCCCGGCTACGTGGTGATGGGCTGGGCCGCGCGCCCGCCGCACTCCGCGCCGACGTGGCCGCACGCCTGACCGGCTCGCTGAAGGCCATCGTCACCGCCCCGGACAGCCGCGAGCACTTCCGCACGCAAGGGTTCATGCCGGCATACCTGCCGCCCGACCGGCTGGGTGAACGCATCGGCGCCGATCTTGCCCGCTGGGAAACCGTGGTGAAGACGGTGGGTGCGGGCGTCGACTGATCCGGCCTGCCCCCCCCCAACGCCGGTGGGCTGGCACCCCTTGCCATTCCCCAATATCGAATGCATCCCGGGAGCCCGCGCAGCGCGACTCCCGACGACTCGCCAAACCAGGACAAGACACCATGGCTGCAGATTTGATCCGCCTGCGCGACGCGCAGCTCCTCATCGAGGACGGCGTTGCCGAGTTCTCGCACCAGCGCCCCGCCGCCCGTAACGCGCTGTCCCTCGACCTGCGCGCGGACTACGCCGACATGATTGCGCGCATCGAGGGCGACCGCAGCGTGCGTGCCCTGATCCTGACCGGCTCCGGCGGCAGCTTCTGCGCCGGCGGCGACCTCAAGTCGCTTCAGGAAGTCCGCGCCAGCACCGACGCGGAGGCTCGCTCACCCGACGCGATGCGCCGCCGCGTGCAGTCCGCCCACCAGTGGATGCAGCGCCTGCGCAACCTGGAGATTCCCGTCATCGCGGCCGTGGACGGCGCTGCTGCCGGTGCCGGCTTCTCGCTGGCGCTCGCGGCGGACTTCATGCTGGCGTCGTCGCGCGCGTTCTTCTGCATGTCGTTCGCCAAGGTGGGACTGGTGCCGGACCTCGGCGCGTTCTACCTGCTGCCGCGCGCGGTCGGCATGTCGGTGGCGAAGGAACTGTGCTGACCGCGCGCCGCGTGAATGCCATGGAGGCGAAGCAGCTTGGCATCGTGCATGCCATCCATTCGCCGGATGACCTCTCGCAGCAGGCGTGGGAGTTCGCCCGCCGTTTCCTCGCCGGCCCGCGCGAGGCCATGGGCCTGAGCAAGCGGCTGCTTAACCAGAGCTTCGAGTCGCAATACGCCCCGCTGGCGGACCTGGAGTGCAGCGCACAGGCGATCGCCGCCGCCGCCCCCTATCACGCCGCCGCCGTCGACGCCTTCCTGGCCGGCGAGCCACCCCGCTTTGACTGGGACCGCCAGCCGGCCCCCATCCATACCGAACCCAAGTAAGGAGACTGCTTTGCAACCGATCCGTACCATCTATCGCGAAGACCATGAGATGTTCCGCACCACGGCCCGCCGCTTCTTTGAGCGCGAGTGCGCGCCGAAGCAGGCCGAGTGGGACAAGGCCGGCAAGGTCGACCGCGAGACCTGGCTGAAGGCCGGCCGCGAGGGCCTGCTCTGCGTGACCCTGCCTACCGAGTATGGCGGCGGTGGCGGCGATTACGGTCACTCGGCCGTGATGGTCGAGGAATATCAACGCTGCGGCCTCTCCGGCCTCAGCATCGGCATGCACTCGGACATCATCGCCCCGTACATCGCCCGCATCGGCAACGAAGAACAGAAGCAGAAGTGGCTCCCGGGCGCCTGCTCCGGCGAGACCATCCTGGCCATCGCCATGACCGAACCGGGCACCGGCAGCGACCTCAAGGCCGTGCGCACCACCGCCGTGCGTGACGGCGACGAGTACGTGATCAACGGCAGCAAGACCTTCATCAGCAACGGCCTGACCGCCAACCTCGTCGTCGTGGTCTGCAAGACCGACCCCACCGCCGGGGCCAAGGGCATCAGCCTGATCGTGGTCGAGACCAACCGTGCCGGCTTTCGCCGTGGCCGCAAGCTGGAGAAGGTGGGCCAGCATGCGCAGGATACCGCCGAACTCTTCTTCGACAACGTCCGCGTCCCGGTCTCCAACCGGCTCGGCGAGGAAGGCAAGGGCTTCGCGTATCTGATGAGAGAGCTGCCTCAGGAGCGCTTCTCCATCGCCGTCGGCGCAGCGGCGCGGCTCGAAGCCGTGCTGGAGCACACGCTTGCCTACGTGAAGGACCGCCGCGCCTTCGGCCAGACCGTGTGGGACTTCCAGAACACGCGCTTCAAGCTCGCTGACATCCAGGCGCAGGCCATCGCCGTACGCCTGATGGTGGACCACTACCTCGGCGAGCACATGCGCCGCAGCCTGACGCTGGAAGAGTCCGCCGTGGCCAAGCTGTATGCCACCGAGACGCTCGGCAAGTGCCTGGACGAGATGCTGCAACTGCATGGCGGCTACGGCTACATGATGGAGTACCCGGTCGGCCGCGCCTTCGTCGACTCGCGCGTGAACCGCATCTACGGCGGCACCAGCGAAGTCATGCGCGAGCTGATCTCGCGCAAGCTCTGATTCCAACAATCCCGCATTCCAGAAGCAAGGAGAAGTCCCATGACACGCAATGTGTTTGTCGCCGGCGTCGGCATGATCCCGTTCGCCAAGCCCGGCATGAGCGCCCACTATGACGAGATGGGTGCGCAGGCCATCGTCCAGGCGCTGGAAGACGCCGGCCTGTCCTACGCCGACGTGCAGCAGGCCTACGCCGGCTATGTGTACGGCGATTCGACCTGCGGCCAGGCCGCGCTGTATCGCGTGGGCCTGAGCGGCGTGCCGGTGGTCAACGTCAACAACAACTGTGCCACCGGCTCGTCGGCGCTGTTCCTCGCCCGCCAGGCCGTGCAGAGCGGCACCGTGGACTGCGCCATCGCGGTCGGCTTCGAGGAAATGCAGCCGGGCGCGCTGGCCAGCCACTGGGGTGACCGTCCGCGCGCCATGAGCCGCACCCTGGAAA
The DNA here is from genome assembly GCF_056397345.1 of Cupriavidus sp. 05N38. Lineage (NCBI taxonomy): Bacteria > Pseudomonadati > Pseudomonadota > Betaproteobacteria > Burkholderiales > Burkholderiaceae > Cupriavidus > Cupriavidus sp. 05N38. The sequence goes on from NZ_JBFTNF010000018.1 coordinate 35,994, forward strand.
TCGTCGAGCGGATCCAGCCGGACTGCGATCTGCCAGGCGCCATCCGCATGTTCGCGGGGGCTGGTCTCGCCCATATGGAGAAGTACGGCACCAAGCTCGAAACCTTCGCCAAAATCCGCGCCAAGGCCAGCCGTCACGCCGCCAACAATCCCCTGGCGATCTTCCGCAAGGTGGTCTCGCCCGAGGAAGTGCTGGCCGCACCGGCCGTGTGGGAAGGCGTGCTGACGCGCCTGATGGCCTGCCCGCCCACCTGTGGCGCGGCGGCCGCCATCGTGGTGTCGCAGGAATTTGCCCGCAAGCGCGGCCTGCGCACGGATGTGGTCATCGCCGGCCAGGCCCTGACCACCGACCGGCCGGATGCGTTCGAATCGCCCACCATGATCGACCTGGTCGGCGTTGGCATGACGAAGTCCGCCTCGCAATCGGTGTACGAGCAGGCCGGCATCGGCCCGGAAGACATCGACGTGATCGAGCTGCATGACTGCTTCGCACAGAACGAACTGATCACCTACGAAGGGCTTGGCCTGTGCAAGGACGGCGAAGGCGAGAAGCTGGTCGAGGACGGCGACAACACCTATGGCGGTCGCTGGGTGGTCAATCCGTCGGGCGGCCTGCTGTCGAAGGGGCACCCACTCGGCGCGACCGGGCTGGCGCAGTGCTACGAGCTGGTCCACCAGCTGCGCGGCACGGCCGGCGACCGCCAGGTGCCAGACGCCAAGGTCGCGCTGCAGCACAACCTCGGCCTGGGCGGCGCCTGCGTGGTCACCGCGTTCAAGAAGGTGGCCTGACCCCTGCGCTCACGGACATCAAGGAGACATCGAGATGCTGGACAAATCGCATATCGGCAAGGTCTTGCCGAGCTTCCACGCCACCGCCGAGGCGGGGCAACTGCGCTTCTTCGCCAAGGCCATCGGCGAGACGAACCCGATCTACACGGACGAATCCGCCGCACGCGACGCCGGGCACCCGACCCTGCCGCTGCCGCCGACCTTTCTGTTCTCGCTGGAATTCACCCAGCCGACCACCGCCTGGCGCCAGGAAGTGGGCATCGAGCCGTCGCGCGTCCTGCACGGCGAGCAATCGTTCCACTACCACCGCACGGCCTATGCGGGCGACACGCTGCGCTTCGAGAGCCGCATCGGCGACATCTATGACAAGAAAGGCGGCGCGCTGTCCTTCCTCGTGCGCGAGACGCGCGTCACCAACCAGAACGGCGACCACATCGCCGACCTCCGCAGCGTACTAGTGCACCGCAACGGCTGACAAGGAGACCAGCTCATGAGCAAGACCGACCTCGCCGCCGTCAAGGCCGGCGACACCCTCCCCCCGCTGGCGCTGGCCCCGGTCAACCGCACCATGCTGGCGTTGTTCGCCGGCGCATCGGGCGATCACAACGCCATCCACATCGACCTCGATTACGCCCGCAAGGCCGGCATGACCGATGTGTTCGCGCACGGCATGCTGTCGATGGCCTGGCTCGGCCGGCTGCTGACGCAGTGGGTCGACCAGCGCCAGATCCGCGACTTCAGCGTGCGCTTCACCGGTATCACGCACCTCGGCCACCAGATCACCTGCACCGGCCGCGTGGTGGAGACCTTCGAAGCCGAAGGCGAGCGCCGCGCGCGCCTCGAGATCCAGACCACGAACCAGTATGGCGAGGCGAAGGTCCTCGGCGATGCGGTCGTCGCGCTGTGAAACCCAAATACTGAACAAGGAAATATCGTGGGAAAGCTTGATGGAAAGGTCGCCCTCGTCACCGGCTCCGGCCGTGGCATCGGACAGGCCATCGCACTGAAACTGGCGAGCGAAGGCGCACGCCTCGTCGTCAACGACCTCGATGCCGATCCGGCGCACGAGACGGTCGAGATGCTGCGCAAGAACGGCGCCGAAGCCGTGGCCTGCGTAGGCAGCGTGGCGGCGCCGGATTTCGCCGAGCGCTATATCGGCACCGCGATCAGGACGTTCGGCGGCATCGACATTATCGTCAACAACGCCGGCTACACCTGGGATGACGTGGTCCAGCGCATGACGGACGAGCAGTGGTACGCCATCCTCGACTGCCACATGACGGCGCCCTTCCGCATCCTGCGGGCCGCCTATCCGCACCTGAAGGCGCAGCACCAGGCCGATGTCGCCGCCGGGCGCGAGGTGTTCCGCAAGGTGGTGAATGTGTCGTCGACGTCTGCGCTCAACGGCAACGCCGGCCAGCTCAACTATTCGTCGGCCAAGGCCGGCGTGATCGGCATGACGCGTGCGCTGAGCCGCGAATGGGGCCGGCTGAAGGTGAACGTCAATGCCGTCGCCTTCGGCCTGATCCACACCCGGATGACCGAAGCCGACGCGAAGGCCGGCGCCACCGTCAAGATCGAAGGCCGCGACATCCGCGTGGGCATCAATCCGGAACTGATCAAGTCCCATGCGCAGCGCTGTCCGCTGGGCCGGGGCGGCACGCCGGAGGAAGCGGCGGGCTCGGTGTACCTGTTCTGCCTGCCTGAGTCGAACTACATCACGGGCCAGGTGGTGGCCGTGGCAGGCGGTCCGCAGTAAGGGAGCGCCGCCCATGCACCGGCGGCGGGCCCCTTGCCTGTCAGCCGCCGGTGTCGTCGTCCGTTCCCCAGTCCACGTCGCGCAGGCGCTCCAGCGCTTCGTCGCGACCGCTCACGCCGAGCTTGGCGTAGATATTGGTCAGGTGCCACTTGACCGTCTCCGGCGAAAGGCCGAGCGCCCGCGCGATCTTCTTGGTCGTGATCAACTCCGGCAGCATGCGCACCACATCGGTCTCGCGCTCGCTGAGCGCGGCAACGCCGACGGATGCCGCTCGCTTGCGGGCTCTTGCGTTGTCCGTGGCGGGCTTTGGCGGCAACGCCGCCTGTAGCCGCTCGACGTAGAAGGTCAGCACCGGGTCGAGCGTTTCCTGCCGCGCGATTTCGCCAACCAGATCCATCGCCGATGGCTCGGCATCCAGCAGCCTGCGCAGCAGCCCGAGGCGATGACCGAGATGCAGGGCCGATACGACGTTGGCGCGGGCAGCGGCGGAACGCCCCAGCTTCGCATCGACGACGGCACGCTGCAGCTGCAGGGCGGCGACGTTGTGCATGCGGCCGTGGGCCTCGCAGTGTGCGATCAGCGGATTGAGTATCAGCGCCGCCTGCTCCATGTCTCCGGTCGCCAGCAGCCAGCGGACCGTGGCCCCGCGCAGCGCGAAGTCGGGGCCACTGAAGCGCTCGGCCCCGCTTCGGGGGCGGCGTGCCTCGACTTCCTGCAGGCGCGCCAGGCAGGCCTTCGCCGCGTCAAGCTCTCCCAGCAGCAGGCGCCGCTGGACCTGCACCCCGAGGGCGTAGGCCAGCAAGCGGTCCAGTCCGAGGCCGCTCGCGTATTCCTCCAGGCGATCCAGGTAGGCGAAGGCTTCCAGCCGGTTGCCGGCATGCCAGTGGGCGCCCGAGAGGACGATCATCACCCGCAGCACCGAATCCGGAATTGATACACGCTCCAGCAGGTCGACGCGACTCTCCAGCAGTTCCCGCGCCGCTTCGTTCTGGTTCTGTTCGTACAGCACCTCGCCCAGCAGCGACGCCGCCATGCACGCCGGGTCGTTGCAGGACCGCCCGCGCGCCTCGGCTTCACGCAGTACAGAACGGTAGATGCGCTCGGCCTGCAGCAGTTGACCCTCGAGCGCATGGCTCAGGCCGACCATGCACTGGCCTTGCAGGGTACCCGCCGAGGTTCCCATCAGCGCTGCGCCGTCGATGGTGGGGCGCTTCGCGTCGAGCTGGATGGCGCGCGCGCGCTCATACTCCCCACGCTGCATGTAGATCCACGACAGCAGGTTATTGCAGGCCGCGAGGGTGATGCCGTCGGTCGCGGGCGGCGGCGCCAGCAATTGCGGAAGCAGCGCCATCGCGCCTTCCACATCGTCGCGCTGGACGGCGAGCACGGCCCGCAGGGCCACGAGCGTGAAGCGATCCGCCATGGCCTGGGCGGGAAGATCGCGCTGGAGCGCCTCGATGCCAGCCGCGCAGGCCGCGAAATCGCGGTGGTAAAGGTGCTGGCGCGCCATCCACATGCGCAGTGGCACGCTTGCCTGCACCTGCTCGGGCGGAAGGAGCCGCACCAGGGCGACAAGCTTTGCCAGTTCCCCGCGCGCAAACAGCGAATGCGCACAGCGCTCGGCCAGTTCGGCCGCGCGCGCGGGCTCGCCAGCCTTGAGCGCATGCTGCACGGCCTCGTCGAGGTGTCCGCGGCCCAGGAACCATTGCCACGCCCGCGCATGGATGGCGTGGCGCGTCCCCGTGCTCCAGCTCTGGAAGCGGACCAGCAGCGTCTCGCGCAGCAAGGGATGGAGCCGGTACCAGGTCTCGGCACCGTCCTRCTCGGTCGAGACGATGAACAGGTTGTCGTTCTCCAGCCGCTCCAGCAGGGCCCCTTCTTCCCCGCCCTTCCCTTCGGCATCACGTCCGGTCAGCGTTGCGCATAGCGAGGCGCAGAAGCGGTCGCAGGCGGCGGCTGGCGTCAGCAGTTCCAGTTCGCCCGGCGTCATCCGCGACAACACCTCGCGCTCGAAGTAGGCGGCGAACGTCTGCGAGTCGCGCACGTACTCCCGGATCGTCACATCAAGATCATCGGCGGACAAGGCGGAGCGCTTCTTCTTCAGCGCGACACTCAATAGCTGCAGGCCGGCGACCCAGCCATCGGTCTGCGCGTGCAACCGCCGGGCGGCGGCCGGCTCAATATCGCCGAGTTGCACCCGGAGGAAGCGCTCGGCTTCCTCCGGCGAGAAACGCAGGTCCGCAAGGCCGAACTCCAGCGTCTGGCCGGCCGCGCGCAAACGTTCGAGCGACACGGGCAGCGCCGAGCGCGATGCAAAAGCGAGGTGCAGGTTCGAAGGCGCATAGTCCAGCAACCATTGCAGGGCTTCCCAGATCCGGCTGTCGGTGATGTGGTGCAGGTCGTCAAGCACGATCACCAGTTCGCGGCGGTAGCGGGCGATGCCTCGCACCAGTGCGATCACCGTGCGCTCGATGGCTTCCTGGTCCGTACCGACGCCTTCGAGCAGCATGGCGTCGCGCGTGATCGCCGGGTCGACAATCGCAACACTGGACAGCAGGTAGTCCACCCACGTGGACGGCTCATTGTCGTCGGCATCCAGCGACAGCCACGTGACGTGATAGCCCAGCGGAGTCAAGGCCTGCCCCCATGCCACCAGCGTCGTCGTCTTGCCGTAGCCGGCCGGGCTCTGCAGCAGGAAGCAGCGACGGCGGCGCTCCGCCATCAGGCGCGCCAGCAAGGGCTCGTGCGGCACGGTCTTGCGGCCAATGTGCGGAGGCACCAGCTTGCTGGCGATAACTGGCCTGAGCGTCGCCCTTGGCGATGGCGGCCCGGGCTTCGCGGGAGTCTCTGGCATGCTCGATTGATGCCCCGGATGGGAGGTCGGGGAAGGATGCTTGTGTACGCTGGATTCTACAGCGTGGATCGGGTTCATCCAACACGGGCGGCACTGCCCGTCGCGCGCCCCCCCGAAGGCGGTTGGAACGCAGGCCCACGCAGCCGGTAAGGTCACCGGCAAGGTCATGGACCGATGACGACGGCGCCCGGCTTCGCGAGGCGCTGCCCCGACACGCGCCGTGCGGCGCACATGCCAGCAGATTCCAATGCAGTTGCTCCTCCGCGCGCACACGTCCGTGCGCACCACCATCCGTAACCTCGCGTTCCCATCCACGGCGATCATCTCCGCCGATGCGGGCACGATCCGCTGCAGCCACGGCGCCCGGAGCCGGCTGCTGCGGCCGACCCAGCGCCTGACGCTGCGGCCCTTCACGCCGATCGCGATCGAACTGGGCCATGAGGGCGCCGCCTGCATCGATGTCGCGATGGACGCTCTTGCCCACCCCGGGCCAGGGTCGTCCGCATCCCGACCGCTGACGCGCTGGCTAGCCAGCCTGGTCCTCACCGAACCACTCGAAGACTGGAACCTGGACTGGTTTGCCGGCATTGCCGGCATTTCAAAGGCATCCCTGTCACGACGTCTGTTCGCCGAAGGCTCCAGCTTCCGCGAAGCCGTCCGCGCGCACCGCCTCCTCCGCCTGCTGCTCGACCTCCCTGGCCTGGGGCGGCCCTCCCATGCCATGGTCACCCGCTATGGCTTCTCCGATCGCTGCCAACTCGAGGACGCGGTCTTCGAACAGTTCGGCCTGACCCTGCGTCAGCTCGAACGTCTTGTTGCGCATGAAACCGGATCGCCAGCGGCCGTAAAAACCCTCCCCCCCGATTTCGGTGGCATGCGCCCCCCCGCTGTCGCGCTCCAATGCGAAGAGCCGCCTGATTTAGCGCCGGCGCCGTGCCAGCGATGAAGAGTGCGGTCACATGACTTCCGGCGGGTCGGAGGAGAGCCGGAAGCGCAATAAACAAATTGGACGGAGACCATCTGCAATGAAAAGAACGGCCATTTCCCTGGCGGCTGCCGCGGCGCTGCTTAGCGGCCACGCTGCAGCGCAAACGAGTGTCACGCTGTACGGCGTCATTGACGCCCCGATCGAATATGTCAACCGGGTGGCTGCCGGGCCGCAGCAACAGGGCGGCAGCCGCCTTTCGATGCCAACCAACGGCGGCCTCTCGGGCTCTCGCTGGGGCATGCGCGGCACCGAGGATCTTGGCGGCGGCATGCAGGCGCTGTTCGTGCTGGAAAGCGGCTTCGGCATCGACACCGGCATTGCCGCACAGAGCCGCGCGTTCAACCGCCAGGCCTATGTGGGCATCGGCAGCCAGTATGGCAAGGTAACCTTCGGCCGCCAGTACACGAGCATGTTCGAGGGCGCAGTCAACTTCAGCCCGACCCGCTTCGCGACCCTCTACGAACCCGACGTCTTCATGGCCGGCCTGAACTACCGCGAAGACAATGTGGTGAAGTACACCAACGCGTGGGGCCCGGTCAGCATGGCGGCACACTATTCGTTCGGCGTCGGCGCACCGGCGATCGGCCTCACGCCCATCGCGCTGCCCACCGAAACGCCGGGCCACGCCAGCGACAACGCCGGCTACGGCGCGTCGGTGACGTATCTCGACGGCACGCTGGGCCTCACGGCCTTCTATGACCAGTGGAACCCTGCGCTCGTGTCCGGGCAAGCGGGACGCAGCCGCAAGGCGGGCGCGGCCGCCAGCTACGCTACCGGCGCGCTGAAGGTGATGGCCGGATACCGATGGGCGAAGATGGACTTCGGCAATGGCGCCACCTTCCTGCGTGACGACTACTACTGGATCGGCGCGAACTACCAGGCTACGACAGCCCTCGGCTTCACGCTTGGCTACGCTTACGCCGACGTCAAGACGGTGACGCCGACGGCGACGGCACTCCCCACGAATCCGGCCAATCCATGGCAGGTCAACTTCATCGCCGACTACGCCCTGTCAAAGCGTACCGACGTCTACCTGACTACGGCCTACTCGCACAATGCCGGCCTGAACTTCGACGGCACCCAGGATAGCTTCGCCACTGGCTACTTCCAGACGCCCGGGCAGAAAGGCATGTTCGGCGTCGCCGTCGGCGTCCGCCACGTCTTCTGACCTGAATCATCGGTATCTCCAGCCCTGTCGCCGCCCACTCGCGACAGTGCATTGCGCCCCGGCATCGACCGGGGATTTTTTTGACACGACCGCGCTCGCCATCCTCTCGCGTGGCCAGCACAAAGGACGGGCCGGATAGCGCTGTACCGCGGTTCCATGCTGGCCAACACCAGCGCAATAACTCGCCGACAACACTTTGGCGATCGGGGAAGACCCGGCTGCGAAACCGCGCAGTATGGTTCGCTCCGATTTCGCCGCAGAATGATTCTGTCAGGACCAAGGCAGACCGTTGACCTGCCGCGCGGCCAGTCCCGCGGAGGATCTCGACGCGAGGGCCCCTGACAACTTCTGTCAGACGCATGCGCGGGCGCCAGCGTTGCCTTCGTGGCGGCCTGATACTACGAATCGATAGACGTCCTGCCACGTCCTGCCACGTCCTGCCGTCACAAGGAGCCGCCATGCCGATTGATTTCACGCCCACCGCCGAGCAATGCGACCTCAGGCGATCCGCCAGGCGCTTTGCGCAGCAGGTCCTGTCCGAGGTGGCGCCGGCCACGCACCACCTGCACACACCCGAGGCGCGATTCTCCGCAACCAGGCCTATGTATGCGCAGTTGATCGAGGCGGGCTTCCTGCGGCGCATCATTCCCAAGCCATTCGGTGGCGAAGGGGCCGGCATGCTGGACATGGCAATCGTTGCCGAGGAGTTCTACGCGGTGGATGTCAACGTGCCGCTCACCATGTTTGCCACACTGCTCGGCCTGTTCCCGCTGGTGCTAGCCGGCACGCCTGAACAACACGAGCGCTATTTCGCGCCATTCCTCGCACGGAAAGGCGCCCCGCTGGCCGCACTTGCGAACTCCGAACCCGGCGGCAGCGCCAATTTCTCCTCTCCCGCCCCCGGCGCGGGCGTGCGCACGACGGCGCGCATGGAAGGCGACGAGTGGGTCATCAACGGCACCAAGAAGTGGGTATCGTCGGCGACGGGCTGGGATAACAAGGGCGCGGACCTGCTGTGCGTGGTATGCCGGACGGATCCACAAGCCGATCCTGACCATGCAATCAGCATCCTGGCGGTGGCGAAACCGGGAGAGGGCATCGTGCCCGACGGCTGCACCGAGTCCATGGGACACCGGGCGCACTATACGCCGCAGTTCCGCCTGGACAATGTCCGCGTGCCGAAGGACAGCGTGATCGGCACCGTCGGTGGTGGCAAGGACCTGGTCGAGGCAAGCTTCTCCGGCACGGCAGCGTTGGTCGGGATCATGTCAGTCGGGGTAATGCGGGGAGCGTTTGACTTTGCCTTGCACTTTGCGAGGACAGAGAAGCGAGCGGGAGTTGCCAACATCATCGAGCACCAGGCGGTCGGCTATGCGCTGGCAGATGCAAAGATGGCCATCGAGGCGTGCCGTGCGCTGAGCTTGCGCGCCTGCAGCGCGATAGACGCAGGCGCTCCCGGCGCGCTTGAACTCGCGTTGCACGCCAAGGTCTTCTGCTCGGAAATGGCAGTCCGCGTGATCACCGACCTGATGCGGGTCGTGGGCATCGACAGCTATGACCATGCCCTTCCCCTGGCTGGCATGTTGCAGGATGCGCTGGCCTTCCCGTTGTTCGATGGCGGCAATATGGGCGTGCGGCGCCGCCAGTTGCACGACTTGATGCGCTCACCGGACTACGATTCGCTGTCCGCATCGGGAAGCCGGTAACAGGCAAGATGACGGCCCGGCATTGCCGCAGGGTAGCCCGGAACAAGCCGAAGGAGTGCGGATAACGACATATTGTTCCGATAACCGAGGGACGCCAACCAGGTTAGCGTCGGATTCTCCATGCGGTTGCGCCACCATTCTTCGCCCGCTGTGGCGGTCGCACGGTTTTTTCCGACTATGCTAATTGCTGGTATCAACCGATTTCCAGAAAGCCCGGTTTGCACACTCCCTCGAGATAGCGAGGCTTGCATCGTCTGATTCGGAGGATCCATGACACGATTGCCGACGCCTGCAGTGCTGATGCTTGCGTTGTTGCTCCTGCTTGGCGGCTGCGCCAGCCGGCCGGTCAACCCGCCGATCGCCAACGCCGACCCAAACACCGGCTATCGCTTCCTTACCCGCCCGCAACACTCAACGGACAACGAAAACCTGGTAATCCTGGCCTTCTCTGGCGGGGGAACACGTGCGGCCGCCTTTTCGTACGGCGTCCTCGAGTTCCTGCGCAATACGGAAGTTGTCGGCCCGAAGGGGAACAAGTCTCGCCTGCTTGACCATGTCGCCGTCATCACCGGTGTGTCGGGCGGAAGCTTCACGGCGCTCGCCTATGGGCTCTACGGTGACAAACTCTTTGATGACTACGAACAACGTTTCCTCAAGCGCGATGTGCAAGGCACGATTACGTTGCGCACGTTCAATCCTGCCTACTGGCCGTCCCTGTGGTCGAGCGGCTGGGGCCGCTCGGAACTGGCGGCAGACCTGTATGACGAGATCCTGTTCCAYGGYGCSACGTTCGGCGACCTCAATCGCGGAMACGGWCCGTTCATCATCGCCTCGGCCACGGACATTTCCACAGGAGCCCGCCTGCCCTTTACACAGACCACATTCGACGTGCTCTGTTCCGATCTGAGTGCGATCCGGCTTTCCCGCGCCGCAGCGGCGTCGTCGGCAGTGCCGGTGGTGCTCACGCCGATCACGCTCAACAACTATGGCGGCCATTGCGGCTACGCCCCTCCCGGCTGGATCAAGCCGTTTCTCGACGCCAGCGACCCGCCCAGGCCGGCTGCGCGCGCGACCCGCCATCTGAGGGAGGAGGCGGAATTCGGAGACAGCGCCGACCGGCCCTACATCCATATCGTGGATGGCGGCGTTTCAGACAACCTCGGCATGCGTAGCGTGCTGGATTCGCTGGAGATTATGGAGGCGCTGCATCTGATCCGCCAGCCTTCGCCGCTCGACCATACGCGAAGAATCGTCGTCTTTGTCGTCAACTCCCTGTCCACGCCCAAAACAGCATGGGACAAATCGGAATCCCCGCCGGGCACGCTGGAGATCCTGGTGAAAGCCACCGGCGTTCCGATTGACCATTATTCCTACGAGGCGACCGAGTTGTTGAAGGACAACCAGGCGCGGTGGCAATCCATGCGCCGGGTGCGCGAGTCCCGTGCCTTTGCCGCCAACAAGGACGCCGCGGTAACCACCGCCTTACGCACGCCAGACGCGACAATCTATGCAATCGACGTATCGTTCGCGCAGCTGGCCGACAAGGAGGAACTGGCCTACCTGAATGAACTCCCGACGTCGTTCTCGCTGCCGGCCGAGGCCGTCGACCGCCTGCGTGCCGCCGCCGGGAAGATCATCATGACGTCGCCCGATTTCCAGCGACTGCTGAACGATGTCGGCGCCAGAATCGTAGCTGACCAACCGCGCACGGAGGAGGCGCCGGCCGTACCGGCAGGCAAGTAGCGCACCCTGGAAGTACTTCCTCCTTTGATTTCCTCCTTTGCAGTCGCGGCCCCGGGGCAACTTGCTGCCCCGGTCGGCCGATCGGGGCGCGGCCCCATTCCCGCCGCAGATCGCCAGTTTCTGAGCGATCGGCGGAGTCTATCTGGATGCCTTCGCCGTGGTGTAGGCCGTTATCAGGTTCCGGTAGTCCGGGATATGGTTCGAGAACAGCGTGCCCAGCCCTTCGATATCGTTACGCCAATCGCGATGCAGTTCGCACGCGACGCCGAACCAGGTCATCAGTTGCGCACCGGCTTCGGCCATGCGGTTCCATGCGGAATGTCGCGTCACTTCATTGAACGTACCGGATGCGTCGGTGACCACGAACACGTCGTAGCCTTCCGCGATGGCTGACAGCGCAGGAAACGCAACGCATACCTCGGTCACCACGCCAGCGATCAGCAACTGCTTCTTGCCCGTGGCCTTGACCGCCTTGACGAAATCCTCGTTGTCCCACGCATTGATCTGGCCAGGCCGGGGAATAAACGGCGCATCCGGAAACATCGCCTTCAGCTCCGGCACCAGGGGACCGTTCGGACCGTCCTCGAAACTGGTGGTCAGCACAGTGGGAAGCTTGAAGTACTTGGCCAGGTCGGCCAGTGCCAGCACGTTGTTCTTGAACTTGTCCGGCTCGATATCACGCACCAGTGAGAGCAGCCCAGCCTGGTGATCCACCATCAGAACGGCGACGTCGTTCTTGTCCAGCCGCTTGTAGGTCTTGGTCATCTTCAACTCCTGGAGGAAAGTGTTCGGATCAACGTTGAGAATCGAGAGTTTCGTGGTGCGCCAGGACGTCCTGCGCCTTCGTGTAACTTTCGATCAGCAACTGATAGGCGGGGAAGATCCGGGTATAGACATCCGCCCATTCCTGCGCGTCCGGCCGGTTCCAGGTCTGCTGCAGTTCGGAGGCGACCGCGGCGGTATCCATCGGTACTACCCCCGCCTGTACCACGCGGGCCAGCGTGATTTCCTGCGCCATCTTCGAGTAAGTGCCGGAGGCATCCACCACGGCGAAGACCCTGTAGCCATCCGCGACCGCGCTGATGGAGGGGAACGCCATGCAGACACTGGTGATCGTGCCGGCGATGATCAGCGACTTGCGACCGGTCTCTCGCACCGCCGCGACGAACTCCGGGTTATCCCAGGCATTGATCTCGCCCTTGCGCGCGACGTAGCGCGCGTGGGGTGCGTTTTCGTGGATCTCCGGAATCAGCGGACCATTGGGCCCTTGCGGCACCGACGCCGTGGTGATGACCGGCAGTTTGGCCAGGGTGGCCATCTTGGCCAGTGCCGCGGCGCGTGCGCGCAACTCGGGCATGGGCATATCGCCCACGGTCTGGAACAAACCACTCTGGTGGTCGATCAACAGCATGGCGGTATCCGAAGGGTCGATCTTCGGAGCCCTGCCGTTGAAGTTGACGGGAGCGCTCATGGTAAATCTCCTGGAACAGTGTTGTTTGGGCATGCCGGAAACGGCCCGGCTGCCGGGCGATGGCGCGTGACGACCTGCCACACGCCAGGAACGGGGTTACATCGGCGGCGGTATCAGTCGACGCTGGCGGGAATCCGCCCGAACTGACCGCTGCGATAGTCCGACAGAGCCTGTTCGATCTCCCGCTGCGTGTTCATGACAAACGGCCCGTAGCTCACCACCGGTTCGTCCAGCGGCTCGCCGGAGAGCAGCAGGATCGTGGCGTCGCTGTCGGCTTCGAGCGTGAAGCCGGTGCCCGCCTGTTCGAGGACGACCAGCTGGGCTTCGTGCGCCGACTGCGTTCCGTTGACCGTTACGTTGCCATGCAGCGCGATCATCAGCACGTTCCGCCCTGAGGGGACCGTGAACTCGGCACCATGCCCTTGCAGCAGGCGTACATCCCAGACGTCGATCGGCGTGAACGTACGCGCCGGCCCGAGGGCGCCACCAAATTCCCCTGCAATCACGCGCACCGATCCAGCGCCTCGAGGTAGCGCAACTTGCGGGATATTTGCGTCAAGCAGCGTCTGGTAGCCCGGCTCGCTCATTTTTTCGCGCGCTGGCAGGTTGACCCAGAGTTGCACCATCTCAAGCGTGCCACCCTGCCTGGCGAACGCCTCCGAGTGGTACTCCTCGTGGAGGATCCCCGCTGCGGCAGTCATCCATTGCACATCGCCCGGGCCGATCTTTCCGCCCTGCCCAGTTGAATCGCGGTGCTCCAGTTCACCTTGATAGACAATGGTGACCGTTTCGAACCCGCGATGCGGATGCTCGCCCACACCGCGGCGCCCGAAGGTCGGCGCAAAGTGAGCCGGGCCCGCGTAGTCGAGCATGAGGAAAGGGCTCGCGCGATTGCCAAGGTTCGCCTGCGAAAAGAGCGTGCGCACGGGGAAGCCATCGCCGACCCAGTGGCCTTGTGGACTGCCATATATACCCAGAACCTTCTTCATCCGATGCTCCTGATTCGTCGGCCGGTTGTCCGGCTGCGGTGATAGGAAGCATAGGCATGCCGCTCGCATACCGGTAGGCAGCGTCGTTTATCCTCTGTGTTCTATCCATAGGACGATGATGATGCCGCGATGCAACAGGACCTGAACGATCTCTTCTACTTTGCCCAGGTGGTGGACCATCAAGGTTTCGCGCCCGCCAGTCGCGCACTCGGGATCCCGAAGTCCAAGCTCAGCCGTCGCATTGCCTTGCTGGAGGAGCGACTCGCCGTGCGCCTGATCCAGCGCTCCACGCGGCGCTTTTCGGTGACCGAGATCGGACACAGTTACTACGGGCATTGCAAGGCGGTGCTGGTGGAGGCTGAAGCGGCACAGCAGGCGATCGACCTGACCCGCTCGGAGCCCCAGGGCATTGTCCGCGTCACCTGCCCGGTGGCCCTGCTTCACGCCAGAGTTGGCGAGATGGTGGCAGAGTTCATGGCTGCGTGCCCCAAGGTAACCGTGCATCTCGAGGCCACCAACCGGCGCGTGGACGTGATTGCAGAGCGCGTTGATGTTGCCATCCGGGTACGGGTACCGCCGCTAGACGACAGCGATCTCGTGATGAAGGTGCTGGCCGGGCGTGCATGGTGCGTGGTGGCGGGTCCCCGGCTCCTGGCGGGCCAGGCCGAGCCGCGGTCTCCCGCGGATCTGGCGCACCTTCCCACGCTTGACCTGGGCCCGGCCCAGTCCAGCCACGTATGGCGCCTGGAAGGCCCGGAAGGCGCCTTCGCCGAAGTGCGGCATGTACCCAGGCTCGTGACAGACGACATGCTCACGCTTCTTCGCGCGGCAACGGCGGGGATCGGGGTTGTGTGCTTGCCGTCCATGTTGATCACGGATCAGCTCAGACAAGGACACCTGGTCCACCTCGTACCCGCCTGGCAGCCGCGGGGCGGTGTCATTCATGCCGTGTATCCGTCGCGCCGCGGCCTCCTGCCGTCAGTACGAGCACTGATCGACTTCCTCGCCGCCCGCTTCGGCGAGATCGACGAGGCATAGTCGTGCGGGCCAGGGCATGTGCGCAGCCCGGGACGCCAGGGATGGCGCATCCGCTTGCGCGCGGTGCCGGGACCGCCGCGCGTCCGGCCTGGAACGCCCTGCCCTGGCCGGTCAGGCGTGGCCAGTGACCTTGGCAATCCTCCGCTCGAACCAGTCGTCGAGCATGGCTTTCTCGTAGCGCAGCCGGTCCGAGTAGCCGTACAGATTGACGCCCCAGTTGAAGTTCATGTTGGACATGCGCTCCTCGCCGCTGGCGACGACCTCGTCGCCATGCTTGAGCACATACCTGACCTTCATGCGCGGCCATGTGGCGTCGCGAATCACCCGGATCTGCGACGCGTAGCGCCAGTCGACATAGCCGGCCAGGTCGATGTCGAGCACCTCGATCGTGAGCGCGTAGCCTTCGGGAAGCGAGCGGGCGGCGAGCCGGGCCAGATGCTGGTTGATTTCCTCAAGCACCTGGCGGTCGCTGCCGTATCCCTGCGACCATGAGGCATCGGTATAGGTCTCGGGATGGATGAACGTCACGGCCAGCGTGCCGGACGGATGAGCGGCGGCGCCGGCGAACGCCGGCAGCCCCAGCGCCAAGATCGCGGCCAGCGCTGAAACGGTGTTCCTGAGCATGGCACCTGCCTCGCTTCTGGTCAGCACGGCTGGCAATACCGAACAGATGACGGCCATCCTGCGCCCGGCGTCCAGCCGGCGAGGCCGGGCTGCCTTCAGGATAGACCACGGCGCGGCGGCAGGCACCGGCGCCATGGATATGGCGTGGAGCGTGCCAGATTGCATGGGTGTCCCTCTGGTACCGCCAAACCCGCTTAGTTCCTGACAGCCAGCCGCACCGGCCCGTCCTCGGCCCGGCGGGAAGCGCTGGGGTGCAGGCGTGTTCCGGTCACGAAGTAGCCGTGCAGATCGTGCGCAAAACGGTTGAGCTTGCTGATCACGCCTTTGTTGCCACGGCTCAGCGCGTTGTAGCCCAGCACGGCGGGAATGGCCACGGCCAGGCCGAATGCGGTCATGATCAAGGCCTCGCCAACGGGGCCGGCCACCTTGTCTACCGTCGGGATGCCCGACGCACCAATGCCGATCAGCGCGTGATAGATCCCCCATACGGTGCCGAACAGACCCACGAACGGTGCGGTGGAGCCTACCGATGCCAGGATGGCAAGGCCCGCCTGCATACGGGCCACGGCTTCTTCGATCGACATCTTCAGCGAGCGGGTCAGCCAGTCCGAGATATCCAGTTGGGCATGCAGTTGCGGCTGGTGTGCGTGGTGGCGCTGCATGGCGTCCTTGCCGGCCAGGGCGAGCGCGCGGAAGGGATTGACTTGGCCGGCGCCCAGCGTGTCCAGCGCGTGGTCGAAATCGTCCGCGTGCCAGAAGCGCCCTTCTGCGTCATGCACATTCTTCCTGAGGCGAACCAGATCGCACGCCTTGCTGAGAATCACGATCCACGACAGCAGTGACATTGCGAGCAGAACAATGGCGGCCGCGCGTATGACGAAGTCGCCTTGCGACCAGAGGTGGAAGATTCCAACGTTCTGCATGGTGATTCCTGGTGGCATGAGGCGGCGGCGATACGTCGGGCGAAGTGTCGCCACGCACGGTGACCTGAGGCAGCATGGCCGCCGATGCCGGCGCGGATGGCGTACCGGATGGCTCCGTGGCCTCTGCCGGCTGGGCGTACGCAACAGGGGCGGCGCTTCCGATACGCACGACAATGGTGATGCGTTGTGCGCGCGTCTTCGGGAGCAAGCGGGGGGCGAGAACAGGAACGGCGAAGGCGGGCATTGGCTCCTCCCAGCTCGCGGATGCTCGGCAGGCGATACATGCGGCTAAGTCTAGTTGATGGCGCCGTCAATTACTGATGATTGTCATAATCATTCGCATCACGCAAACGACCGTCGCCAACTGTCTCGTGCTCGCCTGCTTGCTGCCGTGCCACATGCGCCTGGGCAGCCCCCGGCACCAGGCAGAGCCAGGACGGTTGCAAGCCCGCGCACAACGTGCGCGTGTTGTCAGTGGGTAATTCTCTGGGGCGTTAATTGCGTTCTCTGGCGCCGACAGCGTCGATGCGCGGACGAGTCCTGGCACTGGCTCCCGGTGCGGGCGGCGCACCGTCTGCAGACGTCAGCCCCCGAAGCGGATCGGGTCGTACGGGCGGGGATCGATATAGGGTGGCACGCCGTCGAGCAGTTCGGCGATCAGGCGCGCCGTGACCGGGCCCAGCGTGAAGCCCTGATGGGCGTGCCCGAAATTGAACCACAACCCACGATGGCGTGGCGCCCTGCCCACGACGGGCTTCATGTCGGCAACGCACGGCCGGGCGCCGAGCCAGGGCGTGTCCTCTACCGGCGCGCCGAGCCGGACCAGCTCGCGGGCGTAGCGCTCGGCGCGCTGCAACTGGACGGGGGTCGGCGGCGCTTCGTGGTGGGCGAACTCAGCCCCCGTGGTCAGGCGCAAGCCGCGCTGCATCGGCGCCAGCATCAGGCCATGCTCGGCATCGAGCAGCGGCAGCTCCGGCATCGATTCGACCGCATAGTGGCGGTGATATCCGCGCTTCACGAACAGCGGAAAACGATAGCCGAGAGGCCTGGTCAAGGCTGGCGCCCAAGGGCCTAGCGTGATCACGGCATGCGCCGCCGTGAGGGGGCCGTCTTCGGTTGCCACGGTCCAGCCGGTGCCGGCCGGCTTCAGCGTGGTGGCGTCGCCGCGGCGGACGATGCCGCCCTCTTTCTCGAACAGTGTGACGTAGCGGCTGACCAGCTCGCCGGGGTCGGCGATGGTCCAGGGATCGCGCCAGTGGATCGCGCCGGCCATCGTCCCGTGCAGCGCCGGCTCGGCAGCGGCAAGCCCGGCCCGGTCGAGGATGCGGCAATCGAGCCCGTGCTCGCGCGCGACCGCGCTCGCGGCGCGCGCCGCATGGTCGAATGGCGAGTTGCTGCGATAAGCCTGCAGCCACCCTGACTTGCGCACAAGGTCCTGCGCGCCGGCCAGCGCGATGAGCCTGTCGTGCTCGGTGAGGCAGTGGCGAATCAGCGCGCTGTAGGCTGTCACCGTGCCCGCATACCGCTTGGGCGCGGACTCGCGCCAGTAGCGGGCCAGCGTCGGCAGCAGGCCCGCGAGCGCGCCGGGGTGGTAGTGGACATCGTTGCCCTGGCGGGTGATCACGCGAAGGACGGCCATCCATTCGCGCGGAAAAGCATAGGGTTGAACCGCTTCGCGCTGGATGATGCCCGCGTTGCCATATGACGTTTCCCTGCCGGGCGCCTGCCGGTCGACCAGCACGACCGCATGCCCGCGCTGGCGCAGCGCGACTGCCGTGCACACGCCGACCATGCCGGCGCCAAGTACCACGATGTCCGTTGTCATGCCGGTAGTCCGTGTTTCAGGAGCGGGTCGCGGCGACCACCGAGATTTCGAGGCGGGCCGGCAGCACCAGGTCGCAGCAGACCGTGGTGCGGACCGGCAGYGGATCCTGGAAATGCTCGCGATACGCCTGGTTGAACCCCGCGAAATCCGTCTTGTCGGTGAGATAGACCGTTGCCGAGACCACATCGCCGAGCGTCAGGCCGGCCTCTTCAAGCGTAGCCGCGATCCGCGCGAGCACCAGGTGCGTCTGGGCCTCGATGCCCTCGGGAATGCTGCCGTTGGCCTCGAGCGGCAACTCGCCGGAGAGGAAGGCGAGGCCGTTGGCGATGCGGATCTTGGAAAAGGGCAGATTTGCGATCTGGGTCATGGCGAGCCGTAGGGGTAGCAGGAGGGAGAGAATCCGTGCCCCGATTCTCCACGCTGGCCCGGCTAAACGGAATATGCGTCGCGAGCAATTAATCGAATAAATGATTGCCGATAAGGCAATCATTCACCGCTCACGCCGTGATGGCCTCCGTCAGGTGCTGGACGAAGGCCCGCCCCGCGGGCGGCAGGTTTCGCTTGGCCAGGGTCTGGATCTCGATATAGCGCTCGTTCAGCTCCCGGTCGCGCAACGGCACGGCGGCGACGGTGCCGGCCTTCAGGCGGCCCCGCACGGAAAGCTCGCCGTAGAAAGTGATGACATCGCCCCCCGCTGCCGCGAATCCGGCCAGCGAGTCCAGATGGTTGCTGGAAAAGACGGTCTGGTAGCGCAGGCCCTGGCGACTGCAGCTGGTGTCGAGCAACTGCCGCAGCGAGCTGTCCTTGGGCGGCAGCGCGAGCGGATATTCGACGACCTGCGACAGTGAAATCTGGCGCTGTCCAGCCAGCGGATGGCCGGGCGCCATGATGGCGAGCACGGGGGCCGGATGACGCAGCTCCACTTCGATCTCCGGCTCGGGAAGCCCGCTCAGCGTGATGCCCACGTCGGCCTCGCCATCGCGGATGCGCCGGGCAATGTCGCCTTGCGGGCAGACGTCGAGGTCGAAGCGGATCCCGACGTACTTTTCCCTGAAGCTCGCCGCCAGCAACGGAATGAATTCGTGCGCGATGCCCTCCACGCTCGCCAGCCGCACCCGCCCCACGCGCAAGCCGCGCAGCGCCTGGATATCGCCCGCCACGCGGTCGATGTCCTGTTGCGTGCGCTTGGCGTGTGCCGCCAGCAACTCTCCTGCCGCATTGGGGACCAGCCCCCTCGCCCGCCGGTCGAACAACAGGGTATCGAGCTCGCTTTCCAGCTTGGCGATCTGCCGGCTCACCGCCGACGGCGCGACGTTCAGCTTCAGGGCAGCGTCCTTGACCGTGCCGGTGCGCACCACCTCGAGAAAGTAGCGCACGGCGGTTTCCTGCAGGATGCGGTAGGACATGGGGGCGCCTCGGCGCAAATGAACAGGGATGCGGTCAATTCTACGGATTGCCGATTTGGCAATCAATAGTTCTAAACATTGCTACGATTTCATTCCAACTTGATCGTACGATGATGGTGTTACCCGGCGCACCGCTGTCGCGCGTCGCTTACCCATCCTGCCGGAGCATCAATATGCGATCCCCTGCCCGCCCCGTCTTGTCCCTCCTCATGGCTTGCGGCCTTGCCGCCGGGGCCGGCCTGGCGCCAGCCCTCGCCGCCGCGCAGGGAAGCTACCCGTCGAAACCGATCCAGCTTGTCCTGCCGTTTCCGCCAGGCGGCGCCACCGATGTCGTTGGCCGCTTGGTCGGCCAGAAACTGGGAGAACGGCTTGGCCAGACCGTGATAGTCGACAACCGTCCCGGCGCCGGCACCGTTGTCGGCGCGAGTTATGTCGCGAAGTCCGCGCCGGACGGCTACACGCTGATGGCGACGTCCGGCACCACGTTCACGGTCAACCCCGCTGTCTACCCGCGGCTCCCCTATGACCCGCAGAAGAGCTTCGAGCCGATCGGCCTGATCGGCTCGACCGGCCTGATACTGCTCGCGAACCACGACGTTCCCGTCAACAACCTCAAGGAGTTCGTCGCCGCGGCAAAGGCAGACCCCGGCAAGTACTCCTACGGCTCGTTCGGCGCCGGCACGACCGCCCATTTCGCCGGCGAAGCGCTCCTGAACCTCACCGGCATCAAGATGCTCCATGTGCCCTACAAGGGCAGCTCTCCGGCCATGACCGACCTGATCGGCGGCCAGATCCCCTTCAGCGTGGACACCGTGGCCGCGGCCATCCCGCAACTCAAGTCCGGCAAGATCAAGGCTATCGCGGTCACCACGGCAAAGCGCTCGTCGCTGCTGCCGAACGTGCCGACCGTGGCGGAAAGCGGCTATCCCGGCATGGACGCCAGCACCTGGATCGCGCTCGTCGCGCCGCGAGGCCTGCCGCCCGAAGTCAAGGCAAAGCTGGAGAAGGCGCTGGCCGAGGCCATCGCCGATCCGGCTACGCGCAAGAAACTGGCTGACAACGGCATCGAGCCCTCCTACGCGCCGGGCAAGCAAGTCACCAGCATGATCGAAAAGGAAATGCCGCAGATGCGCGCCATCGCGCAACGCGCCAATATCAAGCTCGATTGACCTTCCAGACGCGGGCCGCCGGTTCCAGGACGAAACGGCCCGAGGAGACCCTWCTTCATGAACGAGCAAGACAAGCTGACCTCGGCTTCCGCAGTCGAACTTCGCCGCCTGATCGGCACCAAGGAAATCTCGCCGGTTGAATTGCTGGACGCGTGCATTTCCCGCATCGAAACCTACAACCCGGCCATCAACGCGATCACGGCGACCTGCTACGAGCGGGCACGCACGGAAGCCCGGGCCGCCGAGCAGGCGGTCATGCGCGGCGAATCACTCGGCCTGCTGCACGGACTGCCGCTTGGCGTCAAGGACCTGGAGGCAACCGCGGGGCTGCTCACCACCTACGGCTCGCCGCTGTTTCGCGGCCATCTGCCCACCGAGGACAACGTGCTGGTAGCGCGGCTGCGGTCGGCCGGCGCCATCGTCGTTGCCAAGACCAACATCCCGGAAATGGGCGCCGGCGCGAACTCCCGCAACGCCGTCTGGGGCGCGACCGGCAACCCCTTCAACCCGAACCTCAATGCGGGCGGGTCCTCCGGCGGCTCGGCCGCCGCGCTGGCGGCCGATTTCCTGCCGGTCTGCACCGGCTCCGACACCGGTGGCTCGCTGCGCATTCCCGCGGCCAAGTGCGGCGTGGTCGGCTTCCGGCCCTCGCCAGGCATCGTACCCAACTCGCGCAAGCTGCTGGGCTGGACCCCGATCTCCGTGGTCGGCCCAATGGGCCGCACAGTCGCCGATGCCTGCCTGCAGCTTGCGGCTTCGGCGGGTGTATCGGTCACCGATCCGCTGAGCTACGAGGTAAATCCGGCCGCTTTCCTCTCGCCGGCACGCGTGGACCTGTCGGCCTTGCGGGTCGGCTGGACGGAGGACTTCGGCTGCTGCGCGGTGGACGACGGTATCCGCCGCGTGTTCCGCGCGAAGATTGCCGCGATGCGGCATCTGTTCAAGCAGTGCGATGAGGTGACCTTCGACCTGGGCGATGTGCACCGCTGCTTCGACGTGCTGCGCGCCGAGAGCTTCGTCGCCGGCATGCACGAGGCCTACCAGCGCGATCCCGCCAGCCTCGGCCCCAACACCCGTGCGAACTACGAGATGGGCGCGAAGATGTCGCTGGCCGATAGCGCGTGGGCGCAGGCCGAGCAGAACCGCATCCTGCAGCGCTTCCAGCAGGCCTATCGGGACTACGACGTCATCCTGTCGCCCACCACGCCGGTCTCGCCGTTCCCGTGGACCAGCCTGTACGCGGATACCATCAACGGCGAGAAACAGGAGAACTACTACCGCTGGCTGGCCCTGACGTATGTCGTGACCCTGACCACGCACCCTGCCATCTCGCTGCCCTGCGGCACCGACGACCTCGGCATGCCGTTCGGCCTGCAGGTGACCGGCCGGTTCCGGGGCGACGGTGAAACCCTGGGCGTGGCCCAGGCGATGGAAACGGCGTTTGCCGCATCGGCGGCATTGCGCCGTCCCGTTCCCGACCTCGCCGCCCTCAGGCCTGCCGAGCCCGCGCTTCGTTCCATCGTCACTGCGCCGCCGATCTTCGGCGCCGCGGCACAGGCGAGCGGCGTCTCCGCGGTATAAGTGGCAAGCGCCTCGTGCGGTCGTACCGTTGTCACCCGCTGCTGCGCGACCCGATCCCCCTGCCAGGGCAAGTCAACGGGCCTCTTGTGGATTCGCCAGAGGATCGGCGACCGCCCCTCTCGGCATAGGCTTGCAGCTTCTCGTGTAGCATTCGCACGGTGCCGGAATTCGTCGCAGGGCTTGAGGAAGCCCTCGACGATATGCAGGGAGCCATCGAACATGGTGCGTTCCCGGCAGCTGACGCACGGCTGGGCGATGACGAGGCTGCATCCGACAGCAGAGATTGGAGCCTAAAGACTTACAGGGAAAGGCAACGTGCAGACAGTTGCGGTTTTGGATTTCGAAACGACGGGGCTGTCGCCGCGTCAAGGTGACCGGGCTACGGAAATTGCCGTCATCCTTTTGCGCGACGGGCAGATCGTCGACCGCTATCAAAGCCTGATGAATGCGGGCAGGCGTATCCCTTCCGATGTCGTGAATCTGACGGGCATCACTAACGACATGATCGCGTCGGCACCCGCCGCGTCAAAGGTAATGCGCGAAGCAGCCGAGTTCGTTGGCGACCACCCTGTCGTCGCACACAATGCCGGCTTCGACCGGCGCTTCTGGCAGTCTGAGCTTGGGCTTCTCGGCATGGCCGCCGACCAGTCCTTTGCCTGCACGATGCTCGTGTCGAGGCGGCTCTACCCGCACGCCGGCAATCACAGGTTATCGACGCTGGTGGACATGCTGCAATTGCCCAAACCCGGGCGAGCTCACCGGGCCATGGTCGACGCGGAGATGACCTGTCATTTGTGGCACCGACTGCGATCCGACATCGCCCAGACGTACGGCGTGAATCGCGTGGACCATACCCTCATCACAAAAGTGCAGGCCACCAGCAGGGCCAAGGTTCCGACACTCCTGCGCTCGCTGGGTGAAGGCCAGCCACCCGGGCCATATACCGCCTGAGGCAGCGTCCTTGAGTGCCGGCGACCAGCCTCGCTGCAGTCTTCAGGCCGTCAGGCAAGACCAGATTGGCTGCCTTCACAGCGGACATGCCACGCATTGGTCGTGACCAGCCGCTGCGCCGGGTTCAGGTAAATCGATCGGACAGGATGAGCGCGCTGAGCTCGCGCTGATTCCAGAAGATGTGATGAATTCGAGGCAGCGCCTTGCGCAAGGTGTCGGCGTCGATCGCATGGAAGACCAGTTCCGCTGCGGGGCGCGTGCCATCCCCGGGCACATGTTCTATCTCATCGCAAGGCGGCAGGCCGTACTTGGCCAGGAAGGCGCGGATATCCTCGTCGGAGATGTCGGGCTTCAGGTTCGTTAGCAGAACACGTGTCATGCTGGCTACTCCTTCGAGACAGTTGCGCGCGGAACTTTCGCGGCCGAATCGTCRTACCGACCGTGGCGAACAAATAAAAGTTAGTGCGATCTTGTCCGCATTGCAACCTTGCCCGCCACCCGCATTGCATTGCAGGCGAAGGCCATCCGGGTGCGCCGGGGCAAGTGCCATCCGGCCTGCGAAAGCCCGGCGCCAGCCGGTCCAGGGCGGTACCGCCGCCATGTGCCGGCCGCTCGTGCCGCGCAATTGCCTCCTGCGATAGCTTGGCGGGGCCATGTCCTAAAACGTTGGATCTACGACATTGATGCCATCAGGCCTGGCGCCTACTCTAGCTCCTGTGCTGGCCGACATGGTGTCGGCCACGGCAAGACTGGAGCAGAAGACATGACGAATACCACACAACCCGGTACGGCCCTGATCACTGGCGCATCTTCCGGCATCGGCGCCATCTACGCGGACCGCCTGGCGCGGCGCGGCTACGACCTGGTACTGGTGGCGCGCAACCGCGAGCGCCTGGAGACGCTGGCGCAGCGCCTGACCGACGAGACTGGCCGTTCGGTCGAGATCGTCACGGCCGACCTGGGCGCGGAAGCCGACGTCCGCCGCATCGAAACGCTGCTGCGCACCGATGCCAGCATCACCACGCTGGTCAACAATGCCGGCGTGGGCGCGGTCGCGCCGCTGCTGGCTTCTGACGTGGACAAGATGCAGTCGATGATCGAGCTGAATGTGGTGGCGCTGACGCGGCTGACCTATGCGGCCGTTCCCGGCATGGTGGAACGCGGTACCGGCACGATCATCAACATTGCCTCGGTCGTGGCGATTTCCCCCGAACTGCTGAACGGCGTCTACGGCGCGTCCAAGGCCTTCGTGCTGGCGCTGACCCGGTCGCTCAAGCATGAACTTGCCGACAAGGGGGTGCGCGTGCAGGCCGTGCTGCCCGGCGCGACCCGCACGGAGTTCTGGGATGTCGCCGGCCAGCCGGCGGACAATCTGCCGCAGGATTGGGTGATGTCGGCGGACGACATGGTCGACGCGGCGCTCGCCGGGCTGGACCAGGGCGAGGTCTTCACGGTGCCGTCACTGCCCGACGTGGCCGACTGGAACGCCTACGAATCCGCGCGTACGGCCCTGTTCCCGAACCTTTCGCGCAGCGCGCCGGCGGCAAGGTTTGGCGTGGGCGCCTGATAGCGGTCCCTCGCCGCCTCGCCACCTCGCCTGCCTGCTCAGGCCAGGGCCTCGACCGCGAGGGCGATGCCCTGGCCGCCGCCGATGCACAGGGTCACGATGCCCCGGCGTATCCCGTCCGCGCGCATCGAGTGCAGCAGCCGCGTGGTCAGGATCGCGCCGGTCGCGCCGATGGGGTGGCCGTGCGCGATGGCGCCGCCATCCACATTGATGATGTCGTGCGGCAGGCCCAGTTCGGCGGCAACCGCCAGCGGCACCGCCGCGAATGCCTCGTTGATTTCCATCCGCTCGATATCGCCCAGCGCCCATTGCGCACGCTCCAGGGCCTGGCGCACGGCCGGCACGGGGCCGAGGCCGAACAGGCCCGGCTCCACGGCGCCGACGCCATAGGCCACCAGCCTCGCCATCGGCGCCAGTCCCCTTTCCTCGGCCACGGAACGTTCGGCGACCAGCATGGCTGCCGCGCCGCTATTGAGCCCCGGCGCATTGCCCGCCGTGATGGTGCCGTTCTTGCGGAACGCCGGCCGCAGCTGGCTGAGGACCTCGAACGTGGTGTCCGGGCGATTCGCCTCGTCCACGCTGAACATCACCGCGCCGCCCTTCGCCTTCACCGGCACGCCGACGATCTGCGCGAGGAAACGGCCTTGCGCCTGGGCGCGGGCAAAACGGCTCTGCGAGCGTTCGGCCCAGCGGTCCTGTTCATCGCGGCTGATCTTGCAGCGCTCCACCAGATCCTCGGTATGCCAGCCGGAGTGTTCGCCCGAGAACGCATCCACCAGGCCGTCCCGCAGCATGCTGTCATGCAGCGCCGCATCGCCCATGCGGCTTCCCCAGCGGGCGGCAGGCATCAGGTAGGGCGCCTGGTCCATGTTCTCCATGCCGCCGGCGATCGCCACGTCCATATAGCCGAGGCGGATTTCGTCGGCCGCCGTGGCAATGGCCTGCGCGCCGGAGCCGCATACCCG
Source organism: Cupriavidus sp. 05N38 (assembly GCF_056397345.1). NCBI lineage: Bacteria > Pseudomonadati > Pseudomonadota > Betaproteobacteria > Burkholderiales > Burkholderiaceae > Cupriavidus > Cupriavidus sp. 05N38. The sequence continues at coordinate 61,509 of NZ_JBFTNF010000018.1, forward strand.
ATTGACTGTCATCGCGGGCACCGAAACCGGCAGGCCCGCTCCGATGGCGGCCTGCCGCGCCGGATTCATCCGGTTGCCTGCCTGCACCACGTTGCCGAACACCACGCTGCCGACCAGGGCCGGGTCGAGGCCAGAACGACGGAAGGTCTCGCCGATCACCGTCGCGCCGAGCTCGGTCGCAGGCGTAGCCTTGAGCGCGCCGTTGTAGGCCCCGATGGCTGTGCGAACCGGCTGGCACAGCACGACTTCTCTTGCTTTCATCGCATTCACTCCGTTGACTCCTTGCTTGTCGGTTTCGCAAAATCTCCGGGCGGACGGTGCGCCTGCCAGGCACCCGGGCCCGTTATCTCCATGGCATCCGCCAGCGCCCGTTTCAGCATGACCTTGCCGAGCTGAAGCCGGTACGCTGCATCGGCAAAGCTGTCCGTCAGCGGCGTCACGCCGGCAAACGCCGCCATTGCGATGCGATCCATGTCATCGGCCCCGCCCGTGAAGCCGGCGCCCAGCAAAGCCTCGGCGGCATAAGGCCGGAAAGCCGTGTCGGCGACGCCGGTGATCCCGATCGTGCCGCCCACGCACCGGCTCCCCGCGAACCGCAGCGCGACGGCGGCGGCGGCCACGGCATAGCCCGACGATGGATGGCGGAACTTCCGGTATCCGACCCGCAGCGCGGCCGGCATGGGAATATGGATGCGGGCGAGGATCTCGTCGGGCTGCACGGCCGAGGACATGAACCCCACGAAGAACGCGTGCGCCGGCACACGTCTCGTGCCGTTGGCGCCGGCCAGCTCCATTTCGGCCTCCAGCGCGAGCATGGCAGCCGGCCAGTCCGCCGACGGATCGGCGTTTGCCAGCGCCCCGCCGATGGTTCCGCGATTACGCACCGCGGGATCGGCGATGACGCCCGCAACCCGGGCAAACATCGGGGCCAATGCCCTCAGCTGGCTGTCCGACTCCAGTTCGGCGTGGGTCGTGGCACTGCCGATCGAGATGTGATCCTGGTGGATTTCCACGCCCTTCAGCTCGGGCAGCCGGCCGATGTCCACCAGCAGGGACGGCCTGGCCAGCCTCAGCTTCATCAGGGGCAGAAGCGAATGGCCTCCGGCCACCAGCTTCGCGTCCGCATCGCCTGACAGCAGTGCGAGCGCGTCGGGCAGGCTGCTTGCCCTGACATAGTCGAACGGATACGGGATCATGCCTCGCTCCTGTTGGCCTCGTGGATCGCGCGCCAGATCTTGGGCGGCGTCAGGGGCATATCGAGATGGGAGATGCCGAATGGCTTCAGCGCGTCGCATACCGCCGCCACCACCGCCGGCGGCGCGCCGACGCAGCCGGCCTCGCCGATGCCCTTGACCCCGAGTGGATTGGTCGGCGAGGGCGAGACGTGAAAACTGGTGCGCATGCGGGGAACCTGCTCGATCCGCGGGAAGCCGTAGTCGAGCAGCGATCCCGACAAAAGCTGGCCCGCCTCGTCGTACCTCGCCTCCTCGAAGAGGGCCTGGCCGATGCCCTGCGCAATACCGCCGTGCATCTGGCCGTGGCAGAGCATGGGATTGATCAGTACCCCCACATCGTCTACCGCGACGTAGTCGAGTATCTCTACCATGCCAGTCTCGATGTCCACCTCGACGACCACCGCATGGCAACCGTTGGGCGCCCCCATCGAGGTGGGCTCGTAGAACACGCGTTCTTCCAGCCCGGGCTCGACATCCCTGGGCAACTTGCTCGCGACATAAGCCATGCGCGCCACCCGGGAAAACGCAACGGTGGTGTCCGCCGCCGCTGTCGAGAACCGGCCGTCGGCGTAGCGGACATCCTCCTCCGGCGCCTCCAGCATGATCGCGGCGATCTTGCGGGCCTTCGCGAGAATCTTGCCCGCGGCCAGGTAGGCCGCCGAGCCCCCGACCGGCATCGAGCGGGAATTGAACGTCCCGTGGCCCGCGAGCACGCGGTCGGTGTCGCCTTGCACGACATCGACGTCCTCCATCGGGAGTTGCAGCACCTCGGCCACGATCTGCGCGTAGCTGGTGGCATGGCCGTGCCCTTGCGGCATCGATCCGCTGAACAGCGTTACCTTGCCGTCGGAGTGCACCCGGATATGGGCGCTCTCCCACCCGCCGCGATCGAAGCCGACCCTCAGCAACAGGGCGGAGATGCCCATGCCCACCAGTTCCAGGTAGCAGGTCACGCCAATGCCGATGTACTTGCCTTGCTGCCGCAGCTCCGCCTGGCGCAGGCGCCAGCCGGTGTAGTCGACCAGTTCGGTGGCATTGTCCAGGCACGCCTGGTAGTTGCCGCTATCCCATTTTCCGCGCGCATTGTTATGCGGCTGATAGGGGAACTGGTCGGCCTGCACCAGGTTGCGCCGCCGGAGCTCGACCGGATCGATATCCAGCTCACCGGCGACCGCATCCATCATCCGCTCGACGATATAGGCCGCCTCCGGCCGGCCGGCGCCGCGATAGGCGTCGACCGGCGTGGTGTTGGTCGTGACGAGATTGACCTCGACGTCGACCGAGCTGATCTGGTAGTTGCCCGTGACGTAGCTGGCCGTGTTGACCGTCGGGATACCGGTGGCCATATTGGAAAGATAGGCCCCGAGGTTGGCGAACGATTGCACCTTGATGCCCAGTACCTTGCCGGAATCCTTGACCGCGGCTTCGACATATTCCACATGGGCGCGGCCGTGCGTGGTGGCCACATGGCTCTCGCTGCGGGACTCGGTCCAGCTGACCGGCCGGCCGAAATGCCTGGACGCAAACGCTACCAGCACCTCTTCGGCATAGAAGTGCATCTTCGCGCCGAACCCGCCCCCGATGTCGGGCGCGACGATCCGGATCCGGTGCTCCGGCCAGCCCAGGGCTTCCGAGAGCCAGCGCCGCGACATATGCGGCACCTGGGTAGGCACGATGAAAGTCAGCTGCTCGTCGACCGGGTCATAGCTGGCGCAGAGCGCGCGCGGCTCGAGCGGGCTGGGTATCAGCCGCTGGTTGACCAGGCGGATCGACACCACGCGGTCGGCCTGCCTGAGCGCGTCGTCATAGTCGCCGCCCTTGACGCGGTAGACGCCGATCAGGTTGCCCGGCACATTGGCGTGGAGTTGCGGCGCGCCCGCAGACAGTGCCGCCTGCGCATCGGCCACGGCTGGCAGTTCCCCGTACTCGACCGCCACCAGCTCGGCGGCATCGGCCGCGAGTTCTCGCGTGCCTGCCAGCACCATGGCGACAGCCTCGCCGGCGTAGCGCACCCGCCCCGCGGCAAGCGGCGGATGGGCCGGCACTTTCGAGTCCCCCACGACCCAGTTCGGACGGATATCGCCGACCTTTCCCTGGATATCCGCGTAGGTCAATACGCCCACGACGCCGGGCAGCGCGAGCGCTTGCGCCGTGTCGACATGGCGGACGTCCGCATGGGCGAAGGGAGACCGGACAAAGGCGGCGAATACCATCCCGGGGAACTGGAAGTCATCCGTAAACCTGCCGCGCCCGCTCATCAGGCGCCGGTCTTCCCGGCGCCTGACGGATTTGCCGATATAGCGCGTCGTGGCGTCTTGCGGGGCTTCACTCATGGCAATGCTCCTCAACGGCCACCGCATTGCCCTGCGCAAGCCTTGTCGCCGCCAGCAGGACGGCGTCGACGATATTCTGGTAGCCGGTGCACCGGCACAGGTTTCCGTGCAGCGCCTCCCTCACCTGCGCCTCCGACGGACAGTGCACGCGCAGCAGCAGCGCGCGCGCGGCAAGCAGCATCCCTGGCGTACAGAATCCGCATTGCAGGCCGTGGCATTCATTGAAGGCTGCCTTGAGCACGTTCACCGTGGGATCGTCCTCCATGCCCTCGATGGTGTGGATCGCGCTCCCGTCGGTCTGCACGGCAAGCACCGTGCAGGACCTTGCCGTGCGCTGGTCGAGCAGCACGGTGCAGGCTCCGCACTGGGAGGTGTCGCAGCCGATGTGTACGCCGGTGAGGCGCATGGCGTCCCGCAGCATGTGCACCAGGAGCTGCCTCGGCTCCGTCTCGGTGCTTGCGCTCACGCCATTGATGGTGTTGTGTATCTTCACTTGCGCCACCTTGCCTCCTTTATGTGCCGGCCGCCCGCGAGGCGGCCGCACGCTATGGAATTATGACCATCATACTAAAGAATGAAAAAAAAGAAACCAGCTTCCTCCGGCACGCTGCCTCCTCATCCCCGTCTCATCGCAGGCCACGGATCACTGCGCCGCGGCGACTGGCGCGCCCTGCGGCGGGGAAGCCGCCACGGCGGCACCACCCTCGCCCGATTCCATCACCAGTGTCTCGAAACGGGAGAAGAAATCCGCCAGGAACTTGTTGGCGACCGCCCCCACCAGCCGGGAACCGATCTGCGCCAGCTTGCCGCCCATCTGTGCAACTGCGGCATAGTGCAGGGACGTGCCGCCATCGATGTCCTCCAGGCGGACATCCGCGTCGAGCTTGCCGAAGCCTGCCATGCCCCCGGTGCCGGTTCCCTCTATGCGATAGCCGATTCCCTCCTGCCGGTCGGAGAAGCGGGCGGTACCCTTGAAGCGGGCCTTGATGGGACCGATGGCGGCAACGATCACCGCGTCATAGGCGTCGCCCTCGGCTTTCTGATAGTGCTCGCACCCCGGCAGGCACCGCTGCAACGTGCCAGGGTCGTTCAGGCGCCGCCAGACCTCCGCCCTGGGCGCCTTGATGACTTGCCTTCCAGTCAGTTCCAAATCTCATTCCTCCACGCTGTCGGGTCACTCGCCCCGGGTTGGCCACGCCGCTCCGGCTCTCGCCACAACCGTATCCGGCCGGCGCCAGCGGCGACGCAGGCAATATCTATCCGGTGTCTACATCCTAGGCAGGCGATCCGGGGTCGTCAAGCAATGCAATTCACTTCCACCTCGGTGCTTACCCTAGGAAGAGCCAGGCACGATCGCCGCTCCACCGCATCCGTCACTTCGGCCTGGTTATTCCATGATGCCCGTCATACTATAGATTGCACAGCGATGACAGCCGGCTCACCGGCATCATCATCATGAATGTATGATGGCCGTCATTTCAACGGGCGTCGCTGCCCTTCATCATGACGGAGTCCCCATCGTGCGTTACTCGCCAGATCACAAGGCCGAAACCCGCAATCAGATCATCTCGGCGGCTTCGGCCCAGTTTCGCGAACACGGCGTCAACGGCATTGGCGTGGCGCAGTTGATGAAGAGCGCCGGCCTGACCCATGGCGGTTTCTACGCGCACTTCGATTCCAAGGATGCCCTGATCGCCGACGCGGTCGACGCTGCCTTCGACCAGACCATGGCCTTTCTCGATGCGGCCGCGTCCGCGGCGCCGGCGAAGCAGCGCAAGCGTGCCATCCTTCAAGCCTACATGAGCAAGAAGCACCGCGACCATCCGGAAAGCGGCTGCGCGATCGCCGCCCTCGGCACGGATGTCTCGCGACTCGATGCCAAGACCCGGAAGCGATTCGAGGCCCGCGTCGGCTCGCTGATCCGGCTGATCGCGGGGGATGACAGTGAGTCCTCGCGCAAGGATGCGATCCTGATGCTGGCCACGATGGTCGGTGGCCTGGTACTCGCCCGCGCGGCGCGCTCGGAAACGCTGTCGAGCGAAATCGTGGATGCCGTGCAGGCATCCCGATAGCCGCCGACGGCCGGCGGCCGCCGTCTTCCCCCGTCCATTGCTCACCGCAAGATCGAGGTAAACCCGCGCAACGACGCTGAGCGCTTGACCTCTCCAGATCCGCTCACTAGCATGTAGACAGTGGATACACTGATGAGCCGATGCAGTCTTCCGCGGCCAGCCGATGCCATCCAGGCATCGCGTCCAGCCGGATCGGTCCGCCTTAATGTATCCACTGTCTATATTCGTTGCGGACCGGGATCGGGAATCCCCCGCGACAGCCACCATCCAAGGAGAGTCTATGTCTCGCGCAGTAATCGTTTCCTACGCCCGTACCCCCATCGGCAAGGCCGGCCGCGGCGCGTTCAACCAGACGCATGGCGCCACCATGGCCGGGCATGCCATCGAACATGCCGTGCGGCGCGCCAGGCTCGACGGTGCCGAAGTCGAAGACATCATCTTCGGCTGTGGCCAGCCGGTGGCGGCCACCGGCGGCAATGTCGCCCGTGCCGGCGGCATTCGCGCCGGCCTGCCGGTATCGGTGAGCGGGACGACCCTCACGCGCTTCTGCGCGTCCGGCCTCCAGGCGGTCGCCTTCGCTGCGCAGCGGGTACTGATCGACAAGGTGCCGGTCATGGTCGCCGGCGGCGTCGAATCGATCAGCCTGTCGCAGCCCGTGACGCTCAAGACGGCGCAACAGGAAGCCTGGCTTGCCCAGCACCGGCCGGATGTGTACYTGCACATGATCGATACCGCCGAGATCCTGGCCAAGCGCTATGGCATGTCGCGCGAACGATCGGACGCCTTCTCCGTGCGCAGCCAGCAGCGCACCGACCGTGCCCAGCAGGCCGGCCTGTTCAAGGATGAGATCGTGCCGCTTGCCACGACCAAGGGCGTGACCGACAAGGCGACCGGGCAAACCGTCTCGGAGGCATGCCTGCTCGAAGCCGACGAAGGCAACCGCCCCGACACCACGCTGGAGAAGCTCAGCGCCCTGCCCCCGGTGAAGGGCGAGGGATACCAGGTGACCGCCGGCAATTCCAGCCAGTTGTCGGACGGCGCCGCGGCGCTCGTGGTGATGTCAGAGAAGGAAGCCGAACGGCGCGGCCTGGTGCCGCTCGGCTATTTCATCGGCCTGGCGACCGCGGGCGTGGAGCCGGACGAAATGGGCATCGGGCCGGTGCGCGCCGTTCCCCGCCTGCTGGAGCGCAACGAGCTGACCGTCGACGATATCGACCTGTGGGAACTCAACGAGGCCTTTGGCTGCCAGGCGCTGTACTGCATCGACCAGCTGGGGCTGCCCGAGGAACGCGTCAACGTCAACGGTGGCGCGATTGCGATCGGCCATCCCTATGGCATGACCGGCGCGCGCCAGGTTGGCCACCTGCTGCTGGAGGGGCGCCGCCGCAAGGCGAAGTACGGCGTGGTGACCATGTGCGCGGCAGGCGGCATGGGTGCCGCCGGCCTGTTCGAATTCATCCACTAAGAAGCGCCAACAAGCCAGGAGACAGCAACATGACCAAGAACCCGAGCACCGGCATCACCGAATACGACACCGTGTTCGTCGACCGGGATGGCAGCTGCGGCATCGTCACGATGAACCGGCTCGAGAAGTACAACGCCCTCAACGGCGCGCTGCGCAATGACATCTACGCGGCGATGTCGTCGCTGATGGCCGACAAGACAATCCGCGGCATCGTCCTGTGGGGCGGCACCAAGGCATTCGTCTCGGGGGGCGACCTCGTCGAGATGCTCAAGCGCCGCCCGATCGACGCGTTCGGCCCCACCAGCGGCTCGTCTGACCTGTGGGCGCTGATCCATCACAGCACCATACCGGTGGTGGCGGCCATTGCCGGACCCTGTTTCGGCGGCGGCCTGGAACTGGCCATGGCCTGCGATCTGCGCGTGGCCGCCGACAATGCCCTGATGGGGCAGACCGAAACCAATGTCGGCCTGATCCCGGGGCGCGGAGGCACCCAGCGCCTGGTCCGGCTGGTCGGCGCAACGCGCGCCAAGGAAATGATCTTCACCGGCGAGATCATCAAGCCCGACGAGGCCTACCGCATCGGCCTGGTCAACAAGGTGGTGCCCGCCGCGCAGTTGCTCGAGGAGGCCAAGGCCTACGTGCACCGCATCGCGGAGAAGTCGCCGCACTCCATCGCCATGGCCAAGCTGATGATCAACAACGGACAGGACACGAACCTGGACACGGCGCTGATGATGGAACAGCTCGCCTTCGCCACGCTCTTCAGCACCGATGACATGCACGAAGGCGGCGACGCTTTCCTGAACAGGCGCCGTCCGGCCTACCGGGGATCCTGATCATGACGCAAGCAACCTTGGCAACCGCCGCCGGCGCGCACGCGCCTGGCGCCGCGGACCCGGCGCAGGATATCTACCATCCCCGCCTGCAGGTCGCGACCCTGGCCGACATCGAGCGCTTCGAGCAGACGCCGCTGGCCGGGCGCAAGCTGCCCGACAGCACCTACGATCTGCTGCGCCTGGCGCGCGATCGCGCGCCCGACGCCCCGGCGTTGTACCACTTCGCCTCGGGTGACGAGCTGGACCGCGCCACCACGGTCACCCACGGGCAGCTGTTCGGGCGCATCACCCAGACCGCCAACCTGCTGCATTCGCTCGGGATCGGCCCGACCGACGTGATCGGCATTCTCATGCCAGTAGCGCCGGAGTCGCAATACGCAATCTGGGGCAGCGAGGCCGCCGGCATCGCCTGCCCCGTCAACTGGATGCTGGAGCCGGAGATCATCCGTGCCCTGCTGAGCAATGCGGGGGCGAAGGCCGTGATTGTCTACGGCCCCGACGCGGATATCGAGGCATGGAACAAAGCCATGCTGATCCGGCAGGACCTGCCCGAAGTCCGGCACTGGATCAAGGCAGGCGGCGGTCCCGCAAGTGAGGACGGCATCGTCGACCTCCTGGCCGAGCTGCCGCGCCTGAGCGCCGAGTCGCTCGACAGCGGGCGGCGGATCGCTCCCGCGGACACCGCTTCGATGTTCCATACCGGCGGGACCACGGGCACACCCAAGCTCGCTCTCCACACCCATGGCAACGAGGTCTTCATGGCCTGGGTCAGCGGCATGCAATATGACGTCCAGCCCGAGGACGTGCGCGTCTGCGGCGTGCCGATGTTCCATGTCACGGGCGTGCTGACCAACTGCCTGATGCCGCTGGCGCGCGGGGCCTCGGTAGTCATGCTGACCTCCGGCGGCTGGCGCGACCCTTCGGTGATCCGCAACATCTGGCGCATCATCGAGCGCTTCCGCGTCACCACCATCAGCATGGTGCCAAGCGTGGTCAACATGCTGCTGAACATCCCGATCGACGGTGCCGACATCAGTTCGCTGCAGGCCGCGACCTGCGGCACGGCGCCGCTGTCGACCGCGATCGCCGAGGCCTTCGGCAAGAAGACCGGCTCGGTCATCATGGAAGGCTACGGCCTGACCGAAGGCACCGCGCTGAGCGCCTGCAACCCGCGCTACGGCGAGGCGCGCACGGGCTCGATCGGATTTCGCAAGGCCTACCAGCAGATGAAGGCGGTCAAGGTGGCCGATAACCGCATCGTGCGCGATTGCGAGCCCGGCGAGCCCGGCGTGGTGATCGTGCGCGGCCCCAACATCTTTGCCGGCTATCTCGATCCGAAGCACAACCGTGGTATCTGGTTCGAGGGCGGCTGGTTCAACACCGGCGATCTCGGCTACCGGGATCAGGAAGGCTACTTCTGGCTGACCGGCCGGGCCAAGGACCTGATCATCCGTGGAGGCAACAACATCGATCCGCGCATGATCGAGGAGGCGCTCTATCGCCATCCGGCGGTGTTCGATGCCGCCGCGATCGGCATCCCGGACGCGCATGCCGGCGAACTGCCGGTTGCCTACATCGCGCTCAAGCCGGGCAGCGACTACCCGCTCGGCCGCCTGAAGCACTATGCCTATGAAGTGATTCCCGAGCGCGCCGCTGTGCCCAAGCAGTTCTACCTGGTCGACGTGATTCCAAAGACAGCGGTCGGCAAGATCCAGAAGAATGTCCTGCGCGGCGACGCCATCCGGCGCGCCCAGCAACAGATGCTCGCGGATGCCGCAAGCGACGCGCCGGTACCGGTGCAGGACATCCGTGTCGAGGATCGCGGCGACCTGGGACTGACTTCGACCCTGGTCCTGCCCGCCGCCATGGGCCCGGCCGAGCGCAATGCCGCCATGTCGACCATCGACGCGGCCTTCGCCACGCTGACCATCAAGTACTCGGTGGTGTACGAGTAGATCGAAAAACGAGTAGATCGAAAAAAAACAGGAGACAACCATGACCAGGTCCAACACGGCCGCGTACCTCGCGGCCGGGGCCGCCAGCTTGCTGATGCTGGCGCCCCACCCCGCGCGCGCCGGGAAGCCCGCGGATTTCCCCACGCATCCGATCCGCATCATCGTGCCCTATGCCGCCGGCGGCGGGACCGACATCATCGCCCGGACCCTCGGCGCGGCCCTGTCGCGGCAGATGGGGCAGCCGGTCGTGGTGGACAACCGCCCGGGAGGGCAGACCATAGTGGGCTACTCGATCGCGTCGAAGGCCGCGCCGGATGGCTACACCTTGCTGATGAACAACTCGGCGCACAGCATCCAGCCGGCGCTGTTCAAGGACCTGCCCTATGACGCCATCAAGAGCTTCAGGGGCGTGGCGGAAATCGCCGCATCGCCGGTCGTGTTCGTGGTCGACCGCAAGCTGCCGGTGACCGACCTGAAAAGCTACGTGGCCTATGGCAAGGCTGCGTCCACCAAGCTCAATTTCGGTTCCTTCGGCGCCGGCACCGGCTCGCACCTCTGGGGCGAACTGCTGGCTTCCGCCACCGGGCTCGACATGATGCACGTACCCTACAAAGGTTCGGCGCCCGCGATCCAGGACCTGATCGGCGGGCAGATCAATGGCCTGTTCGTCGACCCGCTCGCGATCAAGCCACATGTCCAGGCCGGCACCGTCCGCGCCATCGGCGTGACCGGTCCACGCCGATGGAAAGGCCTCGAAAGCGTGCCTACCTTCGTCGAGCAAGGCTATCCGCAGTTTGCCGACGTAGGCTGGTTCGGCCTGTTTGCCCCGGCGGGCACGCCGGACGCGGTGGTCAACCGCCTCAGCGCCGAGGTCGCGAAGGCAGTCGCCCTGCCCGAGGTCAAGTCCAAGCTGCTGGAGCTGGGCACCGAGCCGAGCGGCACCGCGCCCGCCGCGTTCGATGCGCAGATCCGCAAGGACGCGGACCGCTGGGCCAAGGTCGTCACCGAGAAACATATCACGCTGCAATAGGCAACCCGGCCAATCCCGGGGGCGTGCGGGCAGTCAGCGCGCGCGCGTTCCCCGGGAATCCGGGCCCTGCCCCCCGATTCCCAGAACATCCTCGACGTTGCGCTGAGCTGCGGCTTGCGCTCGCAATCGCACTTCACCACCGTGTTCAAGCGCTTCTTCGGCGAGACCCCCCATAGCTGGAAGATGAAAGCCGCATTCGCGCGTACGGCTGCGTGAATTGCGCGACACCGTGCGCCACGCCGCCCGCGGCCGTGCAATGCCGAGGCCATGATCCTGGCGGCAGTGCTCGATGCCACCGCGGTGGCCCGACGAACGCCACGCAGTGGCAAGCTGCGCTGGCTACGCGCTGGCTGCCGGCTCCATGCACCGCCTTCGCCTGGCCCAGGCCACGGCGCGGGTACAGGTGCTTTGCCGATTCCGCACAGGTCATCGGCGGGTAGCGATGGCCTATCGCGGCCACACCTAAACCAAAGGATGACTTGCCGCTACCAATGCGTTAGTACAACGAACCCATGCACGAGTGCGCACACGCAAGGACCAATCTATTCTTCCAGCAAGGCAAAGCAAGCCTGCTCGACACACCCGAATGCCAGGCGCTCCCTGTTCCAGCCGAGTTGTAGAAGCAGGCAGATCCGCGAAGCAAGCTGTGTTGCGCAACGCCGCGCCTTACCCGCCGGACCTCCGCGCCGGCACCATCCTGCTACCCGACTGGAGAACATCATGACCACTCGCGACAAACGCCTCCTTGCCGCGGCCGGCCTCATCGGCGCCAGCATCCTGTCCGCTACCCTGGCCAACGCCAGCGATCCGCGCACCAGCACCCACAGCGGCGACAAGTACGGCTACACCTTCAACATCGACAAGCCGCGCGACGTCCTGCTGGCAGTGGCCTGGATCGGAATCTGTGCCGCAAGTTGCGCGATGGCCGTCGTCGTCGCGCTCTGGGTACGGCTCTGACGGCATGTGATCCTGCCCAGCGGCAATCCACCCATCGCGAAGCCGATCATCGCCTCCGATACGTCGGGGCAGCACCCATCGTCCCTGACGAGACCAAGCCAGCGCCACGACCAGCGAGGAATCTGCACGCCCGCGGCGCGAGCGGCGAGCCCCTGATTCGGGAACGCTCGCCATTCTCACGTGGTAGCTGCAAGGAGGGTTGGCGCGACTATCGCTGAGGCTTCCAGGTAGTCATGCCTTCCAGTACACCGTCGCGCCGGATCAGCCCGTGATACAGCGCCGCGGCGAAGTGAACCAGAACGGTTGCGAACAGCAAGAATGCAAGCATGGTGTGCGCATTGCGCAGCGTCGCATACAAGGCGGCGCTGTGCGGCAGGATGGGCGGCAGTTGTGCTTGCCCATAGAGCGCGATCGGGTAGCCGCCCGCCGAGAGCATGCCCCAACCGATCAGCGGTATCGCGAACATCAGGACATAGAGCATGGCATGCGAAGCCCGTGCCGCCAGACGCTGGAGCGGCGAAAGCGCGGCCGGCAGCGGCGGGGGCGGGTTGATCAGGAGGTTCACCAGGCGTACTGCCGCGAGCACCAGGATGGCAACGCCGAGCGGCTTGTGAATCGACAGTAGCAAGGCATAGCGGCCGGAGACGGTCGCTACCATGCCGATGCCGATGAACAACATGGCCAGGATCAGCGCTGCCATCAGCCAGTGAAGGATCCGCGACGGCGCCGAGAAGCCTTGGATGGTGGTTCTCATGATTTTGCTCCTGCATTCACTTCTTGCGGTGTGACTGCGCTGGTCGGCTTCTCGCGACGCTCGTTCTCGCGAACGGTGAAGGAACGCGAATAGGCTGCAGAGCGGGCGCTCGGGATGTCGTCGGCGGACGTTTCGATTCCGGCCGGCAAGATCGTTGGATCGAAATTGATGTCGGTGCAGGTACCACTGTCTTCGCTCGACACCTTGTCGAGCGTGACCGTGCCAATGTCGACCTTCTGCCGGCCATCGGGCCACGCCTTGTCGGGGTTGACGGGGTCTCCCGGCTGGCCGACGGTCACCACCATCTTCCACTGCACGGGATGCTGAGCCACCTCCGAGATCAGCGCGTCGAACAGGTAGTTCGGATCGGCGCCCTGCTGCTTGCCGACCGGCGCGAATGGCTGGACAGGCTCGGCGGACCAGCGAACCGGTACCGGGATGCCCGCCCTGTCCACGAACAGGAAGGTATCCAGTGCGTTATAGGTGCTGTTCGAGAAACCAGACGAGACGGCGCGATGGCCCACGATGCCGACGGCAGCCACGAAATCCGGGTGAGCCGCAGCAAACGCTTTCGCCTTCTCAGGGTCGGGCTTGCCGGTTTTCGGATCGGGAATCGACGCCATCATCTGATCGTAGAACGCCTGCACCGTGCTGAAGGGAAAAACGGGGATATCCACCATCGCCGTGCGCCATTCCTGTCCACCGTCGGGCTTGAATTGCAGAGCAAGGCTTCGCACGAGACTGGGTCCATCGGCAACGAATGGCATGCCGCCGGCGAAGGCGATTCGCCCGACCACGGGCACGCGCCCGCGGGCTAGCAGCCTGGCCTGGGAAAGCGCTGATCCCGAACCGTTGCTATCGAACCAGCCTGTCGCGCAGAGGCCCTTCGCATGATTGCGACGGAACCCTGCGTGCTTTCCGTTCGCCGCTTCGAAGCCGGAAACGACCTTGTCCTGCGTAAGGCGATCCGGTGAGAGCCAGCCGCCCGCATAGGCGAAGGCGCCGGCGAGCACGAGTGTCGCCACCCCGATGCCGCCATATCGGATCGCCACCGCACCGGCGCTCAGCTTGGGTTTTTGCCCCAAGGGGCCTCCAACGTTGTCAGTCATAGCCAATCCTTTCCGTGCGCGGCACGAGTTCGTGCGTTGTATACGAGTTCCTACCGATGGCGGCCCGGGCCCGGCACAAAGCTGGTGTGATCTCCGGCTTGTGCGGGGCGTAGCCCGTTATCAGGATTCTGCTAGGTTCCCGGCAGGAAATTTTTCCCGCATGCCTGGTCATTGCAGATTCGCACTGCGGGTGAGCGGCGCATCGGCCCACCCTGCTCGCAGCGCACTCCAGCAGCGGCGCAATAGCGCTGGAGACTGGCGTATCGCTCCAGCGCATGCACCGGCACCGCGGCCCTGCCGCGCGTGGCGGCAAGCGGGGCGCGCGGCGCGCACGAGCGTGCGGCGCTCATGCGCCGAACTGGAAGGCGTTGCGCACCTGGTCGATAGCGGGCGTGCCTAGCGACGCGTGCAGGCGCGCCTGGCCTTGCGCTTGCGCGTGCATCGGGGTGCCCGTGCTTGCGCTGCCGGTCTCGGCCGCCACCTTGGCCTCGGCCGCCTGCAGATCCTGCGGATAGTTCGCGTCGTCGCCGTGCGGGCTGTAACCGGCCTGCTCCAGGCGGATCAGGTCGGCGCGCACTTCGGCGCGGGTCACGGGGCCCTGCACGCTCTGGGCGAACGACAGTGCCGGGACTGTCAGGGTGCAGGCGAGCAGTACGGCTTGGATCAGTGCTTTCATGATGGTTACCTCTTTCGGTGTTCCGGTGTTCCGGTGTTTCGACGGGATGGCCCGCTTGCGCGTGGCGGTTGTGGAACTTGCGTCGGGATGACGGACAAGTTGTAACCATTGTTGGTCTCGCCCGGTGACCTCAGGCTGACCAATTGATGACAAGCTTGTCACCTTGGCCTCGATGGCATCCGTGGCATCCGTGCGCGCCGAGTGATCCTGCCTGCGCCGCCCGCGCAACATGACAATTCCGTAATGCATTGGTCAGGACCGGGTAAATGCGCAGCCACCACACTGGCGACATCACCAAGCGCTGCCCGCCTATCGATCGAAGGCAGCCTCCCTTCGATCTCTCGCCCGGAACCAACCATGTGGATCGTCAAACTCGCCTTGCGGCGACCCTATACGTTCATCGTGCTCGCGCTGCTGCTGCTTGTACTGGGCCCACTGGCCATCGAACGCACGCCGACCGATATCTTTCCCGACATCAATATCCCGGTGGTCAGCATCGTGTGGTCCTACAACGGCTTCTCTGCCGAGGACATGGCACACCGCATCACCTCCAGCTACGAGCGCGCGCTGACCACCGACGTGGAGGACATTGAGCACATCGAATCGCAATCGCTGAACGGCGTGTCGGTGGTCAAGGTCTTCTTCCATCCCGGCGCCGACATCAACCGTGCAATCGCCGAGGCGGCCGCCAATTCGGCCTCGATCCTGCGCATCCTGCCGCCCGGCACGCTGCCGCCCAACATCATCAGCTACAACGCCTCGACCGTACCGGTGCTGGAACTCGGCCTGTCGAGCAACACGCTGCCGGAGCAGAAACTCTACGACCTGGGCAACAGCTTCATCCGCACCCAGCTCGCCACCGTGCAGGGCGCCGCCGTGCCCCTGCCCTTCGGTGGCAAGGTCCGCCAGATCATGATCGACATCGATCCCGCCGCGCTGCAGGCCAAGGGCCTGACGCCGGCGGACGTGGTGAGCGCCGTCAACGCGCAGAACCTCACGCTGCCGGGCGGCACCGCGAAAATGGGCGAGCGTGAGTACAACGTGCGCATGAACGGCAGCACGGATACCGTGGACGCGCTCAACGACCTGCCGGTCAAGAGCGTCGGCGGCAATGTGATCTACGTGCGCGACGTGGCCCATGTGCGCGACGGCTACGCGCCGCAAACGAATATCGTGCGCAGCGACGGCAAGCGCGCCGCATTGCTGCAGGTGGAGAAGACCGGCAGCGCTTCGACGCTGGACATCATCAGCCGGGTCAAGGCCATGCTTCCGCAGATCGGCGCCGCCCTGCCACCTTCGCTGCATATCAGCACGCTGTCGGACCAGTCGGTGTTCGTCACCGCCGCGATCTCCGGCGTGGTGCGCGAAGCGCTGATCGCCGCCAGCCTGACCGCCGCCATGATCCTGCTGTTCCTGGGCAGCTGGCGTGCCACGCTAATCATCGCCGTGTCGATCCCGCTCGCGGTGCTGACTTCCTTGACCGCGCTCTCCGCGCTGGGCCAGACGATCAACATCATGACGCTGGGCGGCCTGGCGCTGGCGGTGGGCATCCTGGTCGACGATGCCACCGTGGCCATAGAGAACATCACCCACCACATCGAGAACGGCGAGCCATTGCACGACGCCATCCTCAACGGCTCCGGCGAGATTGCCGTGCCCACCTTCGTCTCCACGCTGTCGATCTGCATCGTGTTCGTGCCGATGTTCCTGCTGTCCGGCGTGGCGCGCTACCTGTTCGTGCCGCTGGCCGAAGCGGTGGTGTTCGCCATGTGCGCCTCCTACTTTTTCTCGCGCACCCTGATACCGACGCTGGCGATGTACCTGCTGCGCGCGCGCGCCGCGGGCGACGCCCGGCCCCACGGCCGCTTCGCCGCTCTCGCACGGCTCCAGCAGCGCTTCGAGCGG
Source organism: Cupriavidus sp. 05N38 (assembly GCF_056397345.1). Lineage (NCBI taxonomy): Bacteria > Pseudomonadati > Pseudomonadota > Betaproteobacteria > Burkholderiales > Burkholderiaceae > Cupriavidus > Cupriavidus sp. 05N38. The sequence goes on from NZ_JBFTNF010000018.1 coordinate 77,836, forward strand.
CGTTTCGAGGTGCTGCGCAAGCGCTATCGCGCCGCCTTGTCGTGGGCCATGGCGCAGCGGGGCCGTTTCGTGGCGCTGTGCCTGCTGTTCTGCCTGGGCTCGCTGGCGCTGCTGCCGTTCATCGGGAGTGACTTCTTTCCCGCTGTCGACGCCGGCGAGATCCGCCTGCACCTGCGCGCGCCGACGGGTACGCGCATCGAGCAGACCGCGGCGCTGACCGATCAGGTCGAGAGCCGCATCAGGGACGCGATCCCGCCCGGCGAGCGCGGCGGCGTCCTCGACAATATCGGCGTGCCGGTCAGTGGCATCAACCTGACCTACGACACCTCCGACCCCATCGGCCCGGAAGACGCCGACGTGATGATCAGCCTCAAGCCGGGCCACCGCCCCACCGCGGACTACGTCGCGATGCTGCGCAACCGGCTTACCGCGGCCTTCCCGGGCGTCACCTTCTCTTTCCTGCCGGCCGACATCGTCAGCCAGATCCTCAATTTCGGCCTGCCCGCGCCGATCGACATCCAGATCGTTGGGAGCCGCGTCGACGAGAATCGCGTCGTCGCCAACCGCCTGCTGTCGCAGCTGCGCAGCGTGCGTGGACTGGTCGATGCGCGCATCCAGCAACCGGCGGACGCGCCCACCTTGGACATCAACGTCGACCGCACCAAGGCGCTGCAGGCGGGCCTGACCCAGCATGACGTGGCGCAGAACCTGCTGATTTCCCTTTCCGGCAGCGCGCAGACCACGCCCAATTTCTGGCTGGACCCCAAGAACGGCGTCAGCTATCCGCTGCTGACCGAGGTGCCGCAGTACGACATCCATTCGCTGCAGACGCTGGCAAACCTGCCTGTGGGCAACAGCGCCGCCGGCACCGGCGCGCAGAGCCAGCTCGGCACGCTCGGCACGCTCGGCACCATGTCGCGCAGCTCGCAGCAGGCGGTGGTCTCGCACTACAACGTGCAGCCGGTGCTCGACATCTTCGCCTCCGTGCAGGGACGCGACCTCGGCGGCGTCGCCGCCGACGCGAGCCGGCTGGTGGATGCCGCCCGCGCGCAGTTGCCGCCCGGCTCTTCCATCGTGCTGCGGGGACAGGTTCAGTCGATGCGGGAATCCTATCGCGGGCTCGGCACCGGGCTGGTGCTGGCGGTTGTACTGGTCTACCTGCTGATGGTGGTGAACTTCCAGTCGTGGATCGATCCGTTCGTCATCGTCAGCGGGTTGCCGGCGTCGCTGGCGGGCATCGCCTGGATGCTGTTCTCCACCGGCACCACGCTGAGCGTGCCGGCGCTGACCGGCACCATCCTGTGCATCGGCATTGCCACCGCCAACAGCATCCTGGTGATCAACGCGGCGCGGGACGCGATGCAGGGCGGCATGGCCCCGCCCGAGGCCGCCCTGCACGCCGGCTTCGCCCGCTTCCGGCCGGTGCTAATGACCGCGCTGGCCATGCTGATCGGGATGCTCCCGATGGCGCTGGGCCTTGGCGACGGCGGCGAGCAGAACGCCCCGCTCGGCCGCGCCGTCATCGGCGGGCTGGCATTCGGAACCGTGTCCACGCTCATGTTCGTACCAGTGGTATTTGGCGCGGTGCATGCCTGGCTGGCCAGGCGCAAAGGCGCGCCGGCGGCCGGGCCTGTCGCCGGCGCTGGCACCGCGCTCACCGCTACGCCCCAACAGCAATCCAAGGAGTCTTCATGAACACGCCAAACGAGGGCTGCCCGCCCCAAACCGCATCCCGCCGGCGCGCGTGGCTGGCACCCACGCTGCTGGCCGGTGGGGTGGCGTTGCTGCTGGCGGCCGGCATCGTGCCACGGCTGCGCGCCGGCACCGTGCTGGCGCGCCAGGTCACCGCACAGAATGCCGTCGACGTGTCGGTGGTGACGCCGCACCCGGCGCCCGCCGAGCAGGCGCTGCTGTTGCCAGGCTCGGTGATGCCGTATGCCGACGCCGCCATCTACGCGCGCACCAGCGGCTTTGTCGACCGCTGGTATGCCGACATCGGCGCTCGCGTCAAGGCCGGCCAGTTACTGGCGGTGATCCGCACGCCAGAGCTGGACGCGCAGCTGCGGCAGGCGGTGGCGGACCTGGCCTCGGCGCAGGCCGCCCTGGACCTGGCCAAGGTCACCGCGCAGCGCTGGCAAGAGATGGTGCAGACCCACTCGGTCTCCCGGCAGGACGCCGACACCAAGCAGGCCGACCTGGCCACCAGGGGCGCGCTGCTGGCCTCGGCCCGGGCCAATGTGGCGCGGTTGCAGGAGCTGGTCTCCTACGAGCAAGTCAAGGCGCCATTCGATGGCGTGATCACCGCCCGCCGCGTGGACGTGGGGGCCCTGGTCACGGCCAGCGGCACTCCGGGCGTGGCCGGTGCCCAGGGCGAGCTGTTCCATATTCAGCAGACCCAGACCCTGCGCGTGTTCGTCGACGTGCCGCAATCCGCCGCGGCCGCCGTGACGCCGCAGACGCCGGCCTACCTGACCGTGCAGGACTATCCCGGCCGCCGCTTTGCCGCGCGCGTGGCACGCACCACCGATTCGCTCGATCCGGCTACGCGCACGCTGCGCGCCGAAGTGGATGTCGACAACGCTGACGGCACCTTGCTGCCCGGCGCCTTCGCCGAGGCCCACCTGATGCTGCGATCGGCCATGCCGGCCCTTCAGCTGCCAGTCAGCGCGCTGCTGTTCCGGCCCGCGGGCGTCATCGTCGCGATTGCCGGCAGCGACAACAAGGTTGCGCTGCGCAGCGTCACGCTCGGGCGCGACTTTGGCACCTATGTCGAAGTCGTGGCGGGCATCAGCGGCACGGATCGCGTCATCAACAACCCGGGCGACGCCATCGGCGCGGGCGAGGCGGTGCATGTCGTCGCCGCCGGCGCCACGGATACGGCAACGCCCGCGGCGATGCCGCCAGCCAAGGCAGCGGCGGTCGCCGCCGCCCGGCGACAGGGACCAGGGAGAGCGCCATGAAGACATCATCAATGCCGTCGCGCGCACCGCGTTCGTGGCGCCTGGCGCGCGAGGCCATCGCTGCCTGCGTGATATGCGCCCTGGCCGGCTGTGCCTCGGCACCGGTCTACCATCCGCCCGCAACCGCCGTGCCGGCGCATTTCTCAGGTGCCGCGGGCGCGGACAAGGGCTGGGCGGTGGCGGTGCCGGCCGACATGGTTGCGCGCGGAAGCTGGTGGGCCGTGTTCCAGGAACCCGGCCTCGATGCGCTGGAGGACAGGGTCCAGGTCTCCAACCAGAACCTGAAGCAGGCCGCGGCGCGGCTGCAGCAGGCCCGCGCCATGGTGAACGTACAGCGTGCCGCCTTCTTCCCCCAGGTCGCCGCCGGCGTAGCCGTGGCACGCGCGCGCACTTCGCAGAACGTACTGGGGCACTCGCTTGCCGGCAAGACCGTCAACGACTACAGCACCGCGCTGTCCGCTTCGTGGGAGCCCGATCTGTTCGGTCGCGTGGCCAGCGCCACCGATGCGGCTCATGCCGACGCACAGGCAAGCCAGGCAGACCTGGAGGCGATGCGACTGGCAGTCAGCAGTGAACTGGCAGTCGACTACTTCGGCCTGCGCGCCCTGGACCTGCAAAGGCAGTTGCTCGATGCCTCCCTGCAGGCCTACACCGCCGCGCTGGCGATGGTGCAGTCGCAGGAGCGCATCGGCGCGGCAGACGACGCCGCGGTAGCCCAGGCCCAGTTGCAGGTGGAGGGTACGCGCAGCCAGGCCGACGAGCTCGCGATCCAGCGCCAGACGCTGGAACACGCCATTGCCGCGCTCACCGGAACGCCGGCATCGAGCTTCTCGTTGCCGCCGCAGGCCGGCCCGCTGCGCGTGCCCGACATTCCGGTGGGGCTGCCATCGCAACTGCTGCAGCGCCGGCCCGACATCGCTGGCGCCGAGCGCCGCGTGGCGGCGGCCAACGCCAGAATCGGCGAAGCCCACGCCGCCTTCTTTCCCACTCTCGCGCTGTCGGCCGGCGCCGGACTGGAAAGCTCCTTCTTCGCGCCATGGCTGGGCGCGCCCAGCCTGTTCTGGGCGCTTGGCCCGCAACTGGTCGGCACGCTGTTCGACGGCGGCCGGCGCAAGGCCGAGCTGGCGGGCGCCACCGCCGCCTATGATGCCGGCGTGGCCGGATACCGCCAGACCGTACTAGCCGCCTTCCAGGATGTGGAAGACAATCTGTCCGCGCTGCAGGGCCTGGCGCACGAGGCCGATAGCGAACAGCGCGCCAGCGAGGCCGCCGCGCGCTCGCTGGCCTTGACGAACAACCGCTACCAGGCCGGTGCCGCCAGCTACCTGGACGTGGTCACGACACAGACCCTGGCGCTGGATCACCAGCGCACGCTGGTCCAGGTGCAGGGACGGCGCATGCAGTCCAGCGTACGGCTGCTCAAGGCGCTCGGCGGCGGCTGGCAAGACCCGGCGGCTACGGCGCCGGGAAGCTCAGGATGAAGCGCGTGCCGGCGGCATCGCTCTCGGCGCGCACGCTGCCACGGTGCAGATGCATGATGTTGCGCACGATGGCGAGGCCCAGGCCGGCCGAGCCGGTGGCACGCTGGCTGGAACTGCGCGCGGGATCGACGCAGTAGAAACGGTCGAAGATGCGCTCGAGCAAGGCGCGGTCGATGGGGGTGCCGGCGTTGGCCACGGTGACCATCACGACCTGCGCGCCGGTCGTGGCGGACAGCGAAATCCCGCTGCCGCGCGGGGTGTAGCGGATGGCGTTGGCAAGCAGATTGCCAATGGCGCGGCGGAACAGTTCCACGTCGGCGCGCAGGTGCGCGTGGCCGCCCACCTGCAGTTTCACGCCAGCGTCCTCGGCCACGCCTTCGAAGTAGTCGGCGATCCGCGCCAGCTCCGCCGGCACTTCGAATTCCTGCTGCTGCACCACGAACTCGGGATGTTCGGTGCGCGCCAAGAGCAGCACGTTGCTGATCATGCGCTCCAGGCGACCGCACTCTTCCAGGTTGGATTCCAGCGCGGCCTGGTATTCGTCGGCCGTGCGCGGGCGCGCCAGGGCCACCTCGGCGGTGCCGCGCAGGTTGGCGAGGGGTGTGCGCAGATCATGCGCAAGGTCGGCGGTGTATTGCGACAAACGCGCGAAGCCGTGGTCGAGACGACCCAGCATGGCGTTGAGCGCATTCTGCAGGACATCGAGTTCGCGCGGCGCGTGTGGCACGTCGAGACGGGTGTTCAGGCGCGCCACCGTCACCGCCAGCGCGTGGTGCGCGATCTCGGCGAGCGGCTTGAGAGACTCGCGGATCAGCAGGAAGCCCATCAGGAAGGCCAGCAGGGCACCGCCGATGCCGGCCAGGTAGAGCCGGTGGCGGTAGCGGTCCAGCAGTTCCCAAGCCCTGGAAAGCGGGGCGATTTCCTTCCTTTGCAAGCTCTGATTGTTGTACAAGCGACTACCTCGACCTGGCTGAGCATCGGGCTGGCGCACCGATCGCGGTTACGCCCAACCCTTTGCCAGCATCTTATGTGCCGCGGTTGCCGGGTGGAATCATATGTACGTATAGGCCACAGATCGCTGATGGCGTGGAGCCGGGGCCATGCATGGAAGAAGGCACATCGGCGAGCCGGTCCGCTCCGGCGAAATAGGGACGGCCGAATTCGATGGCTTCAGGGCGATCGCGCAGAAAGCGGCCACGCGCCCGGACCTCATGGTCGCATCTGCAGGCTGTCGATGGCTCCGTCCCCGGGGATCACAGCGCGGCGTGCCTGGCCGCCTCCTCGATGACAGCGGCGACTTCCTTCGGGCGCGACTCATACACCGAGTGGCTCGCGCCGGCGATGACCGTCATGTGGCTCTGCGCACGCGTGTAATACCAGCGCTCCAGATCCGGATTGATGATCTTGTCGTCGGCGGCCACGATGCCCCAGCTCGGCTTGGTCTTCCACGCGGCCGCGGTCATCGGCGCGCCGAAGACCTTGGCGGCCGTCAGGATCTGGGCGTGTGCTTCGAACTCGGCCGTCTTGCGCGGCAGATCCGCAGCGAAGTCCTTCGCAAAGACAGCCGGGTTCAGGTACGTGTAGCCGTCGTCGGTCTTGCCGATGGCGCCGGCCTGTTTCGACGTGAAGCTGGGCTTGCCTTTGCCAAGCGCCGCCTCGTCCTCGCCGACATCCGGCGCATGCGCGGCGACGTAGACCAGTCCGGCCACGTTCGGGTGCACCCCGGCTTCGGTGATGACCGAGCCGCCATAGCTGTGGCCCACCAGGATCGTCGGCCCGTTCTGCAGGTCGAGGACACGCTTGGCCGCCGCGACATCGTCTTCAAGCGAGGTCAACGGTTCCTGCACCAGGCTGACGTGGAAGCCGTCCTTTGTCAGGATGTCATAGACCGGCTTCCAGCCAGACCCATCCACCCAGGCACCGTGGACCAGAACGATATTCCTGACCGGCGCGTGGGGCGTCCTGGCATCCTGTGCCATTGCGCTGGCCGATGCAAGGAAGCAAGCGGACACTGCCAGGACCGATGCGACATGAGACGAAATTTTCACGTGAGACTCCTTTGGACGATGACTGGGAAAACGGACATGCACACCGCAGCCGCGAATGAAATCTAAGCCGGCAAGATCCCGGGGCCAATACCTACCAACGGACTGCCCCGGCGCACCCTGGTTGCATCTCCCGATACCTTCGGATGATGCCGGCGCACGCAGGACAGCTTGTCCGTATGACCGGGATCTGAGCCGGCCGCGCCCGGGCCAGCCCGAAGTCTCGGCGTCCTATACGAAGGTGTCAGGACCCTCGGCGCGCATGCGCGGCGATGCCGGGGAAGGCGGCGCGGCTGCCAGCCCGGCGGGATGTTCACGACCCGCCCGCCGTCGCCGGCGCATGCTGGCAGCACTTGTGCCGGCGCATTACGCGCCGTAATAGAAGGGGTTGCGCACGGCATCGATGCGCGGCTGGCCGGCGCTCATCCGCATGCTGGCGTTCGCCTGCAGATGGCTCTGCGCCTGCGGTTGCGTGTTTGCCGCCGTCCTGGCCGCCGCCGCATCTTCTGCCTGCACCTTGGCTTCGGCGGCCTGGATGTCCTGGGGATAGGTCGGGTCGTCGCCGCCGCCCGGCCGGTAGCCTGCCTGTTCCAGCCGGATCAGATCGGCGCGCACTTCGGCGCGGGTCAGGGGCGCCTGCACGCTTTGCGCGAAGGACAGGGCCGGCACCGCCAGGGCGCAGGAAATCAGTACGGTGCGAACGAGTGCTTTCATGATGATTTACCTCTATCAGTAGGGATCGCCCGGTACCGCCGGAGCCGCGGCGCTTTTATCGAGATGATGAAAAGCTGTACCCAGTATTGGTTTCGCCCACTGACCTCTTCCTGACCAACTCATTACAATCCCGTCACGTTCGCCCGCGCAGTCCCACAGGAACGCGACACAACGAGTCAAGCACTTTGCGCCGGTTCCGGCGTCTGGAATGCCAGCCAGCCGGCCGGGACGCCCCCGGCCGGAACGCTGACGCRTCGGCAAGCGCTATGCGAGGTGCGCCGCGAAGCCGGACCGATCGGGTGAAATATCCGGTCGCAGCGTGAGTTCCGGGATGTCGTATGCGCCCGCGTTCTGCGGGCGAAATGGTATCGGCGCGGTCTTCCAGAGATCGTCCAGACGTTGCCCTAGCGCGTCGCGGATCCCTGCGAACCGGGCTTCGTCCATCCGGCTTGTCCGGTAGACCACGAACGGTGGCAGGACGTCGAAGCCGGGGTAGTACAGCACTCCATGCTGAATGGGGAACAACACATCATCCATCGGGCCATTGATACCGCGCGGGCCGTAGTGAGACTCCCATCCGCCCGCCGTGACGATCAGCATCGCCCGTTTTCCGGCCAGCGTGCCTTCCCCGTAGCGGTCGCCCCAGCGGGCGTCGGAGTGCTCGCCCACGCCATAGCCGAAGCCGTACGCATAGGTGCGCTCCACCCAGCCCTTCAGGATGGCGGGCATCGAAAACCACCACAGGGGGAATTGCAGAATGACGGCATCCGCCCACCGCAGCTTGTCCTGTTCGAGCGCGATGTCTTCGCTCTGCCGGCCATTCTCGAATGCGCGCCTGGAATCGAGGGCCGGGTCAAAGCGGGCATCGCCCTGCCCGTCCATGCTGTCGGCCGCGTCAAGCGATGCCTTCCACTTCATTGCGTACAGATCCGACACCTGGACGAGGTGCCCGGCATCCTCAAGTCGCCTGACCGAGAAATCCTTGAGCGAGCCATTCAGCGACCTGGGTTCGGGATGGGCATAGACGAGCAGAACATTCATGGCAGTAGCCTCCGTTGCTGGAAGATCGCAAGGTAGGCCTTTGTCAGGTATATTGGAAATGAATAATCAATATTCCAGGTATTACGATGAATAATCTGCGACGGCTGGACCTCAACCTGCTGGTGACGCTTGATGTCCTGCTCTCGGAGCACAACGTGACGCGCGCCGCGCAACGCCTGAATTTCTCCCAGCCATCGGTCAGCGTCCATCTCGCCAAGCTCAGGGATATCTTCGCGGATCCATTGCTGCTGCCGGGGCCACGCGGGATGCGCCCCACCGCCAGGGCCGAGGAGCTACGCGAACCGTTGCGGCAGGCACTGGCTGCGCTGGATCGCGCGGTGTCGCCCGCCAGCCCCTTCGATCCGGCCGGGTCCAGTCATACCTGGCGCGTTGCCGCATCCGACTACAGCGAATCGACAGTCCTGCTGCCTGCCCTGGCCGGGCTGCGTTCGGCGGCGCCCGGCGCCCGGCTTGCCGTGCTCGAGCTCGCGCCCTCGCGCATCGCCAGGCAAGCGGAACAGGGGGAGATCGATCTCGCGTTCCATACCAGCGACGAGGCGCCGTCGGGCTTGCGTTGCCGCGCGCTCTTCACGGAGCGGTATGTGCTGGCTGGCCGCGCCGGCCATCCGCGCCTGAGAAGGCGGCCAACGCTTTCGCAATTCCGCGGACTCGATCACGCCATCGTGTCGCCGGATGGCGGGGGCTTCCGCGGCATCACGGACGAGGCGCTCTCGGAGGCCGGCCTGACGCGCCGGGTTGTGCTTTCCGTTCCGCACTTCCTGTTCCTGATGTCGGTGCTGGCGAGCACCGATCTCGTGGCGATGCTGCCTGCGCGCCTGGTTCGCGACAACCCTGCACTGCGGGTTGTCGAGCCACCTCTCGAAGTACCTGGCTACGAGATGTCCATGCTCTGGCATGAGCGCTCCCATCGCGACCCCGCGCATCAATGGCTGCGCGAGCACATCGCAAGTTCGGTGTAGTCCGTGCAATGCCTGGCATGCCGGGTAGGGAGAGGCTTGCCGCGACAGCAGGCGCCGGGTCGCCAGACGRCTCCCTGGCTGGCCGGGGACTTTCCTGCGGCAATGCCCATTGGCGCTAACATGGAGGCCTGACGACACCGCAAACGGCAACACCATGACAAACGCTAGCCCACCCCCGCCCCGCCAGAGCTACCACCATGGCAACCTGCGCGAAGAGATGATCCGCTGCGGCAGGGAGATCCTGGCATCCGAAGGCGTGCATGGACTGACGCTACGCTCGGCTGCCAGGCTCGCCGGCGTCTCCCACGGCGCGCCACGCAATCAGTTCGCCGACAAGGAAGGCCTGCTTGCCGCGATTGCCGCCGATGGATTCCGCGAGCTGGTCGCCGTGCGGCGGGCCCGGCTGTCGCCCGAGATGGCCGCCGGGGAGCGGCTGCTGACGGTCATGGACGGCTACATCGAATTCGCCGTCAGGCATCCGGCCCTGTTCTACCTGATGTTCGGCCCGCAGATCGTCGGCAAGGAGAACTATCCCGAACTGCTCGAAGCGGGCAGCGCGTCGTACCAGCTCCTGTTTGGGGCGGTGCAGGATTACTTCGAAGAAAACGGCCTCGCGGAGCAGTTCGACGACATGATGGTGCGCTGCGCCTGGTCCGCCATGCACGGCGTCGGCATGTTCTTCAGCGCCAAGCCCACCGGGCCCACCACGCGGCCCAAGGTCGCGCTGGCGCAATGGCGGCAAGGCGTGCAGCAGTTCGTATTGACGGGATTGCTGGCCGCGGGCAGGGAGAAGGCAGCGGCCAGCGCCGCGGCGGCGCCCGCCGCTGCCGCGAAGCCGCGGACACGGCAGCGGGCCGCCGCGCGGTCGTAGCGAACGCTGTGCGCGCCGGCACTTGCGCCAGGCGCGCCGAGCGTTGAGCGTCAGGCAGGAAGGCGTGCCATGCTCAGCCGTACCCCGCAACGCCGACCACGGGGTGCCTCACGTCGCGGCGGCCGATCAATGCGCTGGCCTCGTCCGCCCTGCCGTCCTTGATAAACGCAGAGACCAGCGTCAGCTCCACCAGGTCGCGCTGGGCGCGGCTGCCGCCGATCCTCACCGTTTGCGGCAAGGCGCGCTCCAGGTGCCGGATCGCGCCGTTCCAGTCCCCGGCTGCGTAGGCAGCAAAGCCGTCGGCCAGGGCGACGACCACCTCGCCGGGCGGGTACAGGTTCTCGGCGATGCGCTGACGGATCTCCGCGAGGCGTCGCTCGAGGCAGACGCTGTCGCCATGGACCACGCAGGCAATCAGCGCGTGCACGTCGGCATAGCCCAGCCCGGCCTTGGGAAATGAACGCAGCGCGTGCGCATGGACTTCATTCCACAGCGTTGCGTTTCTCGGCTCGCCGGCAAGCTCGGCGCGCCACAGGAAAGACGCCGCGTCGGTGACGACATTGATCGGCGGGCCCCACGCGCCGCCCGGATGGACGCCGGCGCGATAGGCCTCCCAGGCGCGCTCGAGCCGTCCCGCCGCCAGCGCCGCCAGCGCTACGTGCCATGACAGATGGCAGTGTGTCAGGCTGCGCTTGGGCAGCGCCGGCAGCCAGCCTTCCAGGTGGTCCAGCAGCGCGGCCGTCTCGCCGCGCTCGTACATCACGTGAGCCCGGAAATGCGCGGCGTGGGCGTTGCGGGAATTGGCGGCAAAGCTGTGCTCGATCAGCGTCCATGCCTGTTCCAGCCGCCCGGTTTCGCAGGCGGCGAACGAATATACCGCGTCGAACCACCAGTCCTGGCCATAGGCTGGCGCCAGCGAGGCCAGCAGTTGGTAGAGCTGCTCTTCGTGGTCCGGATCGCCGCTGAAGCCATAGAGGCCGAACACGCTGGTAGCCGGCGCCAGCACCATCGCATCGCGCGGCCAGGCCTGCAAATGCGCCAGCATGGCCTGCATCGCCTGCGCGGGCTTGCCCTCCACGCCGAGGCTGATGACGTTCACATGGCTCTGCTCGCGCGCCGAGGCATTGGCCGCCAGCTCGCGCGCCCGGCCGGCGGCCTCGCGCGCGGGCGCGATCTCTGCGTCCAGGAACATGCCGCGCGCCTGGGCGGCGTGCGCCAGCGCCAGGCGGGGATCGGCCGCGATGGCCTGCCCCAGGGACTCCCGGTACCCCGCCACCCCTGAGAGCACGCTATCCACGCCCGCCACATAGGCGTCCCGGGCGGCCGTCGATGTCGTTGTCAGTGTCAGCCCGTATCTGTCTTCCAGCATGATGCCCTCTCCCGGCCTGGGTCTACCTCACACTAGCCGGTCCCTCTTTGGCAGGCAAGAACCGGGGCCGGGACCGGGCCGCCGGAGGTGCGCCGGAGGTGCGTTGCGGAAGCGGATGGCGTGCGGTCACATAGTTTCACTTAAAGAAACAATGTGTTTGTATTTTTCATAACCATTTACTTATTGCTGTCACATAGACGTCTTAATCTCTCGGAGCCATACGGGTGGAACGCCTCCGCTCGCTGCCAGAGGCAGCAGGCAACTACTCGCTCAAATAGAAACCGAGAATGTCCGTGAAAAAAAATCTCCTCGCTTTTGCCGCAATTGCGGCAGCTTGCACCGCCTCCGGGTCCGCCTTCGCCCAGGCCGCTTCCGCGGTGACGCTCTACGGCATTGCCGATGCCGGCATCAGCTTCCAGAGCCATGTACAAGGCGCCAACGGTGGCGGGTCGGTCACCGGCGTTACCTCCGGCGGCCTCTCCGGTTCGCGCTGGGGCATCCGTGGCACCGAAGACCTCGGCAACAACCTGAAGGGCATCTTCGTGCTGGAAAGCGGCATCGACCTCGACACCGGCAAATCCGGCCAGGGCAGCCGCCTGTTCGGCCGTCAGGCCTATGTCGGCCTGCAAGGCAACTTCGGCACCGTGGCACTGGGCCGCCAGCAAAACTCGCTGTACGACCTGTTCGGCGCCTACGACCCGATGGCCGTCGGCACCAGCTACTCGCTCAACTCGGTCGATACCCAGGGCTTCAACGGCCGTGCCGACAACGCCGTCAAGTACACCGGCAGGTTCGGCGGCCTCACCGCCACCGGCTTCTACAGCTTCGGCCGGGACAGCAATGTGGCCAACGGCGGCGAAGTCCCGGGGAGCTTCCAGGTCGGCAAGAACTTTGGCGGCGGCCTGGCGTATGAGAATGGCCCGGCTTCGGTGGGTATCGCCTATGACCAGTACCAGGGCAGCAGCGTCGCCACTTCCGGCGCCGCCGCCAAGCGTGTCGCCATCGGCGGCGCCTATGCGTTCGGCAATGCCAAGCTGTTCGCCGGCTACCGCTGGCTGCGCGACGATGCCACCACTGCCAACGTCACCCGGCAGGACAACCTGTACTGGCTTGGCGCGCTGTACAAGCTGACGCCGGCCCTCAGCCTGACCGGTGCGGCGTACTACACCGATGCCCGCAAGGACAACAACGATTCGTGGATGTTCGTGATCAACGCCGACTATGCACTGTCCAAGCGGACCGACGCCTACCTGCTGCTCGGCTACGTGAACAACAAGGGCAAGGCAAGCTACGGCGTGACCAGCGCGACCAACACGATCGCGGGCCAGAACCAGACCGGCGCCATGCTTGGCATGCGTCACCGCTTCTGATGCCTGCGGCGGCATGACCCGGCGGGGCTTTCGGGGCCCGCCGCCAAAGATCATATCGACCTTGTCATTTCCTTACCGGGTGCAAGGACGTTTGGCCGGCATGCATGCCGGCCTTTTTTCCTGGCATCGCCGCAGCGCGAACGCGTCCGCCCGACAGACGCGCCGCCCACGGCACCATTGCCCGGTTCAGGCTGCGCGACGCGAGCCGGCACCTTCGCCGCCAGCACGCCCTTCGAGCAGGTCGAGCGCCACGTCGACGATCATGTCCTCCTGCCCGCCCACCATCCCGCGCCGCCCCGGTTCGACCATCAGGTCGGTGCCGATATTGCCTGAACGACGATGGCGGCCTTGAGCTTGCGTGTCATCGTGGATTCTCCGCCAGGGCTTACTCGACGCTGGCCCCGCTGGCCTTGACCAGCGGCGCCCAGCGCGCGTTTTCGCTGTTGAGGAAGGCGCCGAACTGCGGCGGTGTCATGGGCATGGGCTCGAGGCCCTGATCGGTGAAGCGCCTGACGATTTCCGGCGATTTCAGCGCCTTGAGCGCTTCCTCGTTCAGTCGGCTGATGATGGCGTCGGGCGTGCCGGCCTTGACCACCATGCCGAACCAGACCCCCGCGTCGAGCCCCTTGACACCCAGCTCCGACAGCGTCTTGACCTCGGGCAACTGGGCGGAGCGCCGCTGCGACGCGATCGCCAGCGGCTTGACCTTGCCGCCCTTGATAAGCGGCGAGGTGGTGATGACGGGATCGAACATCATGTCCACCTGGCCGGCCATCACGTCCTGCAAGGCGGGAGCGGAGCCCTTGTAGGCGACATGGGTCAGGTGGCCGCCGGACTTGTCGGCGAACAGGCCGCCAAGCAGGTGGCCGATCGAGCCGATGCCCTGGGAGGCATAGTTCACGCCGCTGCCTTTGCTGCGCGAGAGCTGGACCAGGTCGCTCACCGAATTCACGGGGCTGCCCACCGGCACCACGAGCACCAGCGGCGAGCCGGCCAGCGCGGTGACCGGCTTGAAGTCCTTCAGCGGATCATAGGAGAAGTTGCGGTACAGGCCCGGGTTGATGGCGAACATCTCGGTGGCGCCGATGAAGACCGTGTAGCCGTCCGCCTCGGCGCGCTTGACCGCCTGCGCGGCAATCTGCCCGCCGCCGCCCGGCCGGTTCTCCACCACCACCGGTTTGCCCAGGCCGGTCTGCATCTGCTGCGCGAGCTGGCGCGCAATCATGTCGGTGACGCCGCCGGCGGGGAACGGCACGACCAGGGTGACTGGCCGGCTCGGATAGGTGTCTGCCATGGCCAGGGGCGCGGCCAGCGAAGCGACGGTGGCGACGATGGCGCTCAGCAAGAGCGGCTTGAGGCTCAGAGTCTGGGTCAGGGTCTGGGTCTGGGTCTGCACGGCTTGTCTCCTGTCGTTTTGGTCGGGCGAGCCGCTACCGCGGCCTCTGTGCCCGTGATGAGGGTGTTGCGAAGTGAAGCTGCTGCGGGGTTCCCGGTGAATCCCGGCGAATCTAGGCGAAGGCCGGGGATCAGTCTTGCGCGAAGCGGGCGCGAACGGTGCCGACGCCGGCGATGCGTGCTTCGTAGACCTGCCCGGGTTCCACCGCCACCATCGGGCCAAGCGCCCCGGTCAGGATCAGGTCCCCGGCGCGCAGCGGATCGCCCAGCGATGCCAGCTTGCGGGCAAGCCATACCGCGGCGTTGAGCGGATGGCCGAGGCAGTCTGAACCGGTGCCGGCCGATACCCGCGTATCCGCGCGGAACATCTCCATCTGCACGGTCTTCAGGTCCAGGCCCGCCAGCGGCACCGGGACCGCACCCAGCACCACCAGCCCGCTGGAAGCGTTGTCCGCCACGGTGTCGACGTAGGAGATATTCCATTTGTCGATGCGGCTGCCGACCACCTCGATGGCGGGCAGCACATAGTCGACCGCATTGATGAGATCGACCAGCGTCGCGTCGATGGCGGGCACGTCGTGCTTGAGCACCAGCGCCACCTCGGCCTCGGCCTTGGGTTGCAGGGTGCGGGCCACGGGAATGGGTTCGTCGTCGCCATAGACCATGTCGGCGAACAAGGTGCCGAAGTCCGGCTGGTCGACGCCCAGCTGGCGCTGGACCGCCAGCGAGGTCAGGCCGATCTTGCGCCCGATCACGCGGCGGCCCTGCTCGCGCCAGGCGTCGACGTTGGCGCGCTGGATCGCGTAGGCGACACCGGCACCGCCGCCCGCGATCTCGTCGCGCAAGGGCCCGATGGGGACGCGGTCGGCTTCCGCGCGGCGCAGGCGCTCGGCGAGCGCGAGTACGGTCTGCTGGCTAGTGGTCATTTGCATGGCAATCGAAGCGTTCGGGTTGATGAAGAGATGCCGCTTGCGTGGCGCAGCGGCCGTGCATGACACCAAAGCCGGCGATCCATTCCGGGATCGGACGGTAGTAGTCGATCTCGGCCTGGTAGCGCCCGCCCGCCGCCAGCGCGCCGAAGGCCGCGATCCAGGTGCGGATCTCGTGCGCGGACTTGCCGCCCTCGCGCGTGATGGCCTCGTCGGTCATGCCGTCTACCGCCGTCAGCTCGCGCCTGGCCAGCAAGGCAAGGAAGGCCCGGTCCCACTCGGGATTGAGCGCGTGCAGCGCACTGTCGCCCGCGCAGAATGCGCTGGCGGCGGCGATGGTGCGTGCCTGCCGGGCGGCGCGGGATTCGGGCGAAGGATTGCGCCCCGCGATCAGCCGTTCGACGTTCTCTGCGTGGCCCGCGGCGATGGCGGGCTCGATCTCGGGTACCGGCGGCTCGTGCGAGATGCCGCCCGATCCGATCACCAGGACCCGCTTGCCCAGGCGCCCGGCAAACCGCCCGATCGCGTCACCCAGCAAGCGTGCCCGCCGGCACGAGGCCATCGGCGGCGCGACGGAATTGATAAAGACCGGGATGACGGGATAGCGGTCGAGGCCGCCGGTCAGGACCTCCAGCGCCTGCGCGCAGCCGTGGTCGACCTGCATGCGGTACGACACGGCGACATCGATATCGGCGGCCAGCACCGCATCGGCCAGCGCCAGCGCGGTCTGGCGCGGCACGTCGAGCGGCCCGGCCAGGCTCTTGAAATCGCCGATCGCGGTGGCCGCCGCGCCAATGCAGAACGGCGGCATCACGTCGTAGAAGAAACCGTTGTAGTGGTCGGGCGCGAAGGCGATCACCAGTTCCGGATCAAAGGCCCGGACGCGGGCGCGCGCTGCCGCCTGCACCGCCTCCACCTCGGCGACGATGGCCGGGTCCGGGTCGAAATAACCGTGCAGCGGCGTGTGCGAAAGGCACTCCAGATGGATCGTCATGCCGGGCTCCCTCCGGCGAGCGCCAGGACCTGGCCATCCGGCGCCATGCCGCGCGCGGGCAGGCACGCGCCGTCCGCGTGCGCCGTGCCGGCGGCGGGCACCAGCGCCAGCTTGTCGGCCAGCGCCATGATCGACTGCGACACCTCCTGCGGCGAGCACGTCCCGGCGACGAAGCGGTCCGGCCTGAGCAGCACCATGGCATGGGGCTGCCTGCCGAACCAGTCCTTGAGCCGGCCCTGGACGTCCCCCACGGCGATGACCCCGGGCGGAACGTCGGCGCGGTAGGCCAGTTGCGGGTCGGGCTTGGCGATCACGAAGCAGGCACCGAGCCGCTCCCACACCACCCGTGCCTGCGGCGTCAGGCCAAAGGTGGGATCGGTGCCCCAGCCGACGATGGCGAGGCGGTTGCCGATCACGTCGTCCAGGCGCATGACGCTTCCCTGCTCCGTGCGCACCATCGGCTGGATGAACATCCGGCCCACCGGCGAGTTGCCGGCCGGATCGCGGCCGTGCACGATGCGCCCGACCAGCGACTCGCGCTTCTCGCACATCAGTCCGAGCAGGCGGCCCAATGCCGAGTTGCCGGCGCGCTCCAGGCGCCGCGCCAGGAAACCCGGCGCGGCATCGCGCTCGGGCAACAGCACCACCCCGCTTTCATAGCGCGGCATCGGCTTGAAGCGCATCTCCACGAAATACTGCTTGACCGGCGGGAAGGCGTTCATGACCCGCGTGAACCCGTCGCGCAGGCGCGCACCCGTGCGGCTGGCCGGGGCGAAGATGTCTCCCGCCACCTCGGACAGGTGGATCATCGAGCGGGCGTGCGCGCGCCGCTCCATGCCATAGGTATCGAGCAGGCGCTCCTGCGCCTGGCCCTTGACCACCATCGCAAGCTTCCAGGCCACGTTGGCCGCATCGCGGATGCCGCTGTTGTAGCCCTGCCCCTGCCACACCGGCATGATGTGGGCCGCGTCGCCGGCCAGCAGCACGCGCCCGGAGCGGAAGCTGCGTGCCAGGCGGGCGTTGTGCGTGTAGACGCGCTTGCGGATGTAGTCGACCTTGTCCGGCTCCGGTACCAGCTTGCGCATCAGCGCGGCCAGGTTCTCCGGCCTCGACAACTCTTCCTCGGTTTCGCCCGGCATCACCATGAACTCGAAGCGGCGCACGCCATGGGGCAGCGCCGCGGACACATAGGGGCGCTCCGGATCGCAATGCATATAGATATGGGGCGTGCCGATCGGATCGTTGCGCACGTCGACGACGATCCACTGGTTCGGCTTGGTGCGGCCCTCGAACGGAATATCGAGGCTGCGCCGCACGAAGCTGTTGCCGCCATCCGCGCCCACCAGGTAACCCGCGCGCAGCACCGTTTCGGCGCCCGTGGCACCGGTCGTGCGTATCGTCACGCCGCTGTTGTCCTGGGTGAAGCCGGACACGGTCTGGCCAAACAGGATCCTGACGTGCGGGAAGCGCGCCAGCCCTTCGTAGAGCACGCGATCGGCCAGCGGCTGGATAAAGGCATTGCGGCGCGACCAGCCGAATTCATCGGTGCGGGGCTCGATCGAGGCAAAGCAGCGGCCGCCCGGCGTGACGAAGCGCATCCAGTGGTGCGGTGTCGTATGCGGCAGCAGCACTTCGGCCAGACCCACCGACTGGAACACGCGCAGGGCCTCGTCGTCGAGGCCGATCGCGCGGGGGTAGTCGATGATCTCGTCGAGCTTCTCGACCAGCGCGACGCGCACGCCCTGCAGGCCGAGGATATTGGCGATCATCAGTCCGACCGGGCCGGCGCCGATGATGGCCACGTCAGTCGTCAGATCCTGGGGGCGGCCGTCTCCCGCCGCCATCTCGATGGCGTTGCTCATGTCTCCTCCTTGCTTTTTTCAGGTCAGACGGTGGTCGCTTCCGGCACCGCCCTGCCCTGCAGGAAGTTGAGATGGATGCGGTTGAAGGTCTCGGCATCCTCGAACTGCGGCCAGTGCCCGCAGCCGTCCATCACGGTGAACAGCGCGCCCGGGATCATGGTCGCGATGCGGCGTCCTTCGGACACGTCGGCGGTGGGATCGTCGGAGGTCCACAGCACCAGCGTGGGTGCCTGGATGCGGCCGTAGTCCTGCGCGCGCAGGATATTGCGCTGTCGCGTTTCCATGTCCTGCAGCACCATGTTGCCGCGCTGGGCCTCGACCATGCCGGGCTGGGCATAGATGGCCTGGCGCGTGGCGATCAGGTCGTCGAAGGCCTTGCGCTTGTCGGCCATCAGCCATTCCACGCGTGCCTTGATGAAGTCCCAGCCGGGGTCTTCCACGGCACGCATCGACAGCGTCTTGAGCCGCTCCATGACGACCGGATCGGCCTGCGAGCCGCCCGCCGTGTTCAGCACCAGCCGCTCGACGCGCTCCGGATGATCGATCGCCAGGCGCGATGCCACCCAGCCGCCCAGCGACTCGCCGGAGAACGACGCGCGCCCGATGCCCAGGGTATCGAGCACGCCGATCACGTGATCGACGTAGGCCGACACCTCGCGCGGGCCATCGGGCTTGTCCGTCCAGCCGTGGCCGATCATGTCGATGGCCCACACATTGAAGTGCCCGGCATGCGCCTGCAGGTTGCGCACATAAGCTTCGGCATGGCCGCCGACGCCATGCAGCAGGATCAGCGCGGGCTTGTCGTCGCTGCCTGCGTGCAGGTAACGCGTGCGGATTCCGTTTGCGTCGAGCCAGCCCTGGCTGAAGGTGACGCCGCGCAACTCGCCCCAGATGCTCTCGTACGGCAGTCGGGCGGTGGACGGATTGACAGCGGGGGAAACGGCATTGGACATCTTTGCTCCTGATTTATCGTCATGTCGG
Source organism: Cupriavidus sp. 05N38 (assembly GCF_056397345.1). Taxonomy (NCBI): domain Bacteria; kingdom Pseudomonadati; phylum Pseudomonadota; class Betaproteobacteria; order Burkholderiales; family Burkholderiaceae; genus Cupriavidus; species Cupriavidus sp. 05N38. Next base: position 96,828 of record NZ_JBFTNF010000018.1, read on the forward strand.
CCCGGGCGGCCGCTGAACTTGCTGATCTGTGTGATGAAGCGAGTCTAGTGACCGGCTTGTCAGGCGACAAAAAAACGTTCAACATGTGCAAGGAATGCACATCGTTGATTTATAAAGGATTTTTGTGCCTGTCTCGACAACGGCAAGATCTTCGACGTATGCCAGCGTGCGCGGCCTGTCGCGCGGGCTGGCGGTATTGCAGGCGCTCAACCGCATGGAGAGCGGGCGCGCCACCGCGCAGCAACTCAGCGAGCAAACCGGCCTGCACCGCACCACGGTGCGCCGCCTGCTGGAGACGCTGATGACCGAAGGCCTGGTGAGGCGCAGCGATTCCGATGAAAGCTACCGGCTGACGCTGCAGGTGCGCGGGCTGAGCGAAGGGTTCACCGATGACGAGTGGATCTCGACGGTGGCCGCGCCGCTGATGGGAGAACTCCTGCAGCGCGTGGCGTGGCCTTCGGACCTTGTCACGCCGGACGGGGACGCGATGATCATCCGCGAGACCACGCATCGCTTCAGTCCGCTGTCGTTCCACCGCGCCATGGTGGGGCGGCGGTTGCCGCTGCTGCTGACGTCGGCCGGGCGTGCCTACCTGGCCTACTGCAGCGAGGTCCAGCGCGAGAACATGCTGAACATGTTGCGTGCGGGCGCGGGCGGTGCCGAACAGGCCGCCCTGGCCAACGATGCAGTCTTCATACGCAAGCTGGTGGAACGCGTGCGTGCCGACGGCTTCAGCACCAATCGCGGCGACTGGGCCGAGCAAAGGAAGATCGGCGGGCTGGCCGTACCGCTGCGGCACGGCGAGCGCGTGCTGGGCAGCCTCAATGTCGTGTATCTGTCGGCTGCCATCGACGCGCAGGAAGCCATCCGGCGTTTTGCCGGGCCGCTTCAGGAAATCGCGGCGAAGATCGAAGCCGCGCTAGGCGAAGTCCTGCGCCGCGGCGAAGCCGACTGAGTGCCACGCACCCATGCCGGCCCGGCGGCCTTCGCAAAGGCGCCCTGGGCCGCCTTCATGCACCTTCACGGTTCTTCATGCGCCTGAAGGTGCCGTAGCTGTATCTGTAGCCGCGGCCTCAGCCGCCGGCCCCGGCCTTTGCCGGCAGCCGCCAGTTCGGCCGGACGAAGTGACAGGTATAGCCCGAAGGGTAGCGTTCGAGGTAATCCTGGTGTTCCGGCTCCGCCTCCCAGAACGGTCCCGCCGGGGCCAGTTCCGTTGCGACCTTGCCCGGCCAGACTCCCGACGCGTCGACATCCGCGATGGTGGCTTCGGCTACCTGCTTCTGCTTGTCGTCCGCGTAGAAGATCGCCGAGCGATAGCTCGTGCCGACATCGTTGCCCTGACGGTTGCGCGTGGTCGGGTCATGGATCTGGAAGAAGAATTCCAGGATCTGGCGGTAGCTGATCTTCTGCGGATCGAAGACGATCTCGATCGCCTCGGCATGCGTGCCGTGGCTCCTGTAGGTAGCGTTGGCGACGTCGCCGCCGCTATAGCCGACGCGCGTGGCGAGCACGCCGGGATAGCGGCGCAGCAAATCCTGCATGCCCCAGAAGCAGCCGCCCGCAAGGATGGCTTTTTCCTTTGCCATGGTCATTCGATACTCCCCTTGCCGAAGTTGAGAAAACAGGCGGCCATGATCTCACGCCGGACGGCTTTCTGCCGGCCCTCCCGCCCCCCGCCGCGGCCACCTCTTTCGTGGCACGCCTCTTGCTCGATCCGGATAGCATGGCGGCAGCGCGCCTTCGGCGACGCCCCCGGCCAGCCATGCACAAGCCACAGCAAACGGAGATGACCATGAATCCCCCGCATGGAGTGCGGAGCCCGGCGGAACGCGGCGGCTCCCGGCAACGAAACCATATCGAACAGCCCGGTGAAGGCCGCAAGACCGCCCAGCCCGGCCAGCGGGACCCGCAGAGCACGCAGCCGGCCGACCGCACCGCCAGGACCGGCAGGGATTCCCCCCAGCAATAGCATCGATAAGCTGCGATAGCCGCGATCGCTGCCGGGCCACCCGACGACCCGGCTGCGCGATCTTGGCCCACGCGGTTGTAACGCCGCCATGTAAAACTTGCAGCCCGGACTTGGCGTGCCGGCTGGTGCCGGCCTTTTGCCCGGCGGACGTGACATGCGCTGGCGGCACACGCGGCACACGCGGCACACTTGCGGCAAGATCGGCCGGAGGGTACGAACGGCACCGGCTGCTTGGCGGTGCGGCCGGATCGGCAGGGTCGCAGGGTCACAAGGATCACAGGGACGAGCCATGAAGACTTTCCACTGCGGAAAATGCAGCAACCTGGTGTTCTTCGAGAACGTGTCCTGCGAGCGGTGCAATGCCTTGCTCGGCTATGTCCCGGCGATTTCGCAGGTGTGCGCGTTCGAGCCTGCCGGCGACGGGCTCTGGCGCTGCCTGAACGAGGGGGCCGACGGCGCGCTCTACAAGCAGTGCCACAACTACGCGGTCCAGGATGTCTGCAACTGGATGATTCCGGCGGATTCCGAGGACACGCTTTGCGAGTCGTGCGAACTGACCCGCACGACGCCGTTCCTGGCGACGCCGAACAACCGCCTCTACTGGTGGCGGCTGGAGACGGCGAAACGGCGGGCGCTCTACACGCTGGCCGCGCTCGGCCTGCCGGTGGTTTCGCGCGAAGCCGATCCGGAGGGCGGCCTGCAGTTCGATTTCCTCGAGGACGTCGGCGACGAGCGCGTGATGACGGGCCACGACAACGGGCTCATCACCATGAATATCGCGGAGGCCGACGACGCGCACCGGGAGAAGACCCGCTCGGAGATGGGCGAGCCCTACCGCACGCTGCTCGGCCACTTCCGGCACGAGATCGGCCACTACTATTTCGACCGGCTGGTTGCCGGCACGCACTGGATCGTGCCGTTCCGCGCCTTGTTCGGCGATGAGCGCGTGGACTACGCCGACACGCTGGCGGCGCATTACGAGCAAGGCGCGACGGACGGCTGGGAGCAGGCGCACGTGAGCGCCTACGCGGCCATGCATCCGTGGGAGGACTGGGCGGAGACATGGGCGCACTACCTCCATATCGTCGATACGGTGGACACCGCCGCGGCCTGCGGGCTGGCGCTCAAGCCGAGTACCGCCGGGGAGCCCGTACTGACGGACCAGACGCCGGTGGAGGAATCCAGCTTCGATAGCCTGATGAACCGCTGGTATCCGCTGACCTATGTACTCAACAGCCTGAACCGCAGCCTGGGCCTTGCCGACGGCTACCCGTTCGCGCTCTCGCCGAAGGCGGTCGAGAAGCTGCGCTTCGTGCATGACGTGGTGTCCGCCGGACCACAGCCGAAGGTGGCCGCGGCGCCTGAGGCGATCGTTGCGGAAGCCGCAGCCACTGCAGCCACTGCAGCCACTGCGGCCACTGCGGCCACATCGGTCACGGCAGCGGGCGCCGCCGGGTAGTCCGGCTAGCCCGGCCCCGCCGAAGAAGCGTCGCCGCCCGGCCCGCTCTCCCACGACACACTGGCGAATGCCTGCACAAGGTAGTCCACCAGCCGCCGCACCTTGAGCGGCAGCTGCTTGCGCGTCGGGTAGACGGCGTAGACCCCCAGTTCGCCCGCCCGATATGCCGGCATCAGCTCGACCAGCGCGCCGCTGCGCAAGTCTTCCTGCAGCAGGAAACTGGGTTGCAGCATGATGCCGCCGTGCGCCAGCGCGATGGCGCGGCAGGTGTCGCCGTTGTTGGCATAGACGCGCGCGCGGGTGCTCACGCTCACCTTGCCATCCGGGCCTTCGAAGTGCCATTCGTCGCGGCCGGACCAGTTGGCGTATGCCAGCACGCGGTGCTTCGCCAGTTCATGCGGATGGCGCGGCTCGCCGTGCCGCTGCAGGTAGGCCGGCGAGGCGCACAGGGTCATGCGGGTGCCGGCAAGCCGGCGGCTGATCAGTGCCGAACTTGGCATATCTCCGATGCGCACGGCCATGTCATAGCCTTCGTCGACCAGGTCCACCACGCGATCGTTGAGGGTAATGTCCAGATCGACCTGCGGATGCGCTTCCATGAAGGCGCTCCACAGCGGCGCGAGATGCATGATGCCGAAGGTCAGCGGCACGTTGATGCGGATCAGCCCGCTCGGCTCGCGCGTGCGCGAGGTGATCTCGGCTTCGGCATCGTCCAGCGCGCCGAGCACTTCCTTGGCACGCTGGTAGAAGATCCTGCCTTCCTCGGTCAGCGACAGGCGGCGGGTGGTGCGCTGCAACAGCCGCACGCCCAGACGCTGCTCCAGCGCATCCACATGGCGCGACACCGCGGCCTTCGACATGCGCAGGCCCTCCACCGCTCCGACAAAGCTGCCCGCCTCGACCACCGCGGCGAACACACTCATTTCCAGGGCCCGGTCCATGGCGTCCTCGTCTCTTGATTCGATTGTCCCGATTTTCGAGACTATATATCACATGGATTGCCGTTTATCGTGGCCAGCGAAGCTAATACACTTGCGCCATCGAAATCGGCCATGACGCCCGCGCAAGCCGGCGTGCCGCGGCCCATCGGAGCGTATTCATGTCAGCCGCACTTCCCGCCCTGTTCGTTTCGCACGGCGCACCCACCTTTGCCATCGAGCCTGGCCTGGCAGGCCCGCAACTGACCGCGCTAGGCCGCGCCCTGCCCACGCCGAAGGCCGTGCTGGTGGTGTCGCCACACTGGATGACGCGCGGCGGCGTTGGCGTGACGACCACCGAACGCCCGGAAACCATCCACGATTTCGGCGGCTTCCCCCCGGCCTTGTACGCGCTGCGCTATCCGGTGGCGGGGCATCCCGACCTGGCCATGCGCACCGTGGCCCTGCTGGGCGAGGCCGGCATCCCTGCCCGTGCCGATCCGCAGCGCGGCCTGGACCATGGCGCCTGGGTGCCGGTCCGGCATCTGTACCCGGATGCCCATGTGCCAGTGTTCCAGGTCTCGCTGCCCCAGCCGCTGGACCCGGCCGGCGCACTGGCGCTGGGGCGCGCGCTCGCGCCGCTGCGTGACCAGGGCGTGCTGATCGTGGCCTCGGGCAGCATGACGCACAACCTCTACGAGTTCCGCGGCCRCGACGGCRCCGATGCGCCCTACGTCGCCAGGTTCACGGCCTGGGTGCGCGAAGCCGTACGCAAGGCCATGCAGGACGGCGATACCGCCGCGTTGCTCGACTATCGGCGGCTGGCGCCGGATGCCGCCCGCGCGCATCCCACCGACGAGCATTTCCTGCCGCTGCTGGTGGCCGTCGGCGCGGCCGTGGCCGGCGAAGCGCTGCAGGTGATCGACGGCGGCATCGACTACGGCGTGTTGTCGATGGAGTCCTATGTCTTCGGCCAGCCGCAGGCCGCCGCCGCGCCGGTCGCGGCCTGACCAAGGAGATCCCATGCTGCCAGGCAGTGCCGAGATCGGCCCCCAGACCGAAGATTCCGCCAGCGGGCTGCGCTACCGTCTGCGTCAGGCCCACCCTGCCGCCGCACCCGCAGGTCGCCTGATCCTGCTGCACGGCGTCGGCAGCAACGAGACCAGCCTCGCCGGCCTGGCCGCGCTGACCGATCCGCGCGTGCAGGTCGTGCTCGTGCGCGGGCCGCTCACGTTCGCGCCGGGCCAGTATGGCTTCTTCGAAGTCAGTTTCCAGGGCGGCGCGCCCGCCATCGACGCCGCGCAAGCGGACCGCAGCCGCCGCCAGCTGATCACGCTGGTGCGGGCCCTGCATGCGCTGGACCGCGCGGAGGGCGCGGAAGATGACGCACCGCCCGTGCGCACGGTGATCGGCGGCTTCAGCCAGGGAGGCATCATGAGCGCCGGCGTGGCGCTCAGCGCGCCCGCCGACGTGACCGGCTTCGCCGTGCTGAGCGGCCGCATCCTGCCCGAGATCGAACCCCATATCGCGCCTCGCGCGGCGCTCGCCGGCTTGTCCGCGTTCATCGCCCATGGCGAATTCGACAACAAGCTGCCCGTGACCTGGGCGCAACGCGCCGGCCAGTGGCTGGATGCACTCGGCGTCGCGCACAGCTTGCGGCGCTACCCGATCGGCCACGAACTGAACGAGAATGTCGTCGCCGATTTCCAGCAATGGCTGGCCGGGCCGCTGGGGCTATCCGACCCGGGCAGGGGTCGCTCCACCGCCAATTCCGCTCCGCCCCGCGCGTGACCTGCCACCGGGCGGCCGCGCATTCATTTCCATAGGCATGTACAAGAAAGGCACCGCAGTAGAACTGCAGTTTTCCCCCGCGCGCTTGAACGACGGTGCGGGAGACCCGTACTGGATCGACCTCACCGCCGAAGAGGCGCAACGGCTCCTGACCCTGCTGCAGGAAAAGCTGGCCGCACCCGGGCAAGGCACGGCCGCGCCGCTGGTATTCAGCCTGGACGAGCCCGCTGTCGCGGCTGCGCCCGCGCCGGCTGCGACGCAAGACGCCGCCGTGGAGCAAGAACCGACGTCGCCCTCCAACGCCATCGAGTTCAGGCAGTGGGTGTGCATCATCTGCGGCTGGGTCTATGACGAAGCCGCCGGGCTGCCCGAGGAAGGGATTGCGCCCGGCACGCGCTGGGAGGATATCCCCGATGACTGGCGCTGCCCGTTGTGCGACGTCGGCAAGGAGGACTTCGCGATGGTGGCCTTCTAGGCAGTCCAGCCAGGCCGGGCCGGCAGCGCACCCTGTGCCGCCTGGCCTGCCGCCTGCCCTGCCGCCTAGAGCGAGTCCACCAGGCTGCGCACCACCTCGGCCAGCCGGGCGGCGCGGGCGCGCCCCTTCTGGTCCAGGTCCAGCGCGCCGCCGGCGGCCAGCGCCTGCAGGCCGAAGGCGGCGTCCGTCATATCGCGCCACGACGGATGATCGGCATGCATGGCGCCCAGGGCATGGGCCCCCGCGGCCAGGCGGCCGTGGTCCGGCTGCAGGCCGGCCGCCAGGTCTTCCAGGACTTCGGCTGCATCGATCAGGCCTTTGCGGTTCATCTTCCCTCCTCCCGTGGATCCGGCCGGATCGGCGCCGGCTTTTGACTGCATGTTAGGCGGCAAAGCATGCCTCCGCCTTTATCGATTCCCCGGACCACTGCGGACAGACGCGGCGGCCCCGCCTTCTCGCGCGCCAGCCGGGACATCGCCGAGGCGCGCCGGGCCCGGCATGCGCGAGCCGGCGCCGTGGCACCACACATTACATGGCAAGGCATCGCGAGCCATGTCTCGCTTTCCCTCGGTGGCATAACCGGGCGATGCCGCTACACTATGGCCTGACCCTGCCAGCACACCGAGACATCCGCCAGACATGAGCGAAGAACAAAAGAGCGGCAACGCCCCACATTCCGTACCCAGATCCCCCCCGGCATCACGTCCCTCCTCCCTGCGTCACGCAGCCAGCATCCTGGTCGTGCGCGACGGTGCCAAAGGCATGGAAGTCCTGATGGTGCGCCGTCCCGAGCGCAACGACGATCGCAGCAGCGGCGCCTTCGTCTTTCCCGGCGGCACGCTGGACCCCCAGGACCGGAGCCTGCATGCATTCTGTGCCGGCCTGGACGACGCGGCGGCAAGCCAGCGCCTCGGCGTCCCCGACGGCGGACTGGACTTCTACCTCGCGGCAGTGCGCGAATGCTTCGAAGAAGCCGGCCTGCTGTTCGCAAGCGATTCCGCCGGCACGCTGGTCGGGCTCGATGCGCTGCAGGCGCGCGATGCGCAACAGCATGGCTGGCTGCGCCAGTCCGCCCGCAGCGGCGGGCCCGGCATGGCGCAGATCTGCGAGCGCCTCGACGTGCGCCTGGCGGTGGACCGCCTCGCCTATCACAGCCACTGGCTCACGCCGCCCGGCCTGCCCAAGCGCTTCGATACCCGCTTTTTCGTCGCCCTGGCGCCGGCAGGCCAGACTGCCGTGCACGATGGCGATGAAGCGATGGAGCATATCTGGGTGCGCCCGAGCGACRCCCTCGACGCCGCCAAGGGCTACAAGTTCGTGCCGGTGACCCGGCGCACGCTCACCGCGATTGCCCGCTTCGAGACGGCGCAAGCGTGCTTCGACCATGCCGCGCAGCTGCGTGGCGTGGCGCGCATCATGCCGCGCCTGGCCCAGGGCAGCGGTGGCTTGCGCCCCGTGCTGCCGAGCGAGCCGCCCTATGCCGAGATCGAGCGCATCGACCCGCATGGAGAAGGCCATGCTCGCTACGAGCTGGCGACCGGCCTGGCCATGCGCCTGTCCGACCGCGTATGGCGCGTGACCGCCGGCAACGGCAGCGTGATGACGGGTCCCGGCACCAACACCTATTTCGTGGGCGATCCCGCCACCAACGAATGGGCGGTGATCGACCCGGGCCCGGACGACGAGGCTCACCTGGCCGCCGTGCTAGCCGCGGCGCCCGGACCGGTGCGCTGGATCCTGGCCACCCATACCCACCTCGACCACTCCCCGGGCACGCCGAAGCTGAAGGCCTCCACCGGCGCGCCCGTGCTCGGCCGGCCCGCGCCGGACACACCGCGCCAGGACCAGACCTTCCGGCCGGACCGCGTCCTGGAGCACGGCGAACGGCTGGCGCTGGGCGGGGACTGCACCCTGCGCGTAGTCCACACGCCGGGCCATGCCTCCAATCACCTGTGCTTCCTGCTGGAGGAGGAAAAAACCCTGTTCACCGGCGACCACGTGATGCAGGGTTCCACCGTTGTCATCAATCCGCCCGACGGCGACATGCACGCCTACCTGGCATCGCTGGCCGCGTTGCAGCAGGAGGACCTGGAGTGGCTGGCGCCGGGACACGGGTTCCTGATGGCAAAGCCAGCCGATGCGATCCGCACGCTGATCCGGCACCGGCTGCAGCGCGAGGCCAAGGTGCTGAACGCGCTGCGTGACCTTGGCGACAGTGCGCTCGAAGTCCTGCTGCTGCGCGTGTACGRCGATGTGCCGGAGCGCATGCTGCCGGTGGCACAGCGCTCCCTGCTCGCGCACCTGAACAAACTGGTCGTCGACGGGGCTGTGGTGGAGGATGGCGGGTTCTGGCGCGCGGTGGAACGCAAGTAGCGTGAGTCTTGCCGGAGGCGCCCGCGCGCGCCGCAAATGAAAAAAGGCTGTCGGGGTTCAGCGCCTGAACTCCGACAACCTTCTTGTCCCGGGTAGTACCGGGCAGGCGACACTACGCAACTCAGCGCCTGCCTTCCTGCTTGTCTGCCGTCCTGCCTGTTTCCCTTCCTGCTTGACTGGCGTGCGAGGTTTGACTCCTAGCCTGGTCTGACTTCTACTCCGACAGCGAAGCCATCAGCAATTGCGCTGCCGCCTCCAGCCGTTCGGGCGCGCCGAACAGGCGTGCCACTACCAGGCCGTTCTGCAAAGCACCGTAGATCACTTGCGCCAGCGCCTTCGGCGGTACCAGGTAGACCTTGTCGTAGTCCTTCTGCGCGCGTTCGATCAACCCCATCAGCCAGTTCTCGTTCATGCGGTAGAACGTCTTGAGCTCGGCGTGTACCGTCTCGGGCAGGCACAGGGTTTCGGTCGACAACATGCCAGCCAGGCAGATCTGGTCACCGCAGGCGGCATTGCGCAGGAAGCTGAGGTACACCTCGGCTTGGGCATGCGGCGGCAGGCTGGCGTCGATGTTGCGGATCCGCTCTGTGACGCGTGCGCTGTATTCCTTCACCGCTTCCAGCACCAGGTCGTCCTTGGCGGGGAAGTAATAGTGGATGCTCGAGGTTTTTACCCCGACCAGCTCGGCAAGATCGCGATAGCTGAAGCCGTTGAAACCACGGCGGCGGATCAGCACCAGCGTATGTTCGAGCAGTTGTTCGCGTACGGATTGCGTTTTCATAGCGTGATCTTATCTATCTGTCGATAGATCCTCAAGCCAATTCCATGTGCAGTCGCAAAAAGCCACCCAGGCTGCTCAGGAAGGCAGCACTTGGGCGACCACCGTGACCATAGAGCCGCTGACCAGGCAGAGCCCGACCCAGCCGACCACGATCAGGAAGCTGTCTCGTAGATTCATCATGCACTCCAGACTAGTAGCAATTGCCAGCCGGACGCCCCACCGGGTGCGATAGCCGGCACTTGCCGGCTACCCCCTGTCGCGATCCGGAACCATCTCCGACTGTGTTCAGGCGTTGGCGCCTTCGGTGAAGACATCGAACTTGCCGGTGCGGGCGCCRTCGGTGAAGGCATCGCGGTTGCCGCTGCGGGCGCCATCGGTGAAGGCGTCGCGGCTGCCGTTGCGCGCCGGGCTGGCCGACACGCCGACGCGGTCCAGGCCGGCCACGATACGGGCACCTTCGGTGTACGGGTCGAACTTGCCGGTGCGGGCGCCGTCGGTGAAGGCGTCGCGGTTGCCGTTGCG